>JBCDKU010000033.1:0-27221 GCA_038746265.1 Planctomycetota bacterium
ATGCGGCGTTTACGTTTCGCGAGGTCGAGCACGGCTGGTTCCTCATCGAGGACGCGGCCGGGCGGCCGCTGCGGATCGATCCGGACTCCGGCGTTTTCGAGCTCAGCACGCCCGGGTTTAACGGCGTGAATGTCCAGTGGCACTTCGTGCGTGTGCTCGGCGGTGAGCCGGGCGAGCCGCGGGGAGTCGGGGCGTTCGAGAGCGGGCTGGGTGAGGTGACGCTTGCCTGGGAGCCGCACGGGTTCCGCGATCTGGACGGCATGGAGATCCGCCGCGCGGACAGCCAGGGCGCGTTCACGACGATCGCGACCGAGGTTGACGGCGAGGCGTTCGTCGATCAGGTGCCCGCGCCGGGGATGTACACCTACGAGATCCGCGCGGTCGGCGACACGGGCGCTTCGGCGTTTGTCTCGACGGGCGCGATCGGCGTGCAGTCGTGCATCGCGGACTTCAACAACGACTTCTCGATCGATGCCTCGGATACCGAGGCGGCGGTCGATGCGGTCGCTGGCGGGCTCGATCTCGACGGCAGCGGTGAGGCGAACGTCTTCGATGTGATCTGGTACCTCGAGCAGCGTGGGATCGGCTGCGGCAACTGACGCCCTCGGGGTCGGCCGCGGATGCAGGGAGAAGGGCTGTGCGTGTGACCGAAGGAGTTCGTCGTGCGCTCGCCGCTTCGGTTTGCGCTTTGAGCATTGGTGCGGGCGCGGCTCAGCCGGTCGCTCCGGGGCGGGCGTGGGATGACACGCGCGTGCCCGCTGACCGGGCGATCGCGTTCGCGCTGTACACGGCGCACGACGGTGTGTTGAAGATGACCGCTCAGCTCTATCCGCTTGCGGAGGGCGTTGATCGCACCGTGATGCTTGAGGTTCGGCCGTCGGGCAGCGGGTCATGGCGGACAGTCGGCGAGGTCGAGGTCGATGAATCGTCTTACGGCTGGCCCCAGGAGAACCGGAAACGGTGGCTCGCTCACTTCCGCGTTGAGGACTGGGATCAGACGCGGGACTTTGACTACCGGTTGGTCGCTGCGAGTGGGCGGGCGACGTACCAGGGGCGCGTCCGGCGTGACCCGGTCGAGAAGGACGTGATCGTGGTCGCGTCGCTGAGTTGCAACAGCAACGCCGACCGCGGGCCGCGGGAGGACATCGTCCGCAACCTGCAGCACCAGGACCCGGACCTGTTGTTCTTCGCGGGCGACCAGTCTTACGACCACAAGAAGCATCTCGAGGCGTGGCTCTTGTTCGGTCGGCAGTTCGGCGAGCTGATGCGTGACCGCCCCACCGTCACGATCCCGGACGATCACGACATCGGGCAGGGCAACCTGTGGGGCGAGGGCGGCATCAAGGCAAACACGCCAGACGGCGAGGGCGGCGGCTATTTCCACTCCGCTCAGTACATCAGGTCGGTCGAGACGGCACAGACGTGGCACCTTCCTGATCCGTACGACGCGCGGCCCATCGCGCAGGGGATCGGCGTGTACTACACGTCGCTTCATGTCGGCGGGATCGACTTTGCCGTCATCGAGGATCGGAAGTTCAAGACGGGGCCACGGGGGCTGATCCGGTCGCGCGGGCCTCGGCGTGACGAAGCCGGGGCGCAGTCGTTCGATCCCGCCGTGCTCGATGTGCCCGAGGCGCAGCTGCTGGGCCGCCGGCAGCTCGACTTTCTGACGGCATGGTCAGCGGACTGGGACGGCGCCGAGATGAAGGCGGTGCTCAGCCAGACGGTCTTCGGGAACGCGGCGCACCGGTCGGGTCCCGGGCTCTGGGATCGGACGCTGAGCGAGGTCGATCTGAGCACCGAACGCAGCAACCGGCAGCGCGCTGATCTCGATTCGAACGGCTGGCCCCAGACAGGACGGAACAAGGCGGTCGAGGCGATCCGGCGCGGCTTCGCCACGCACCTGTGCGGCGATCAGCATCTCGCGACGCTCGTGCACCACGGCATCAATGAGTACCGCGACTCCATGGTGTCGTTCGCGTCGCCCTCGATCGTGAATTACTTCGTCCGCTGGTGGGATCCGCTCGAGGACGCCGTGGATCCGCTTGCCGGCGAGCTTGAGAACCTCGGGGGGTATCGAGACGCGCTCGGCAACAAGCTCACGATGCTCGCGTACGTCAACCCGCAGCCGGGCCTGGTCCTCGCGCGCGACGACGAGGGCGAGGCATGGGGCGAGCGGGCCGAGGGGTACGGGCTGGTTCACTTCGACAAGGCGTCGCGCGAGATCACCTACGAGGTGTGGCCCCGCTACATCGATGTGACGTCGGCCGACGCGCAGCCCTACCCGGGCTGGCCCGTCACGGTCTCGCAGATGGACAACTACGGGCGTGAACCGATGGGGTGGCTGCCAACGATCGAGGTGACGGGCGAGGACGAGCCGGTCTTCGAGCTGATCCACGAGGGGACGGGTGAGCTGGTGTATGCGATCCGTGCGAACGAGCCGCGGATGACGCCGCATGTGTTTGATGCGAGCGCGACGTACACGGTGAAGGTGAGTGGGCATCCTGGCAGGGCCGAGAGCCTGTCTGGGATCAAGCCGAAGCGGAGCCGGGACGGCCGAGTGATCCGCGTGGATCTTGGAGGTGGGCGATGATCGGGATTCTCCTTTCGAGTGCTGTGCTGATCGCCGCCGATCCGCCGCCGATCGAATCGGATGGCTACCGGCTTGTCTGGGCGCAGGAATTCGATGAAGGCTCGAGGCCGGACAGCGATGTGTGGAGCTTCGAGCGCGGCTTCAGGCGGAATGAGGAAGCCCAGTTCTATCTGAAGGACAACGCCTTCCTTGAGGATGGCATGCTCATCATCGAGGGGCGGCGCGAGCGGTTGCGCAACCCCGCATTTGAGCGCGGCTCCAACAACTGGCGCGAGCGCCGGCGTTACGCGGAGTACACCTCGAGCTCGCTGACAACCAAGGACAGCCAGACCTGGACCTACGGGCGTTTCGTGCTTCGGGCGCGGGTACCGACCGACCCCGGTATGTGGCCCGCATGGTGGACGGTGGGCACGATGCGCGGCTGGCCCGAGTGCGGCGAGATCGACATGATGGAGTACTACGCGGGCGACGTGCTCGCCAATGCGGCGTGGGGCAAGCCCGGGCCTCGGTTCAAGCCGCGCTGGGACTCGGTCAAGGTACCGATCTCGAAGTACGGCGAGGGCTGGTCGGACGATTTCCATGAGTGGAGGATGGACTGGGACGCGGATTCGATCAGGCTCTACCTCGACGGCGAGCTGCTTAATGAGATCGACGTCACGAAGACCATCAACCCAGACGGGACGAACCCGTTCCGCGAGCCGCACCACATGCTGATCAACCTCGCGATCGGCGGCAACAACGGCGGCGATCCGAGCGAGACCGTGTTCCCGGTGCGGTACGAGATCGACTACATCCGTGTGTACCAACGCGAAGGGGATGCGCCGTGAGATCACTCGCGTTGCTTGGACTAGCGCTTGTTGCCGGTTGTGTACCGGTGGATGATGTGACCCAGGAGCAGGCCGAGTCGCATGTCGGCTCGCGCCCGAACGTGGTGGTGATCATCGCGGACGACCTCGGGTACGCGGACGTCGGGTTCAACGGGCTGACGGAGTTCGGCACGCCGCACATCGATCGCATCGCGTCGGGTGGTATCGTGTTCACGAACGGGTATGTGACGGCCGCGGTGTGCGGGCCGAGCCGGGCGGGGCTGATCACGGGGCGGTACCAGGACCGGTTCGGATCGTCGATCAACCCGACGGTAAACCCGGCGGTGCCGAACGGCGTGCCGACGACGGAACGGACGCTCGCGGAGATGCTCGGGCCCGCGGGGTACGAGTCGATGGCGGTCGGCAAGTGGCATCTCGGGACCTACCCGGGTCTACAGCCGCGCGACCGCGGGTTCGATGAGTTCTACGGCTTTCTCTCGGGCGGGCACGACTACTTCGCGGAGAGTCTGACGCTCGAAGACCTGAGCGCCGTCAGCGAGCGGTGGGCGTGGTACCGGACGAAGCTCCTGCACAATGGTGAGCGGGTGAAGACGTCGGAGTATCTGACGGACGAGCTCAGCGACGCGGCGGTCGAGTTCATCGACCGTGATCGCGGTGATGACGAGCCGTTCTTCCTCTACCTCGCGTACAACGCGCCGCACACACCCATGCAGGCGACGGACGCGAAGCTCGCGGAGTTCGCGTCGATCGAGCCGGAGCGACGGCGGACATACGCGGCGATGGTCAGCTCGATGGATGACGGGATCGGTCGCGTGCTCGATGCACTCGACCGGCGCGGGATCGAGGAGAACACGATCGTGTTCTTTCTCTCCGATAACGGCGGCGCGCGGAACAACGCCTCGAGCAACGAGCCGCTGCGTGGGCACAAGAGCACACCCTACGAGGGCGGGCTGCGGGTGCCGTTTGCGGTGCGCTGGCCCGCGGCCCTCCCCGCGGGCGAGCGGTACGACCTGCCGGTGAGTTCGCTTGATATCGCGGCGACGCTTGTCGCGGCGGCGGGCTCGGACTCCGAGGCGACGCTGTTTGCCGACAAGCCGCTGGATGGTGTGGACGTTGTGCCGTTCCTGGACGGGACGCTCGCCGATGCGCCGCACGATCGTCTCTTCTGGCGGTGGCACGGCCGCGAGGAAGCCGCGGCCCGCGTCGGTGATCGCAAGATCATCCGGAATACGGGAGGCGAGCCGTGGCTCGAGGTCTACGACCTCGCTGCTGATCTCGCCGAAACGACGAACCTCGGTTCGGATGCGCAATCGGACGCGATCGGCGGTGAGCTCGACTCGTGGGAAGAGCAGATGGTGCCGCCCGCGTACCCGGGTCTCGGGTCGTGGTTCCCGCCGAAGCCCTGAGCGTGTTCAGTTGACGCAGTTCTCAAGGCGGTTGAGCAGCTCGGTGATGTCGCCGCCGTCGAGGGCGTTGTCGTTGTTGAGATCGAGCTCGGCATCACACGGCGCGGACGCGTTGGCGACCGCCTGAAAGGCCTGGAGCGCCAGCGCGTCGTCGAGGGCGACACCGTTGTAGTGGCGATAGATCGCGACGCGGCCCGCGAAGTTCGGCGGCGTGATGCTGCCGACGGCGGTGCCGGTGACCTGCCCGAGGCCCGAGGGGTTCGCGCCGGACCAGCGGTCGGTGCCGATGCTGATGGTGTCGCGGAGCTGTCCGTCCACGTACAGCCGCGCCGTACCGGCGTTGATGTCGATCGACGCGACGACCTGATGCCAACCGTCGGTGATGGTCGTGGATGCGCGAACCGGCGATGGGGTGCCGTTCTGGATGTCGAAGCGGAGCTGGCTGCCGCTCAGCCACAGCGCGATGCCGCGCGCGCCGCCGCCTGCCTCGAACAGCAGCTTGTTCCCGCTCAGGTTCGCGGGGTCGAACCAGATCTCGACGGTGCTGCTGCTCCGCGAGGGGTCTTCGTAGTCCGGGCCGTTCGCGGCCGCCGCCGGGAATTCATACGCCGAGACAATGCCGCCCGGGCCGTCGGTAACCTGCACCGGGTCGAGGCTCGCGCTGAACGACCACGGCCGTGAGAAATCGGTGCCCGGCGAGGACACATCCCAGAGCCCGTCGCCCGGCGTGTCGTCGGACGCGACGGTGTTGACGCTGATGCCTCCCGGCAGCGCGGGGCCGTTGCCGCCGCCGCAATCCGCGGCCGCAGCGATCGCGGCGATGAATCGGAGCGCATCGAAGACGTCGGCGTACCCGTCGTCGTTGATATCGCCCGGGCAGTCGAGCAAGGGGCCGCGGAGGATGAGCTGACCGTCGCCCGAGAAGACGTCGGGGTGCGTCGAGGCTCCGTAGATGCCGCGGGGGAGGTCGTTGCCATCGATCGCGAGCGAGCCGATGACTTCACGGCCGTCGAAGTTCAACGCGACCGCCGGGCCGCCGATGGGCGTCTCGATCATCAGCGCGGACGAGTTCCCGAGGTAGTTCGGATCGGTGCGGGCGTCGCTGCCGCCGAGATCGAGCCGAGCGCCGGCGGCGACGCTGACGGAAGTTTCGATCAAGCCGTCCTGCTCGATCGTCGTCAATCCGTCGATGAGGTCAACGCTCGCGACCGAGACGTTCGAGCGGACGCGCAGATCGGTGTACTGCTGCGAGATCACTCGGCCGGAACGAGCTTGAGAGATGTCTCCCGTGAACACGAGCGGCTGGTCGCCGCCGCCCCCGATCGCGAGATCGTCCCACACAACCAGAGGCACCGCGATCTCGACCGGATGATCGCCGCCGCCGGTCGAGGTGGCGTTCTGCGTGATGCTGGGCAGCGTGCCGTCGAGCGTGTCGGAGAGAAGCAGCGGCAGGCCACCGACAGTAATGCCCGCGGCCGCGGGCGAGATGTGATTGCCGGTAAATGTGATCTCGTTGGCGATCATCTCGAGCCCGTCGGGGCGGGCGATGTCGTTGCTGGTGTTGTAGGCGGAGCCCGTCACAGGGAACTCGAGCGCAAGGTTCGCGTAGCCGTCACGGTCGTCGAGGGTCGCGTTGGCCGGGCTTCCGCCCGGGCCGGTCCACGCGTTCTGCATGCTGAACGCGCCGCCCGCGCCCTTGTAGATGAACCGATCGAACGGGTCGGCGCTCGCGACGCCCCAACGCGGCTTCATGTACTCGGTCTCGAAGCTGTTAAAGACCTCGCGCAGCTGCTGGGCGATCCCGGGGAACTGGCTCGTCAGGACATTCGTCTCGCCCGGGTTGGCGACGATGTCGTACAGGAACGGGCCGCCGATGTTCTCGCTCGTGAGCTTCCAGCGATCGACGCGGGCCCCGGCCGCGAGCGGGTTGTTCCCACGGACGAAGATCTCCGGGTGCGGCGGCGTGCTGATCGTGCCGTCGAGGTAGGGCAGCAGGTTGACGCCGTCGGTCTGGTCCATCGGGCCGAGCGGGGCATTGGCGGCGGCGAGGAAGGTCGGGACGAGGTCGACCGAGTCCACCGGGTCATTGAAGGAGGCGCCCGTCGCGGGAACGCCCGGGCCGCGCATCGCCATGACGACGCGGATACCGCCGTCGAAGGTGTCGGACTTCTTGCCGCGGAGCGGGAAGTTGCGGGCGGAGTTGGCGGTCTCGCCGCCGTTATCGTTGATGAAGACGACGATCGTGTTGTCGGCGATGCTGTCGGAGGTATCACCGTTGTTGTCGGGGTCCTCAAGGCGATCGAGGACGGTGCCGACGCCGCGGTCCATCGCGATCATCATCGCGGTGTAGGTGCGGCGGTTGCCGGTCAAGCCCAAGCCCAGCGCATCGGCCGCGGCGAGGTCGGCGTTCGTCGCCTGGAGCGGGCCGTGCGGCGCGGTGAACGAGAGAGTGACAAAGAACGGTTCCGTTTCGTCGTGCCGCTTCGTGATGTAGTCGGCGACCTCATCGGCGAGCAGGTCGGTCATGTAGGTGCCAGCGGGGTAGCTGTTCTCGCGTTCGATGTCGGAGATCAGGTTGGTCTGCGGATCGAGCGTGAGCTCGCGGAGGCGCTGCTGATAGTTCCCGGCGGTGCCGGTAAAGTAGGGCCGCGATCCGCTGGTAAGACCGAGGAAGTAGTCGATGCCGTGCCGGGGTGGCAGGTTGCCCTCGATGACGGTCGTGTTATTGGAGACAACATCGCGTTCCTGTCCGAGGTGCCACTTGCCGAAGAACCCCGTCGAGTAGCCGGCCGCTTTGAGCCGCTCGAACATCGTGACATCGCCGAGCATGAGGCCCTGCACCACCGAGTCCGAGGCGTCGAACGAGTTGGGTCCGTTGTTGTCGTAACCGGTCCGCTGGTTGTGCAGACCCAGGAACATGCGCGCGCGGCTCGGGCTGCACACCGGTGCGGTGTAGGCCGCGCGAAACCAGCGGCCGCCATCCGCGATGCGGTCGATCTCGGGGGTCGGGACGAGCCCATTGCCCTGGTCGTTGAAGCCGAAATCGGCCCAGCCCGCGTCGTCCGAGATGATCAGAACGATGTTGGGCTGCGCGACGGCGTGGGCGGCAAAAAAGAAAGCCGCGGCCAGGACGGCAGCGGCTCTCGACGCGGAGAAGACGCGTGTCATGTTCGAACGGATCCTTGTGATCGTGTGAGGCTCAGGCCGTGCGACGGCGACGCGACGCGAACACGCCGGCAAGCGAAATCGCAGCAGCGGCACCGGGCGCGGGGATCGCCGTGCCGAGCACGGTGATGTTGCCGACCTGCCCATTGGCGACGCTGTTGCCGTTGTTGATGTTGACGCGGGCGCCCGTGCCAGCGGTCTGCGGGCCGGCCTTGAGGCGGAACACGCTGTCGGACGTGATGTAGATCACGAAGCCCGACGAGTCGGCCGCGAAATCGATGGCTTCGTCGAAGAGTGCACCGAACAGCAGCACGCCCGCGCCGACGCTGTCGAATTCGAGCGAGGCCGAGCCGAGCAGCGTTTCGTTCGCCGCGCCGTCGAAGGCGTCAGCGTTTGCGCCGCCGGCGAGTCCGTAGATGTCAAACGTGAAGGTGCCCGCGAGCGTGTTGTTGGTCGTGAAGCTGCTGTCGCGGTTGGCCCAGAGCGGCAGCGCGACGCCCGTGATCGAAACGGTGTCGCCGATGTTGAACAGACCCGTGTACTGGTACGCGATCGTGGCGGGGAACTCCTCGCTGCGGATGTCAGCGCCGCCGACGGCTGCCTCGTTCACCAAGTAGTTGGTGCCGAGGTCGCCCTCGTTGTACTCCGCCATCACGGGCGTCACCTGGGCCGCGGCCGATGAGGCCAGAACGGCGGTCGCCGCAATCTGGAATGCAGTCGTCTTCATAGGTCTCGCTCTCTTTCCTGCGTTGTCTTGTCTCGCGTCACTCCCACGGCGCCGGCTAGGGCCCCGCATGCACCTGAACAAGATAATCGATCGTCAACCGTTTGACTTGCCGATTCTCCGAAATCGCAAAATTCTTGCAGAGAGCGGACTTGGAAGCGGAATCCATTCAAAATACGAACACATTGCCGCCCCGTGGGGCAACCTGCCGCGCTCAAGCCGCGTCGCCGAGCTGCTTCCGTTGCAGGAGCTGCTCGACCGCGGCGATGACGCGGGCCGGGTCGAACGGCTTGGGCTGGTAGGCGTCGCAGCCGGCGGCGAGGCAGCGATCCTCATCACCCGACATGGCGTTCGCGGTGAGCGCGATGATCGGCATGGTGTGGCCGTGCTGGCGGAGCCACCGCGTGGCGTCGTAGCCGTCCATCTCGGGCATCTGCATGTCCATCAGGACGACGTCCACCCTGGCATCGCCGGCGTCGGGACCAAGGAACTCGATCGCGCAGCGGCCGTTCTCGCATTCATCGACCGCGGCCCCCGCTTTGGCAAGGTGATGCTTGATGAGCCGCCGGTTGTCCGGGCCGTCCTCGACGACGAGCACCCGAACGCCGTCGAGCGGCTTCGATGGTGACGCTGCCGCGGTGGCCGGTGACGGCTTCTCCGCGAGGTGATGCTCGATGGTGTCGGGCTGGATCAGCGCATTTCGATCGACCCCGCGACATCGAGCACGAAGGTGAACGTGCTGCCGCGGTCCGGCTCGGACTCGGCGTGGATCCACCCGCCGAGCAGCCGCGCGAGCGAGTTGGAGATGCTCAGCCCGAGGCCCGTGCCGCCGAACTTGCGGGTGGTCGAGACGTCCGCCTGCCGGAAGGGCTCGAAGCGGAGCACACGCTCGAGCTGCTCGCGTGACAGCCCGACGCCCGAGTCGATCACGCGGAATCGGAGTAGCTCTGCTTTGCTATCGCAGGCGAGTGAGAGCGTGACGCGGCCCTCGTGCGTGAACTTGATCGCGTTGCTCAGCAGATTGAGCATGATCTGCCGAAGCCGCGTCGGGTCGGACCTGATAGACGAGGGGATCGCGTTCTCGCACGTCAGCGAGAGTTTGAGTTCTTTCTCGGTTGCCTTTGGGCGCACGAGATCGAGGCACTCCCGGGCGAGCCTGATCGGATCGGTCTCGACCTGCTCGACGCTGAGCTTCCCCGCGTCCACCTTGCAGATATCGAGGATGTCGTTGATGATCGCGAGCAGGTGGTCGGCGTTGCCGCGGATTGAGCGCACGGCGTTCATCATCGACTCGTGATCGCCGCCGACCTCCTCGTCGTTGGCGAGCAGATCCGCGAATCCGACGATCGCCGTCATGGGGGTCCGGATCTCGTGGCTGACGTTGGCGAGGAACGCCGTCTGCGCGCGGGCGCTCATGGTCGCCTGGTGCTGCAGGAACCGCATGCCGATGTGCCGCGCGCACGACTGCGCCAGTACACGATCACGGTGGCTCCACTCCCTCGAGCTCTCGGCGGTTGTCGCTCGGTACTCGCTGAAGCTCGACCGGGGCGTGAGCTTCGGACGCCCGTCTTCCTCCCACTTCGCGCCCTCGCTCGGGTTGCCCGCCCAGCGTGTTTCCTCGCGCTTTTCCCTGCGGACCACGAGCAGGCACTCGCGCGAGCCGTGCCCGATCTGCACCGCGAGCGCCCCCGCGAAGCCGCCGACCCTGCCGCGCAGCTCGGGGTGATCAACAACAAGTCTCGCGGATACTGCCAGCTGCCTCTTCGGCCCGACCGCGAGCGACTTGATGATCCGAGACGCGATGTCGGGCGTCAGGCCCTCGCCGTCGGTGTACACCTCCGCCCCGAGCGTCAACGAGATCGCATCGCAACCGAGCAGTTCGCGCAGCCTCGGCAGGTACAGCTGCATCCGGCGGGTCTCGTCCTCGCAGCTGCCGGCCTTCGACGCCATCGCCTCCTGGATCTCGTGCGCGAACCGCTCCGCCTGCTCTCGCTGCGAAGACTCGATGCGGCTGATCGCATCGCCGAATGACTTCGAGATCGAGCGGAGCAGCGTGTCGTGCACGGGCGACGGTCGCCGCGGATCGCGGTGGTGGTAGCTCAGATGCCCGCAGACCTCGCCGCGGATCATCACCGGCAGGGTGAGCGTCGCCCGGACGCCCATGTTCTCGTAGTAGGTTCGGCAGACCCCCGCCGATGTCCGCGACATCACATGGGTCAGGTCCGTGTGCTCGTCGCGCCCCTCCGCCATCACCGGGACGAGCGGCGAGCCCTCGGCCGCGTGATCGACGCACATCCGGATCGGGCACCTCTTGTACATCTCGCGTATCGATGCCGGGATCTCACGCGCCGGGAACCGCAGCCCCAGGTACGACTCCGGCTCGCGCTCGGAATGCGATTCCCCGAGCACCTCGCGGTTCCAGTCGCCGTCGAACCGGTAGACCATGCAGCGGTCGTACCCGAGCGCGACCTGTGTCAGCTCAGCCGCGCTCATGCACGCCTCGCCGATGGTCCGGGCATCTGACAGCTTCAGGACCAGCTCAGGAAGAAGACGTGACAGCGCCCCCTCATCGAACGCGCCGTCGTTGGACTCCGGATCGAACTCGATCAGCACGTCGGGACCAAGCCGGTGCGTCCGTGTCCACACCGCGGGGCCGTCGCCGGTCTCGATGCGCGGCCCGTATGCCGGCGCTGCCTCGGCCGCCGAGCTAACAAGATCCTCCGCGACGCCGCCACCGAGCAGTTCATCAAGAGCGTGCAGCGGCTGACCGACGAGCTCGGAGGCTTCGACCCCGAGCACGCTCCCGCTGCTCTCCGACGCCTGCACGACGACCCGACGCTCGCGGTCGATGACGATCAACGCCGCCTGCGACTGGACGCGACCGGTGAACTGGTACGCGATCCGGTCGCACTGATCGGCGAGGTCCTTCGTCAGCGAAACGGCGGGTATGTGTCTCATAACAGCGCGGGCTTGTGTCGAGAGACATCGGCTTGAGCCCCACGCCGATACGGCCTGGTACCGCTGGTGGGTCGAGAAAGGCAACTCCCGGCCTTTGACGCTGCCCACGAATGGGACAACGCCCCTGCAACAAGTGCCCGGGGTCAACGCCGGTTGGTCCGTCGATTCGTTGTGAGAGCCATAAGCGACGCCCGTGTCGGATCAGATTCGACGGCGGAGGTGCTTAAGAAAGTGGTCGCAACAGGACTCGAACCTGTGACCTCTGCCATGCGACGGCAGCGCTCTAGCCAACTGAGCTATGCGACCCGGACGCTGAAGCACAGGGCCTCACCGCGGACAGAGAGTATAGGACCGATCCCTGCCGCGGTTCAGGCGGTACGCCGCGTTGTCCTCCGAAAGAAATCCGGACGCATCGCCCAGCCACGCGTCGATCGCGGCATCGCCCGTCACCGCACGCTCGCCATGCGACTCGGCGTGCCCATCGACGTACGCCGCGTTCGTCCGCTCACCGTGGCGGAACGCCTGAGCGCCGGCGGCCGCTGTGACGCGGTCGATGAACAGGTCCCGCGGCCCCTCGAGGGGCGAGCGCATGAACTTGTTCGCACCGTCGCGGAAGCCGCCGTCGCCGAAGGCGGCGGTGCGGGCTGGGTCCCGGACCTCGTGCAGCCTCGCCGGCTCGGCTCGCTGGTTCTGGCGGAGCGATGAGCGATCGAAGAACACCCAGCCGCCGATCGGTTCGGTCGGGCCGCCGAGGTAGCTGGTGTTGTAGTTGTACCCGGTGGCGGGATCCTCGACGCCGTTGGTCTGCCAGTTCGCGTTGCCGTCGTAGCTCGGGCACTGCTGGAGATCGATCGCGCCGCCCGACTGGAAGAGGATGCCCGGGCGATGGACGGCCGCGGTCGAGCCGACTCGAACAGTGATGAAGTCCCACGACATGACGGCAGACCGACCGGTGACCGGGTCAATCACGCCGCCGTAGTAGCCGTACTGCGCTGGCGCGCACGACTCGGCGTAGTCGTCGGCATAGGTGTTGAGCGCGATCGAGAATTGCCGGAGGTTCGAGAGGCAGGCCGCGCCCCGGGCGGTCTCCCGCGCGGTGCCGACCGCCGGCAGCAGGATCGAGGTCATGACGCCGATGACCGCGATCGTAACGAGAAGCTCGATGAGCGTGAACGCGCGGCGGGTCACGGGCAGCTCCCCGTGAACGCGGTGATGAACGCAAACAGATCCGAGATGTTCACAACCCCGCTGCCATCGAAGTCGGCGTTACCGTTGTCTGTGGTGAACGCCGCGATGAACGCAAACAGATCGGAGATGTTCACCACCCCGCTGCCGTCGAAGTCTGCCGGGCAGGTAGCGGGGTTCGCGACATCGACGAAGCCGGTGATCTCGCCCGCCGATGTCCCGCGGATACGGACAAAGCGGGCCCATTCGAGCGTCGCGGGCTCGCCTTCTTCATCAAGCAGCCGCGACAGATCCACGCCCGCGCCGCCCGCCGAGCCGTCGTAGAGGTCTTGGGCCTGCACACCGGAAAGACCGTTGAAGTCCGCGATCGTCAGCGACGGATCGACGGGCTTCGTCCAGTCGTTGAGCTCGAGCGTCCACTCGTTCGCCCCGGCATCGAACCGCCACGGGTGGGACGGGAACAGCGCGTCGGCCGCGACCCCATCGGCGGGCGTGAACCAGGGCCCGGCTGCGGACTGCGCCACGGCGATCTCCATCGGCTCGGCGAAGACGCCGCTGACCACGCCCGCGCCGAGCGGATCGCCCGCGCCGAGGAAGCCGCCCGTGTTGCCGAAGAACGAGTTGCCGTGGACGATCAGATCCACGCCCCAGTGGAACGCGCCGCCGTCGTCGGGGTTGTTCTCGATGGGATCGTCGAACTCGACCACGACTTGGCCGCCGATGCCGAGACCCAGACCGTTCTTGGGTCGATCGCTCGCGCCCGCGGTGAGCGTCGCGCCGAGATCTGCCGGGTCGGGCGAGCCGTGGAACCACAGCGCCCAGAACATCGTGACCCGCCGTGCGGGTCCGTTGAACGGGCTGTCGTCGATCTCCACGACGTTGGGCTGCCCGAGCACCGCCTGAGGGTCCGACCACAGCGTGTTCGGGTGGAACGGCCCGAACGTGACGGGCACGCCGTCCGCCTCCATCACCACCCGATCCGCGAAGGGATCCGCGTCGCTCGATTGAGCAAACACAACCGACGATGCGCCGACCGCGCACGCCACAACGATCATCTTCAAATCCATGTCCGCCTTCCCGCTCCGAATCGCGCGGAGCGTCCCCGGTCACGCCGATCAACCGGCCTCGTGATGGGATGGACACGGACAGTGTGCGCACGGCGCACGGGGCTCGCGCCGCTCGCCCACCGCGTCCCGATCGCGAGGACACACGGGCGGCAGCGGGCAGGTCTTCCGGCTCCGGGCCTCCCCCGCCCGCCTTCCCCGCCGCCCCGGTGGGCGTCGCGAGTGGCTCCTGAGCGGGGGCAGATCGGATCGAAAACACAAACCCGATCGGCCCGTCACGGCGGCGCGTCCGCGGTGGACTCCCGGCGTCCGACTGGATCGTCGGCCCCGATCACCACGCTTCCCTTCTTGCGGGCCCCGCGTCTCACTCAACGCGGGGCCACCTGCTGCCAGAAGAGACCATACCGCGGGCCGTCACCCCCGGGGAACCCGGGCGATCAATTGACAGAAAAATCTCGCAGAGGGCGTGGGACAGACTCCCGGTTTCTCGCTGACTCCATATCGCCGTGCCGCGTGCTCTGCCGCCGCGGAACGCACGCCTGGCTCCCGGGCACTCTTTATATTATTAGTTACACCTAGACCAACGCGATACGCCGTCCATCGCGACCGCGCCGATCTCGCCTCATCCCTGTACCCAACCCTGCTTTATCCGACATAGACGCAGATTCTGATCCACTGCGCTCATCGAACGGCCCCGGATGAACAAATGTGAGTTTTTGTTTCGTGTCGTGTCCCTTCGCGATTGAACTTCCCGCACTTCCTCACGACGGCCGCGTTGGCCGCACCAATGACCCGCCCGCACCACAACACGGGCACGACCCTGAAAGGAACGACCGATGAACCGCACGACCCTCAAGACCGCCCTGCTTGCCCTCGCCGCCGGCACCGTTGCCGCCTCGGCCCAGTCGAGCGATCCCCTTCCCGCCGAGGACTTCAGCCTCAACTTCGAGGAGATCAAGTGGACCTACTCCACCACGAGTGCCCAGGGCAACATCCTCATCATCAGCGAGGACTGCGGCTTCCAGAACGTCAGCGATGTCGATGGGAACGGCATGACCACGTTCCTCGCTCGCGGCAAGGCCGACATCCTCTGGGAGACCCTCAGCAGCGCCGCGGCCGATGAAGGCCCAAGCGATCACGACCCGCTCATCGTCGGGTACACGTCACTCGATTTCCCTGCCGAGCCGCTCTCGACCCATCTCGGCGGCGGCAGCGGGAGTGGCAAGGTCAACGTCGGCGACATCGCCTTCGCGCTCCCGACGCTCGTCGCTCAGGGACGCATGCTCCTGACCGTTGCGGACGTCGGCGAGGCGGCCGCCGGCCGCTTCGATGACACCGACATCGTGCACGTGCTCTCCGGGAACGTCGCCGTCGAGAACGGACGCGTCGCAGGTGTTCCGTACCTGCATGTGTTCGATGTCACGGGCCTGAGCCGCGAGGAAGTCCGCGAGGTCTACCTCCGCTACAAGCTCAGGGACGTTCTCGTCACGTCGTACCAGTTCAGCGGCTCAGCCAGCGCCGACAAGGATCACGATAGCTGGATCAACCTCGACTCCGTCCAGGCCGCTGACCCCGCCGACCACAACGGCGACGGCGTCGTCAACATCTCCGACCTGTTCTCGTACATCAACGCCTTCACCTCGAGCGGCCAGTAACCACGCCTTCCGCGCTCAACGCACTCAACCCAAAGGAACCAAGCCATGCTCCAGCACACACTCAAGCTCAGCCTGCTCACGATGCTCACCGCCGGCTCCGCCTCCGCTCAGTCGGGCGTGGGCATCAATGACCTCATCATCGGGGCGCACGGATCCGAATCGTCCGCCGCGAGGCTCGGTCTCCGGCTCGGCGACAACACGCAGGACCCTTTCCAGACCGCGATCTTCGTCCGAGGATCGCAGCCGATCATCGTCAACAACTTCGACACCGACGGCGACGGGCACGTCTCGATGGCGGCCCGCACCAAGGCCGACATCCTACTCGAGTCGATCCCCTCAGCCGCCGCCGGCGCCAACCCGATGGACCTCAAGCGGGGCATGGTCCTTCTGAAGTCCAACCCGGGCCATGAAGGCGGCGGACTCTGGAACGGACACAGTCCCCTGGTCTTCCCGCAGGTCTTCTCGCAGGGGCTCGACGTCTTGATGGTGATCAACTTCGCTCACCCGGAGCTGGATGCCGATGTCTTCGGTCTCGTCGAGCTCGACAGCAACGGCTTCGCCCACGCCAGTGACGGCTTCATCCCCGGCGTGCCGGGCGTGCGGCTCTTCGATGTCACCGGGATGCCGACCGACCCGGCCGAGGACCGCCTCGCGTTCGATGTCACTCCGGACGACTTCGGTGAACTGAAGCCGGTGAGCGGCCAGATCTGGATCGACGACCGGATCGGCGGCACCCTCCGGCAGATCGATTGGGACCCCGCCGACTTCAACTTCGACGGCGTCCGCAACATCTCCGACCTGTTCGACTACATCAATGTCTACACCGACAATACCGCCACCGCCGGCGGTGTCCGTGTCGCGGCAGGCGACGTCAACGGCGACGGCGTCGTGAACATCTCCGACCTGTTCGAGTTCGTCCGGCTGTTCACCGCCACACCCGAGTAAGAACGACCGAGTTCCACAGGCTCTCTCTCCCCCTCCGGGCCCCACCCGCCACCGCGGGTGCGGCCGGTTCTGGCTTCAGAACTCCAGTCCCAAATCCGAGCCCCCCTTGGTATTCTGCTTCCGGAGGGTTCCCACGGCGTCCGTACAGCCACCCGGAACCCGGCGGACGGCCTGTGAAAGGGCCACGAGGCACAAAGGAGGGCTCTGGATGTCCAAACGCAGCAACATCTGTGCGCGGTGGGTGACGGCGATCGGTGCCGGCATCGCCGCGCTCGCGATCAACCCCGCGGTGTCGGCCCAGTCCGACGACCGCAACGCCCGCGGCGAGGAGACCAACGACTGGTTCGGCTCGCTCGAGTGGCGCAACATCGGACCCGGACGCGGCGGCCGCGCCCAGGCGGTCTCGGGCGTCATCGGCGACCGCGACACCTACTACATGGGCGTCACGGGCGGCGGTCTCTGGAAGACCACAGACGCGGGCCAGAACTGGCGTCCCATCTCCGATGAGTACTTCAAGACCGGCTCCGTGGGTGACGTCGAGGTCGCCGCCTCGGATCCCAACGTCGTCTACGTCGGCATGGGCGAGGCCGACATCCGCGGCAACTTCTCCCACGGCGACGGCGTCTACCGCTCGCTCGACGCCGGCAAGACCTGGGAGCACATGGGCCTCGAGGACACGCGCCAGATCGGACGCCTCGCGGTTCACCCGAACGACCCGATGACCGTCTTCGTCGCGGCGCTGGGCCACGTCTGGGGCTCCAACACCGAGCGCGGCATCTTCAAGTCCACCGACGGCGGCGAGACCTGGAACAAGGTTCTCTACGTCGATGAGAACACGGGCGGCATCGACGTCCGCATCGACCCGCTCAACCCGCGCGTCGTCTACGCCGGCATGTGGGAAGTCTCCCGCAAGCCCTGGCGCATGGACTCGGGCGGCGAGGGCTCGGGTCTGTACAAGTCCACCGACGGCGGTGAGACGTGGACCGAGCTCACCAACGGCATCCCGAAGGGCGTCAAGGGCAAGGTCTCGATCTCGCCCAGCCGCGCCCAGCGCGACCTCGTCTACGCGATGGTCGAGGCCGACGAGGGCGGTGTCTTCCGCTCGGATGACGGCGGCGAGACCTTCCGCCGCACCAACTCCGACCGCCAGCTCCGCCAACGCGCGTGGTACTACACCCACATCTACGCCGACCCGCAGGAAGCGGACACCGTCTACGTGCTCAACGTGGGCTTCCACCGCTCGAACGACGGGGGCAGGACCTTCCCCGATCGCCTCCGCCCCCCGCACGGAGACAACCACGACATGTGGATCGACCCGTTCGACAACACCCGCATGGTCGAGTCCAACGACGGCGGCGCGAACGTCAGCTTCGACAAGGGCGCCAGCTGGACCGATCAGACGGGCCAGCCCACCGCGCAGTTCTACCGCGTGACCACCGACAACAGGTTCCCCTACCGCGTCTACGGCGCGCAGCAGGACAACTCGACCGCCAGTGTGTCGAGCCGCAGCTTCGCATTCGGCAACTGGGAGCGTGACCTCTACGCCGTCGGCGGCGGCGAGTCGGGCTACATCGCGATCCACCCAGAGGATGACGACGTCATCTACGCCGGCAGCTACGGCGGCCTGATGACCTACTACAACCACGACACGGGCGTCCGCCGCAACGTCACCGTCTGGCCCGAGAACCCGATGGGCGCCGGCGCCGACGTGCTCGAGCACCGCTTCCAGTGGACCTTCCCGATCATCTTCAGCCCGCACGACTCGAACAAGATGTACGTGGGCGGCGAGCGCGTGTTTGTCACCACCGATGGGGGCGCGAGCTTCACCGCGATCAGCCCCGACCTCACCACCAACGACAAGGACAAGCAGCGCTCCTCGGGCGGCCTGATCACTCAAGACAACACCGCTGTCGAGTACTACTGCACTGTCTTCACCATCGCCGAGAGCCCGCTCCAGAAGAACCTCATTTGGGCCGGCTCCGACGACGGGCTCATCCACGTCACGACCAACGGACGCGACTGGCGCAACGTCACTCCGCGCGGCATGGGCGACTGGCCCATGATCAGCCTCATCGAGGCCTCCCCGCACGACGCCGACACCGCCTACGCCGCCGTCAACCGCTACAAGATGGATGACTTCAAGCCCTACGTCTACCGCACGACCAACCGCGGTCGCTCGTGGCAACTCGTCGCCGACGGCATCCCGAACGGCGCCCACGTCCGCTCGGTTCGCGAGGACCCGATGGTCGAGGGCCTGCTCTACGCGGGCACCGAGACGGGTGTGTACGTGAGCTTCAATAAGGGCAACGACTGGGAGCCGCTCAACATGAACCTCCCCGTCGTCCCGGTCACCGACGTGACCGTCAAGGACGACGACCTCGTGATCGCCACGCAGGGCCGCTCGTTCTGGATCCTCCCGGGCCTCTCGGTCCTCCGCCAGATCGCGACGACCAGCCCGAGCGACGCCAGCCCCGCGCTCTTCGCGCCGGCCGACACCTACCGCTCCCGCGGCTACTCGGTCGCCACGCACTTCTACGTCCCGGAGAGCATGGCGGGCGAGTCGATGACCCTCACCTACGAGGACGCTGACGGCGAAACCATCCGCGAGTACAAGGTCAACGTCGCGCTCGAGGGCGAGGACACGCCCAGCCGCGGCCGCCGCGGCGGCGACACCATCTCGGCAGAGCCCGGCATGAATGGGTTCAGCTGGAACATGCGCCTGCCCAACCCGACCGACATCCCGGGCGCGATCCACTGGCCCGGCATCCCGCCCGGGCCCCGCGTCCCGCCGGGCGAGTACACGGTCACCATGACCGCGGGCGACGACAGCATGTCGCAGACCTTTACCATCCACGGTGACCCGCGCGTCGAGACGACGCAGGCCGAGTACGAGGCGCAGTTCGACCTCCTGCTCGACATCCACAACGCCGTGGACACCGCGCACACGACCGTCAACACGATCCAGGACATCCGTGCGTCGATCAACGACGTGCTCGAGCGCGCGGGCAAGGTCGGGTCGGCCGAGTCGCTCACAACCATGGCCGACGACATCAAGGCGACCCTCAAGGAAGTTGAGGAGGCGATCTACCAGACCAAGAGCAAGTCCAGCCAAGACCCGCTCAACTTCCCGATCCGCCTTAACGACAAGATCGGCGGCCTCGCCGGCACCGTGGACGGCGACTTCGCCCCCACGCAGCAGTCGATCGACGTCTTTAACCGCCTCAAGAAGCTGCTCGACGCCGAGGTGGCCAAGTTCAACAAGGTCGTCGAGGAAGAACTCCCCGAGTTCAACCGTGCCGTTGCCGAGCAAGCGATCCCCGCGATTGTGATCGGCGAGCAGGACTAACCAACCAACCCGACGCCCCCCGGGAAACCGAGCGGCGTCGATTCCCACACAACGACCACACCCCCGCCTCCCTCTCCCCCACCGAGAGCGTCGGGGTGAGGACTACCCCCTCTACCTCTCCTAACCGAATGCCAAGTGCCGATTGCCGAGTGCCACTCACCCCGCCACGCGAGCCAGCCCCCGCTCGATGCACTCAAACACCCGCGGCCAGTCCGCCATCTTGAACACGCCCAGCGGCGGCAGCACGCGCAGATGGAACGGCCCGTGCCCGCACCAGAAGAGCACGACGCCCTCCTCGAAGCACGCCTTCGCCGCCTTGGCGACCTTGGCCTTCTCGCCGCCGAACGGCGTGAAGCGGCACATGCCGCCGATGCCGCCCGGGTTCGGGTCGCCGAAGGGCACGTCAGGGAACCAGTCCGGGTGCTTCGCCTTGAGCGCCTCGAACTGCGTGCGGAACGCCGCGTGGTGCTGAGCGATCCGCCCGTCGCCCCGGTCGAGCATGCCGGGCTTCGAGTCGTAGTAATCGCCCTCCGCGAGCATCTCGATCATCCGCGTGCCGACCGCAAAATCCTGCGACGTGCCCGTGAACGTGCCGCTGAGCAGTCCCGGCTTCGGCGCGTACCGCTCGGTCCAGAGCGTCGCGCACGCCTGCGTCATCTTGCCCACGCACAGCACATCGACGTACTCGCCCAGGTCGTACGTCTCGTACGCGAACATCCGCTGCGTCCGCCCGAACGTCTGCACCTCGTCGTCCCAGATCGCGATGTTGTTCGCGCGGCACATGTCCATCAGCGCGACGAGGTAGTCCCGCGGTGCGGTGTTGAACCCGCCCTCGCCCTGGATCAGCTCGAAGATAAAGCACGCGTGCATGCCCGGGTAGCGGTCGATGAACTGCTGCAGCCTCCAGCACGCATGGTCGATGAAGTTCTTCGCGCCGCCGACCTTCTCGACCGCGTCGTCGTTCCAGTAGGGCATGTAATCGACCTGCGTCGTCAGCGGGATGCCCTCGCGGCCCGAAGCGGAATCGCCGATCTGCGCCATCGTCACCGTGCGGCCCATAAAGCAGTGCTTGAACGCCAGCACGCGGCTCGCCGGCGCGTGCTTCTGGTAGCAGATTTTGATCGCGCTCTCGTTCGCAACCGCGCCAGATGTCGTCGCGAAGCCCTCGCGGATATCGGAGGTCTTCGAGGCGTGCTCGACGAGCTTCTCGATGAAGCCGTACGCCGCGTAGCTCGACATCAGGTTGCCGTGCTTGGGCGTGGACTCCACCGAGCCCTCGAGACTCGCCTTGATCAGCTCGGGGTGCCCGTGCCCGAAGAAGTGCACCCCGATGCCCGTGATCATGTCCCACTTGACCGAGCCGTCCTCGAGCTCAACGAGCGCGCCGTTGCCGCCGCCCGAGCCGAGGTAGGGGTACAGCAAGGGCCGGCCCTTGACCGCCGCCGCCCGCTTCATCAGGTCCTCGTACGACTGCTTGAGGCCCGCCGTCGGCGGCCGCACGTCCGTGATCTGGCTGTTGTGCTCGACGACCCGCGCGACGATCTGATCGATCGCGGCCCTGATCTGTGGGTCGTTCTTGATGCTGGATCCGACGGTCGTCGAGGTGGCTTCGGCGGTGCTCATGCCCGAATGCTAGCCAATCCCGGCGACCACAAAACGAGCCCATCGCACAAGCGAGGGATCCGGGCTCATCATCGCCCGACTCTTACACACGGTCTCATCAATCCGAGCCGCTGCAGAGCCGCCCAATCAGCACCGCCAGCAACTGGCACCGCTCGACCACGCTCGCCAGCTCGATCCACTCGTCCGGGGTGTGAAGCCCCCCACCCCGCACGCCGAGCGTGTCGATCGTCGTGAGGCCCGCGTCCTGCATGATGTTGCCATCGCACACGCCGCCCGTCTTCGCGAAGGGAAGCTGCTGCCCGAGATCCTCCGCGACTGCCCGCGCCGCGAGCCCGAGCTTCTCGACCTCGGGGTTCACGGGCTTGGCGGGCCGGTTGAAGCTCCGGAAGACCTCGGCCGAGGGCATCGCCTCGCCCGTGCTAAGCGCGTCGAGCTGCGCCGCGATCTCGTCCGACATCGCGCCATCGGGGAACCGCACGTTCCCCCACGCCCGCGCCAGATCCGGCACCGCGTTCGGCGCATCATTGCCTTTGAGCGGCCCCACGTTCAGGATCTTCCCCCGCTCGGGCTCGGGCATCTTCGAGATCTCGACGAGGCACTCGGCGAGCTTCGTCACCGCGCTCACGCCCTCCGTGAACGCCCGCCCGACGTGCGCCGACTTCCCCCGGCACTCCACCATGAACTGACCCGACCCCATCCGGTCGATCGCCAGTTCCCCGCCCGGCAGCGCCGGCTCGAGGGCCAATCCCCAGTCGTGCTTCGGGGCTTCTGCACGCAAACACGCGTCCGAGTGGTACGTCCCCGTCTCCTCGTCCGAGTTGAGCGTGAAGGTCCACGCGCAGTCGATCCCAACCGAGTCCAACGCCTCGAGCGCCGCGGCCGCGATCACCAGCCCGCCTTTCATATCGACGCAGCCGGGCCCGGTCGCGGTCTTGCCGTCGGGCCGGATCGAGAGCTCGCGAAAGTCACCCTCCGGGTCGTGCACCGTGTCGAGGTGCCCCGCGACCATGACCTTCGCGCCGGGTCGGCCCTCGGTCCGCCGGCACACCGCCGTCGGCGGGATCGCCCTGCCCCCACCCTTCTCGCCCAGCGAGAGCCACGCGGGTTTCTCCTCGCCGGGAACCAGCTCTGTGCGCGCACCGAGCGCCTCCAGACGTGACGACAGCCGCTCACGCGACTCGTCCAGCGCGGGCGTGTTGTGCCCGCCCGTCGGCAGCCCGACATGGAGCTTCAGATCCTCGAGCAACGCCGACTCGCGGGACGCGATCTCGGCGCACAGTCGCTGTTCATTCTCGGTAAGCATGACGCAGGCTAGCCCGCGAGCTGCGCAGTCTGCGCCGAGATCCGCAGGAACTCATCGAGGACCGTCAGTCCGACACCGACCACCAGCGCGGTCAGCGCCAGACCCTTCACCCACCGAGCGGCCGCGTCGATCGGCAGCCGATCGCTCGGGAGACCCTCCAACGCTTGCAGCGCCTCGATGCGGCCCGCGAGCGAGCCGTGCCGCCAGGTGAACTTGCGGAGCCGCACCCCGTTGTGCCGCCCCACCGTCCGCAGCGCCCCGCACATCGCCCCGATCGCCGCCGCGGTCACGGGCACCGAAGCCCCGCCACGGACCGCGCCGCTCAGGTGCTTGACCGCGAACGCGTCGGCCTGCCGCTCAAACCGCCTGCTCGCGTGACCAAGCCCGAAGATCGCCGCGGCGATCACCGCGGCCACGATCACGCCCTGGCCCACATCGGTCTCGACAAACCCGGGCACGGTGAACCGCAGCGCGAGCCCGACAACCCCGCCCGCGAGCGTGATCGATCCCAGCACGGCGGCCGCGAGCCACGCCATGTGCCCGAGCCGCACGTGCGCGACCTCATGCGCCGCGACCGCCTCGACCTCGCGCTCCCCGAGCCGCTCGAGCAGCGCATCGGAGATCACGATGAACCGCAGCGGCGCGAGCAACCCCGCGACGGCGGCATTGAGCATCGTCCCGCCCGTGCGCCAGATCAGGTGCTCCGCGACGCGGACGTTGTGCCGCTCGCAGAGCGCCTCGAGCCGATCGCGCAGATCGCCCGGCGGCACCCTGACCGTGTCCCAGATGATCCGAAGCGCCACCGGCGCGATCGCGAGGATGCTGACCGCGCCCAGCAGCTGCGCCAGCGGCACAACCGTCTCCAGCACGCCCGGCCGCGCGATCCAGTCGCCCGGCTTGCTCGTCTTGTACAGGTGCGTCGCCCCGCGATCGATCCCCTCGCCGATCGCGAAGATCATCGCGAGCGGGATCGCGACCGTCAGCGCCCCGTGCCGCAGCGTGCGCCACGCCGCCGCCATCGCGGGCGGCACGGGGTAGATCGGCTCGCCCCTGTCCAGTGCCCGCACGAGCACCGCGTCACCCCGGCGTTTGTCGATCGGATGCCGAGCCACCGCGAGCCCGAAGTACGCCAGCAGCAGCGGCACCAGCGCGATCACCTCGTCCAGCACGATCACATCGCCCGTGACGAGCCTGACCGTATCAAGCCACCCAAAGAACCCGACCGCGCCGACGAACCACAGCGTCGCCGCCGTGCCACCGAGCGCCGCCAGCGACTCGGCCGCATCGATCAGATTTGTCCGTCCTGTCCGATCAAGCCGTTTCATCGAGGCCGATGTCACCAGTGATGCCGCCGACACCAACGCCAGCATCGGCACCACCGCGACAAGCAGCGACACCAGCGGGTCGAGATCGAACGACCGCCACGGCCGCTCACCGGGCGGCGGCAGCATCCGGAGGCTCGCGAACGCGATGATGATCAGGACGTGCGACACGCGGTGAGATTCGCCCGATCAGTTGTCGCGGATCTCGCCGAGATCCACAACGACGCCGTTCGGCTGGTAGTAGTCCACAGCGAGCCGCCGCTCGCGGATCGACGTGAACACCACGCCAAGCCGGCCCATGCGTGCGGCAAAGTCCAGATCGGGCCCGCTGGGCCCGGCAAACTCCGCGTTGCGCCGGTCCGCGACCTGCAGGTGAAAGTGCGCGAGCGCCCGATCCCCGTCGCGGATCGCGTCCTCGCTCGCGATGAACGTCGTATCACCCAGCCGATCGCCCGTGCGGGGCAGGTACAGCTGCGCCCGCGACCCGGTCGGGTCGAGCGCCGAGCCCGCCCACAGCAAGCCGCCGTACTCCGTCGTCCGGTCCTCGCGATCGAGCTGCGCGAGATCGATCACGCGCGTCACGAACGACTCTGACCGCAGCGCCTCGTCCACCGCGAGCAGCGCGATCAGATCCGCCCACGCCATCGCGTCCTTGTGATCGCGGAAGCGCTCGTCGAGCCCCGAGCGGTCGATATCGATCTCGGCCGTCCGCCGGTTGAAGGGCCGGCCCTCGAGCCGCGCCTCAACGATCGAGACCAGTTCCTCGCGCGTCGCGCTGAGCCACCCGGGCTTCGCGTCCGATGCCCAGCGGATCGGCTCCAGATGAAACAGCCGCAAGCCCTGCCGCTTGCCGCGCGAGAGCGACCTCACCGCGGCCGACACCTGCGACCGCCACGCCGCGTTGCGGCTGTCCTCATCGCTCGTGACCCGATCGAGCCACTCCAGCTCGCGACCGTTCCGCGGCGCGACGCCGAAGCTCTCGGCCGATCGGCTGATCGTCCGGATGATCGCGACCGCTTCCGGCGGCCGCTCGATCTCGCTCGCGGTCGTCGCCATGCGGATGAGCTGCTCGCCCGACGGATCGATCACACCGAGCACATCCAACGCCGCGCGACGCACGCGCCGCTTGCGGAGTTGCTCACGCTGCCCGGGGATCACCTCCGGCTCGAGCAGCGTCTCGAAGAGCACCCGCTCGAACGACTCGCCCGGGTGCAGCGCCGCGATCACCGCGGGCTCCTGACGCTCGCCGCCGAACTGCTCGACCTCCGCGAGCCTTCGAACGAGCGCGGGCGTGACATCGGTCCAGCCGCCGTCCACCGCGGCCGCCATGAACCGCTGCGCCGTGATCGGCTCGACCTCGAGAGGCAGCCGCAGGATCGCCAGCCGCCGGTTGTCCTCGTCGCCCGCGGGCGTTGTGTCGCTGAGAAGAAGCTCGACCATGACGTCGCGCAGCCGCGCGTTGGTGGCGTCCGTCCAGATCAGATCCTTGAACTGCTCCCGCACGATCGGCAGCGAACGCTCGCCGCGCTGCGCCTCAACCCACGCCGTCCGCGCGGCGTTCTCACGCACGAACGACTCAAGCGACACGTCGGCGGTGTTGAGCAGCGGGTCACCCTCGACACGGCTTGACCCGCCGCACGAAGCAAGGCCCAGGAACGAAATCAGCACAAGCAACGGCAGGAGATTCAGTCGCGACATGATGCAGGATCGACCACCCCGGCGAGATCCGTCCGGGATTGGTCCGGTCTTTCTTGTTGACTTTGGGCAAGACACGACCGATTCTAAAGAGGAAGCAAGCCGAGGTGTCATGCGTACAGATTCGACCTCATCCCAAACGAATACCGATTCCGGGGCCGTCGCGATCCGCGTCGCCCAGGTGATCGAGCGGATCCGCCCCGCCGTCCAGTCCGACGGCGGCGACCTCGAACTCGTCGAGGTTTCGGACACCGGCGTCGTCCGCGTCCGCCTCCACGGGGCCTGTGTCGGCTGCCCGTCGGCCTCCATGACGCTCAAGGTCGGCATCGAGCGCAACCTGCGGGAGCACGTCCCGGAGGTCACCGCGGTCGAGGCGATCGAGTAGCGTTCGATCCGGATAACCGTTCCCACGTCTACCGGACGCGCCCATCCGAGCAAAAGGCGGAATGTTCTCCGCTTTGGCGATCTCTCGGGTGTTCACCGGCTTTGCCCGCTATATTGGAAGGCCACGGGTGGCGTGGCGGCATGAGGCCGCCGCGGTGGTACGGGAGTGCTCCGATGCTGGTGATCACGCGTCGTGAGGGTGAGGAGATCGTGATCGGCGACCCGAGCAATCCGCTCGGCGTGGTCCGGATTGCCTCCGTCAAGGGTGAACGCGTCCGCGTGGCGTTCGAGTTCCCCCGCAACGTACAGATCCATCGGCGCGAAGTCGCCGACCAGATCGTGCAGGTCGAAGACGAGGCCAGGCCGGACGTTCTCGCCCGGATCGAGCCCGCGACCTCCGGCTGACCCCCTGCTCATCAACAACCAGCGACGCGATGCTTACTCGGGCGTGCCCGAGGACATGTCGTACACCCACTGGTCGCCCGGACGCTCGTAGCTCAAGACCTCGCCTGCACCGAAGAACAGACCGAGCTCGCGCTCGGCGGCCTCGGGGCTGTCCGAGCCGTGCACGAGGTTGAAGCTGTTCGAGACGCCGAAGTCGCCGCGGATGGTGCCGGCGTCGGCCTTCGAGCCGAACGTCGCGCCCATGAGGTTGCGGCAGATCTGGATCGCGCCCACGCCGCGGAGCGCCATCACCACCACGGGGCTCGAGGTCATGAAGCCGACGAGCCCGTCGTAGAACGGCTTGCCCTGGTGGTCCTGGTAGTGCGTCGAGGCGAGCTCGTTCGAGATCTGCATCAGCTTCATGCCGACGATCTGCAGGCCCTTGCGCTCGAAACGCGAGATGATCTCGCCGGTGATCGCGCGCTGGACGGCGTCGGGCTTGAGGATGATCAGCGTGGTTTCCATCGGGTGGCTCCGTGTAGGTGTCTTCGACTGGTCGATTCGCGCGGACTTTAGGCCCCGAGGGCCTCCGCCCTGAGCGCTCAACGCTACAAAAAGCAACGGGCGGGGACACTCGTCCCC
>JBCDKU010000034.1:0-26947 GCA_038746265.1 Planctomycetota bacterium
CTACCACACGGGCCGGGGCGCGAGCTACGCTGCGCTCGGTGCGGTCGCGGGCCTCATCGGCTCCGCCGCTGATGTCACCACCGCCGTCAACGGCAATCTCCGGACTTCAGCACTGATCGCCGGCGCTGCGATGATCGCGTTCGGCGTGATCGCTCTCGCGCAGCAGCTCGGCGCGAAACTACCCAAGCCCCGGCTCCCGGGATCACTCCAGAAAGCCGCTGAGCGCGCGCACGGCTGGGCCTTCGGGCTCCCGCCGATCGCCCGCGCCGCGGCCGTCGGCATGCTGACGCCGCTGCTCCCATGCGGCTGGCTCTATCTCTTTGTTCTCATCGCCGCGGGCACCGGCAACCCCGCGGTCGGCGCCCTCGTGATGGCTTCGTTCTGGCTCGGCACCGTTCCCGCGCTTGCCGCCGTCGGTGTTGGACTCCAGAAACTCACCGGCCCGCTCCGCCGGCATCTCCCCACGCTCACGTCGGTCCTCATCATCGGTTTCGGCCTCTACACCGCCCTCGGCCGCACCGCCATCGCTGAGCTCCGCGCTCCTGAGCTCCCTGACGGCTCTGTCGCGTCGCAGCTTCTGATCGTCCAAGACCGCGACGCCGCCCCGCTGCCCTGCTGCGAACTCGGGGCCTCCATCGAACAGCAGCACCAGTAGCACCAGTAGCACCACATGACCGCGTTCACCGCCCAACCGATCGCCGAAACGCAGACCTCCGCCGAGGTCGCCTGCGATCACTGCGGCCTGCCGGTCCCGAAGGCGCTCTACAACGACACCGCCGAGCACCAGTTCTGCTGCCACGGCTGCGAATCGGTTTTCAGCATCCTCACGCAGCGTGGCCTCGACAACTACTACGGCATGCGCCGCGCCCTCGAACGCGACCGCGCCCGCGTTGAACGCGACGACCGCAGCTACGCCATCCTCGACGATCCCGCCGTGCTTGAACGCTGCTCGATCGACGCCGGCGACGGCTGCCGCACCGCGCGGCTCACGCTCGAAGGGCTCCACTGCCCCGCGTGCGTCTGGCTCATCGAGCGCGTCAACCGCATCGAGCCCGCGATCCTCGACGCCCGCGTCCACCTGGGTCGCTCGACCGTCGAGATCACATGGGACACCGCCAGCGCCTCGCTCGCCAAAATCGCTGAAGCCCTGCACGCGATCGGCTACCCCGCCGCCCCCGCCCGAGGCTCGGACAAGGACGCCGCCCGCAGGCTCGACGCCCGCCGCCAGCTCATCCGCATCGGCGTCGCCGGCGCGATCGCGGGCAACATCATGATCGTCTCCGTCGCGCTCTACGCCGGTGCGTTCGACGGCATCTCGCACGAGCTGCTCACCCTCTTCCGCTGGGTCGCGTCGGTCCTGGGCGTGCTCTCGCTCGCGTGGCCGGGCCGCGTGTTCTTTCGCGGTGCCCTCGCCGCGATCCGCACACGCACGCCCAACCTTGACCTCCCCATCGCGCTCGCGCTCGCCGTCGGCGGCCTCTGGGGCCTGGCCAACACCGTCCGGGGCGTCGGCGAGATCTACTTCGACTCGCTCGCGATGCTCGTCTTCCTGCTACTGATTGGTCGCTTCATCCAGTCCCAGCAGCAGCGCCGTGCCGCCGACGCGATCGACCTGCTGCTCACGCTCACTCCGAGCTCCGCGACCATCGAACTCGGAAGCGGCGCAACCGAGACCATCCCCGCCGATCGCGTCGAACCCGGCGTCACTGTGCTCGTCACCGCGGGGGAAACCATCCCCATCGACGGCGAGATCATCGCCGGCGACACCGAGATCGATGCCGCCGTCCTCACCGGCGAATCCAAGCCCGCGCCCGCGGGCGTGGGCGACGCCGTCTACGCCGGCACGGTGAACCTCACCGCGCCGCTGCGCATCTGCGCGACCTCCGCCGGCTCCGAAACACGCGCCGCTCGCCTCATGCGCCTCGTCGAGAACGCAGCCGCGACGAAGTCGCCGATCGTGCGCACCGCCGACCGCATCGCCGGCTGGTTTGTGGTCGCGGTCGCGCTGCTCGCCGTCGTTACCGCGCTGCTCTGGCTCCCCGCCGGCATCGACACCGCGATTGAGCACGCGACCGCGCTGCTCATCGTCTCCTGCCCGTGCGCGCTGGGCCTCGCGACACCGCTCGTCCTCTCCATGACGCTCGGCCGTCTCGCGGGAAGCTCCGTCCTCGTCAAGAGCGCCGCCGAGCTCGAACGCCTCAGCTCGCCCGGGACCATCCTCCTCGATAAGACCGGCACGATCACCACCGGCAGGATGACCGTCGCCGCCACCACGCTCGACGACCACACCGCCCGCCTCGTCCGCACGCTCGAGGCCGCCTCGACGCACCCCATCGCGAAAGCCATCGCCGACTCCGGCGAGCAGGCAAACGCGACCATCGAGAACGTCCAGCAGCACACAGGCCTCGGCATGACGGGCGAGATCGAGGGCGAGCAGCTCGCAGTCGGCAACGCGGCGTTGCTCGATCAACTCGGCGTCCACATCGCGCCGGGCACGGCCGCATGGGCCGACGCCGAAGCCGCAAAAGGCCGCACGCCGATCTACGTCGCGGTCAATGGCGCGAACGTCGGCGGACTCTCCCTCGCCGACGAACTCAAGCCCGATGCCGTCGAATCCGTCCAGTGGCTCGCCCGGTCCGGCTGGGACGTCCGCCTCTGCTCGGGCGATCACGCGAGCGTTGTGCGCGGCGTCGCCGACCGCGTCGGCATCGCCGAGCACAGCGCCCTCGGCCAGATGCAGCCCGAGGACAAGCTCGCCGAGGTCCGCCGTCTGATCGCCGACGATGTCCGCCGCCCGATCGTCATGGTCGGCGACGGCGTGAACGACTCCGCCGCCATCGCCGCCGCCGACGTGGGCATCGCCGTCCAGAGCGGCGCCGAAGCGAGCCTCGACGCCGCCGACGTCACGATCCAGAGCCGCGGCATCACCGGCATCCGCACGCTTGTCGAGGACTCCCGCGGCGCCATCCAGCGCATCAAGGTCTGCATGGGCGTCTCGATCGCGTACAACGCGACCGCCGCGGGCCTCGCGATGGCGGGCCTGATCCACCCGCTGCTCGCGGCGTGCCTCATGCCGGTCAGCTCGATCACCGTCGTCGCGCTCGCCGTCTCCCGGCGAAGCGCCAGGAAGGGGCCCACCCCGTGACCATCATCCTGATGATGCTTCCGCTCGCGCTGCTCCTCGGTGCGCTCTTCGTCTTCCTCTTCGTCCGCGCCGTGCAGACCGGCCAGTTCGACGAGCTCGACACGCCCGCCATCCGCGCGATCTTCGATGATGACACGCCGGCTGGGGAATAGAAACGGAATTGCTCGCCGGACGCTCGCCGCGGTGACAAGCAGCGTTAGTTGTTCAACGCCGCCTCGGCCCCGCCCGCCTGCCGCGGCCGGAGATTCGCGGGGTTCGAACTCAGACGCGCGATGAAGGTCGAGCCGACACCCGGCTTGGACTCGACCGTCAGATCACCGCCGTGCCGCTGAGCGATCCGGCGGCAGATCGCCAGCCCGAGCCCGTTGCCCTGGATCGACGGGTCCGTGTTCGATCGCGCAAAGGCATTAAAGACGCGCTCGGCATCCTCCGCGGCGATCCCCTGCCCGTTGTCCCGCACGCGGATCTCGACCGACGGGGGCCGCTCGATCTCGCGGCACTCGATCTCGATCACCGGCGCGACGCCCTCGCGGCGATACTTGATCGCGTTTTCCACAAGATTCGCGATCATCCGCTTGAGCAGGTCGCGATCGCCCAGCACCTCGAGCTCGCTATCAAACTGCACGTCGGCGTCGGTCTCGTCGATCAACTCCGCGAGATCTTCGCGCAGCGAGACGATCACCTCGGCAAGCGGGATCGTCTCGGGCGTGAACTCCGCGGTCGCGCTGCGGGCGAGCAGGTTCATGCCGTCGATGAGGCGGTGCAGTTCGACCGAGCCCTGCGTCGCGCGCTCGAGCGAATGCCGCACGGTCTCGTCGGAATCGCCGAGCTGCTGGGCGAGCATGGACAGCCGCATCGACATCGTCCGCGCGGGCTGCCGCAGGTCGTGGCTCGCGGCGTAGGCAAACGCCTCCAGATCGCGCGTCAGTTCGAGCAGCTCACGCTCGGACTGGGCCCGCCGGTCGACCTCGTCCTGCAGCAGCGAGATACGCAGGACGACGTCGCGGAGGCTCTTTGAGAGCGACGAGGCCGCGGTCACGTCGATGGGCGTCCACGGCTCGGACGTGCCCGAGACGCACTCGGTCCATGCCTCGAAGCTCTTGCGCGGGCTGAGGCGGAGCTCACCGCCTGCGCGCATCTCGACGGGCTTCTCCGGGTTGCCCGCCCATTTCACAGTCTGAGAAACCTCACGCCGGTACCACGCGATGAAGTCGTCGGGGTCGTCGGAGAAGCCGATGGCCAATACACCGGGAACCGCCGCGTCCCAGCCGGGCCCGAGCCCAGCGTCGAATTGGACAACCGATCTACCGGGGGCTGCGATGCCTCGTTCTCGCTCCGCCTTTATCTGCTCAAGTCGTTCGACAAGCAGCTCATATCCGTACGCTGGACCGACGCCGACTCTGAAGTCTTCGCCGCGGAAGCGGATGTGCACGCCGTCGCAGGGGATCAGATCGCGGATCGACGGACTGCCATCGAGCAGCGCACTCGACATCGAGGACGTTGTGTTCAGATAGCTCAGCAAGAACTGCGCGACCTGGCTCGCCTGCAGCTGCGTCTCGAAGTCTTCCTGCTGCTGCGCGTGCGCAACGGTGGTCGAGGTCACCTGCGAAAGCAGATGCAGCATCGGCCACACCTCGATCGGCACGATCTTGGGCGAGAGATGGTGGCACGCGAGCAGACCCCACAGACGCTCACCCACGACGATCGAAACCGACATGCTCGCGCCCACGCGCATGTTGCGCAGGTACTCGATGTGCACGGGCGACACGGAGCGCGCCGCCGCATCGCTGAGATCGAGCGGCTCATGGACCGACGCGACGTCCTCATCAACCGGGATCGCCGGATCATGGACGTTGAAGATCATCCGGATGCGGTTGCTCACATACAGCGCCCGCGCCTGCCTCGGGATATCCGACGCCGGATAGCGCAGGCCCATGAACGAATCGACGCCCTCCGCGACTGACTCCGCCACGACCTCGCCCGTGTCGTCCGAGAGGAAGCGGTACGCCATCACGCGGTCGAAGCCGGTCGCCTCCCGCAGCAGATCGGTCGCCCGCTGCAGGATCGAATCAAGCTCCACCCGATCCTGCGCGAGCTTCAGAAGCCCGTCGTTCACACGCTGCACCTGCGAAAGCTCGCCCTCCTGCAGCATCGACTCGGGGCGCCAGAACTCCGCGATCACCAGCCCTTGGCTGTTGCGGTGGATATGCACCGGCACGTCGCCCAAGAGGCTCGGGCTTCGCTGCATCTCCGCGCCGACGCCGTCGAGGCTGCGCTCAAGGATCATCGCGATGCCATCGCCGAGCGCCTCGGCCGCCGTCGCTCCGAGCCGCACACGATCACCGAACCACTCCGACGCGTTCTGGCTCGCGGCGACGATCCGCGTATCCCGACCCACCGCGACAAGACACGCCTGGGGCTGCACTGCACCCAAGATGTGGATCGGCTCGCGATCACACGAGGTCAGATCTGGAATTCGCTCAGGGGTGATCAACCGTCATGCTCCGCCAGCGCACCGGCGAGTGCGGTGCGCGAAGACTCTCATGCGAACTATTGCTCGCGCCGCGGCAGCCGGCAACACCTCGACCAGTACCGATCAACCCCGCCGATCGTCTCGTTGAACTCCGCGAAATCGATGGGCTTGACGACATACCCATTGGCGTGCTTCTCGAACGCCTCGGAGAGATCCCGTGGATCGCTCGACGATGACAGCATCACCACCGGGAGCGCCGCCAACTCAGGATTCGCGCGGATCCGCGACAAGACCTCGTGCCCCGACATGCCCGGCAGGTTGATGTCGAGGAGCACGACATCGATCCGGTCGTTGCCGTGGGCATTTTGCTGCTATTTGAGCAGGTCGAGGGCCTGCTTGCCGTTGGTGGTCGAGGTCACCTTGCTCGCGGAGCCGCAGGTCCTCAGCGCGTAGTCCACAAAGTCCGCCTGCTCGAGGTCGTCGTCCACCAAGAGGTAATGCAGCTTACGGTGTGTTGCCAATCGCATGCCGACCTCCAGGAGTAAGACGAACCCGCAACAGATGCTCTTGCCCCACTGGACAAGCGCGACGCCACCATGAGCCTATGAGAAACGCCGACCAATGAGCGCTCCAATACATGATTCCACATTGAAATGAGGAATCTAACCCCTTGGGATATTGATATCGAATGGGGTTGTGCGGGCTCAGGCGGTCATCTGCATCCCGACCACTTCCTTCGCCCGCTCGATGATCGCCGTGATGCCGTCATTCGAGGTCCGCCGCTCGACCGTCACCGCGTAAAGAGGCTCCCGGATTTGAGGTACCTCCGCGATAACCTCCACGCCGAACTGGCTGCACACGCTCTGCCCCACGATCGTCGGGGCAAAGAAAACGCCCCGGCCGGCCTCGCCGAACGACTTCAACAGAGCGCTGTCCTCGATCTCCGCGATGACTTTCGGGCGGAGCATGTTGGTCTGAAGCCAGGTGTCGATTTCCCGGCGGATCGCCGCGTTCGACGTGGGCAGCATCATCGGGATACCGTCAAGGGAACCGGGGAACCCATCGCGCGTGCGATCGGCGAGATCTGTTGTGCCGAAGAGCGTCAGCGAGCTCTCGCCGAGCTTGTGGTTGAACGCCTTGATCCGTGACCCCGGCGGGAGCGGCGCATCGGTCAGAACCATGTCCAACCCAGACAGCGCCAGGTCGGCCAGCAGCCGATCGGTCTTGCCCTCGGTGCAGATCAGCCGCACCGAGCGGTCCATATCGAGCGCCGGCTCCAGCACGAGCCGTGTCAGGAGCTTGGGCACCAGATCGCTGATCCCGACGTGAAGCCGCAGCGGCCGGTTCGTCGCCTGCCCGCGCACCGCATCCATCAGCTCCTGGCCGAGCGAAAAAATGTCGTCGGCGTAGGCGAAGACAGTGCGGCCCAAGTTGGTCGGCACCAGCCGCCGCCCGGTGCGGTCAAAGAGGCTCTCGCCGAGCGAATCTTCGAGGTCGCCGATCTGTTTGCTGATTGTGGGCTGCGTGAGCCCCAGCAGGGTGCACGCCTTGGACACGCTTCCCTCTTTCGCGACCGCCCAGAAGCAGCGCAGGTGGTTGAAGTTCAGCTGCCGCAGCGATTCGGGTGGGATCGGGGAGGGTGGGGGCATGATGTGTTTACTCGATGATCTGGTTTGTCTGATTCGATTTGTCTATGCTTCGAACCACGGGTTATATTCGCAATAACGATGTCAAGTCAACCAACACATAGAAGCAACCTTTCCGCATTCCAGGGTATTCTCCGGGTCCGCCGGCTGATCCGGCCCGACTACCGGGATCTCTGGCTCGTCGTCGCCTTTTCGGTGGCGGTGGGTGTGCTTGCCCTGGCGCTGCCGATCGCGGTGCAGATGCTGTTCAACTACGTCGCGTTCGGCGCGATCCTGCAGCCGCTGGTCGTGCTGGGCATCGTGCTGCTGTTCGTGCTGACACTCGCGGCCTGCATGAGGACCGTGATCTCGTTCGTGGTCGAGCTGTTGCAGCGGCGGGTGTTCGCGCGGTCCGTGGCCGACCTCGGAGAACGCCTCCCTCGGATCTCGAAGGAGTCGTTCTGCAGCTCGCCCGGCCCGGAGGTCGTCAACCGGTTCTTCGACGTGCTCAACGTCCAGAAGTCCGGCGCGACCCTGCTCCTCGACGGCATCGCGATGGTGCTGCAGACTGTGATTGGCCTCGTGATCGTCGCGTTCTACCACCCCTTCCTGCTGGGTTTCAGCGCGATCCTGCTCTTCTCGGGGTGCGTGGTGATCTTCGTCCTTGGGCGGTCCGCTGTCCGGACCGCGGTGGACGAATCGACCGCCAAGTACAAGGTCGCGGCGACCCTGCAGGAGGTCGCGCACAACCACCTCGCGTTCAAGCTCGCCGACGCCCACGGGCTCTCGTTCGCCCGCGCCGACGCGGCCGCCAAGGACTACATCCTGGCGCGCCGCCGGCACTTCCGGATCGTGCTGCGGCAGATCATCGGCGCATTGTTTGTCCAAGTCGTCGCCGCGTCGTCGCTGTTCATGATCGGCGGCTACCTCGTCATCTCGGAGCAGCTGACGCTGGGTCAGCTCGTCGCGGCCGAGCTCATCGTCACGACGGCGCTGTCCTCCTTCACGAAGATCGCGGAGAAGCTGGGCAGCCTCTACGACCTGATGGCCGGCGCGTACAAGCTGACCTCGCTCATGGACATGCCGACCGAACGCGAGCTGGGCGAAGCCCACGCCGGCGGGGCTGAGCCCGCGTCGCTCGATATCCGCGACGTCACCTTCGCCTACCCGGACGGCCGCAACGCGCTCGCGGGCATCTCGCTGCGGATCGACCCGGGCGAACGCCTCGCGATCATCGGCGGGCACGCCTCGGGCAAGTCCACGCTCGTCGATCTGATCGATGCCGCCCGCGAGCCCACGAACGGACGCATCGAGCTCGACGGCGTCGATATGCGCGAGCTGCGTGTCGGATCGATACGCCGGAACATCGCCGTGGCGAGCGAGATCGACATCATCGCGGGCACCGTGGAGCAGAACGTGCTGCTCGGGCGGCCCGGCACCACCGCGGCCGATGCGCGAGCCGCGCTTGATGCCGTCGGGCTCCTCGAAGAGATGCGGGCCCTGCCCAACGGCCTCGCGAGCGATCTTTCCATGACGGGAGCGCCGCTCTCGACAAGCCAGCGTGCACGCCTCGTGATCGCGCGGGCGCTCGCGGGTCGCCCGCGTCTGCTCATCATCGATGACCTGCTCGACATGGTGGACCAGAACGGCCGCCGCAAGCTCGCCGAGTGGCTCGGCTCCGGCGAATGGCCCTGCACGGTCATCCTGCTCTCTCGGAACAACTGGGTGAGCTCGATCGCCGACCGCACGGTGCACCTGAGCCGCCCGACGCCGCAGCAGCCCGCGACGCTGCAGCCCGTCAACGCCCAGCCGAGCGGTGCGCAGGACCTCGGCGAGCGAGGCTTCGGCGAGACCAACACGGAGGACCGATCATGACCAGCGTCCCCGCCATCAGGCCCGATCTCGAGTACCCCGAGTCCGTCGGCGACGCCGAACGCAAGCTCGACGGCGAGTCGGTCGCGATGATCATCACACCGAAGTGGATCAAACGGACCATGGTGCTGCTGGTCATTGCGCTCATCATCGCCCCGTTTGCGCTGCTGCTCGCGCCGTGGGTCCAGACCGTCCGCGGCGCGGGTGAGGTCGTCGCGTTCACGCCGAACGAGCGCGAACAGCAGATCGAAGCACCGATCAAGGGCCGCATCGTCAAGCTGCACGTCATCGAGGGCGACGTTGTCCGCCAGGGTGACTTGCTCTTCGAGATGTCGGACATCGATCCGCTCCGCCTGCAGCAGATCGAGACGCAGCTCGAATCGGAGCAGAATCGCCGCGTCAACACCGAGAACCAGTTGTTCCAGGCCGAGGCGAGCGCCGACAACTTCAGAACCGTCGGAGCGTGGACTGTCGATGCATTCGACCAGGCACGCATCACAGCTGAGCGTGGGGTCGAGGCCGCCGAAGCCGGGCTCCGTGCCGCGAACGCGCAGGTTGCGCTCGATAAAGCTCAGGTCGAACGAAAACGCTCGCTGATCGGCGACGGCGCGGTCTCACAGCGGCAACTCGAGGTCGCCGAGGCGGACTACGACACGTCCCTGGCGAAGGTTGAGGAAGCCAAGGCAAAGGTCGAGGCTGCGAAGGCCGATCTCGAAGCCGCCAAGAGCAAGCTGACCGCGATCCGCGCCGAGACCGATGCGAAGGTCAACGAGGCGGTCGGCAAGGTCGAAGAGACCAAGGGCAAGATCCAGGAGATCGATCAGAAGATCGCGGGTCTCGCCGGTGAGCTGCGCCGTCAGCAAACGCAGATCGTCCGCGCACCGCGTGACGGCGCCATCTTCCGCGTGAACGCCTTCACGGAGGGCACGGTTGCAAGCGAGGGCGATCCGATCGTGACGCTCGTCCCCGATACCGAGCAGCGCTCTGTCGAGATCTTCATCGACGGCAACGACGCCCCGCTCGTCTCCGTGGGCTCGACCGTCCGCCTGCAGTTCGAGGGCTGGCCCGCCGTGCAGTTCGCGGGGTGGCCCTCGGTCGCGGTGGGCACGTTCGGCGGCAAGGTCGCGTTCGTGGACGCCACGGACAACGGCCAGGGTCAGTTCCGCATCCTCGTGGTGCCCGACGAAAACGATGACCAAGACTGGCCGAGCCGCCGCTTCCTGCGGCAGGGCGTCCGCGCCAAGGGCTGGGTGCTGCTGAACGAGGTCTCGGTCGGTTGGGAGCTCTGGCGGCAGCTCAACGGCTTCCCGCCCGTCATCGATCGCGAGGAGCCCGGCGCGGTGGCTCGAAAGCGGGTCAAATAGACCGATGCCCGATCACGACAACCGATGCAGAACTCGTGCCGCCCGCTGCGGAGCGGTGATCCTCCCGGCCGCCGCCCTCGCGCTGCTCGCGGGCTGCGTGCCCTATGAGGCACCGCTCACGATGGATCTTCAGCGGCTCTCCGACCGGGCCGCCGAGCCCGTGGACCAGGCGGGCCTCGCGATCGGCGAGACCGATCCGACATCCGTCGAGGACGCGACCGGCGCCTTCCTCGAAGAAATCCAGGACGAGGACCGCGGCGACCCGGGCGAGTCCATCCCGATCTCGCTCGATGAGCTGCGGCGGTCGGTGCTGCAGAACAACCTCGATCTCGCGGTCGTCCGGTTCGATCCGCAGACGGCCGAAGAATCGCTGAACGCAGAGCGGGCGAAGTTCGACGCGATCTTCGTCGCCGACGCGAGCTACCTCGACGCGGAGTTCCCGACGGGCAACACGACGCTGTTTGGGCTGTCGTCGCCCGACCCGGCGCTCTCCGGGACGCGGGGCGCGTTCACCGAGCTCGAACAGGACCGCGAGAAGTTCAACGCGGGTGTCGGGCTCGCGGTGCCGCTGCCGACGGGCGGCGTGATCGGGATCGTGCAGGACTTCGAGATCGACGACAAGTCGGCGATCGGTGTCAGCTCAACCGAGGACCGGGCAGAGACGCGGTTCTCGATCAGCCAGCCGCTCCTGCGGGGTGGGGGCGTCTTCGCGAACACCGCGTCGATCCGGCTCGCGCGCCTGAGTCTCGGGGCAACCGAAGCCGAGACACGGCTCACGGTGATCCGCGTGCTCGCGTCCGCGGAGAAGGCGTACTGGCGGCTCTGGGCGGCGCAGCGGGTGCTCGAGGTGCAGCAGCAGCAGCTCCAGCTCGCGCGGAACAACTACGAGCTCGTCACACGGCGGATCGAGGAGGGCCTCAACGCCGCGGTCGAACGCTTCAGCGCCGAGCTCGCGGTCGCCCAGCAGATCGAGGGGCTGGTGGTCGCCGAGACGAACGTTCGGCTGCGCGCGCGTGAGTTGAGCCGTGTGCTGAACCGCACGGACCTGCCGGTCGGGATCACCGCGCCGATCGAGGTCACGTCGGATCCGCGGCTGACGCGCTTCGAGCTCGACCGGGATGAGCTCGTCGCCCGCGCGCTCGACGAACGGCTCGAGCTGCTCGAACTCGAACTGAAGCTCGCGTCGGATGCGATCAAGATCGGGCTCGCTCGCAACGCGGCGCTGCCCGTCTTCATCGTCGATTTCGAGTTCGGGCTGGGCGACCGGCAGGGCACGATCGCATCGTCGTTCGCGGACTCGTACGACTTCGAGAACCCGAGCTTCGCGATCGGCGGGCGGGCGAGCATCCCGATCACCAACGACGCGGCCGAGGCGCGCGTGAGACGTTCGGTGCTCTCGCGGATGCAGCGGCTCGCGAGCCGCGACCAGAAGCGTCTCGCGATCCGTCAAGAGGTCCACGACGCGGCGGACGTGCTCGATCAGAACTGGCAGCGGATCCTCGCCGCGCGGCAGAACGTGATCGCCGCGACCGGCAACTATCAGGCCGAGCAGCAGCTGTTCACCGACGGGCTCGCCTCGGCTCAGGACGTCCTGATCGCGTTCCAGCAGCTCGGCTCAGCGCGGCAGCGCGAGGTCTCGGTCATCGCGGCCTACCAATCAGCGCAGATCGATCTCGCGTTCGCGACAGGCGTCCTGCTCGGCTACAGCAACGCCGTCGTCGATCCCGACGGCCCGTGATTCACGGCCGGCGCAGCGCCTCGCTCACCGCGTCGAGCGACTCGATTGTCTCGGCGAATGACCACAGCACCAACGCCGAGGGCAGGACGGGCATCCGGTCCGTCCACAACGCGGACCGCACGCCGCCCAACGCCATGTCCGCTCGGGCGGCGGCGTGCGCCTCGGCGTCGCGCGTCTGGAGCTGCACGAGGAACCGATCGGCCGCGAGCTGATCCACGATCCGGCCCGCGAGCTCGCCCGCATCCGAAGTGGGCGTGAGCGACGGCTCGCCCAGCATCGTCGCCGTGACGGCCGCGGCCCGCACGGACTGCCAGGTCGGGAGCGGCGACCGGCTTCTCGTAAACACAACCGCACCGGCGAGGTCGCGGTCCTGCTCGACGAGATCCTGCCGCGTCAGCCGGTGCACATCGATCACCGCCCGCAGCTCCGCGAGCACCGCGGCGGCCGCGACGGGCCCGTCCTCGAGCTCGGTGAGCTCGACCGACGCCCAGAGCAAGAACGGCATCTGCGAGACCAGCGTATCGATCAGCGTATCGCGGTACACCGCGCTCACCGCGCTCGCGGCGAGCGACGTCTCGATCCGTCCCCGAGCGGCGAGCCGCACCAGCGCGTGAGCCACCAGGCCCTGCGCCCCGCGCGGGAGTGTGTCAGCGAGCGCGGTCCCGTCGAAGGCGTTCGCGAGCGTGGCCGCCGCGCGATCGAGCATGTCGCCCTCAATACCCGCGAGCACCGCGGCCGCGGCGCTCGGGGCGTCCATCGCCGGATCGTTCTCTTCAGGTTCGATCTGCGTGAGGTCCTCGATGAGCAGTTCGGCGAGCCGGCGCGCGCCCGCGTCGTTCGCGACCTCACCCCACCGCTTGAGCGCGGCGATCGCGATCCCCTGCTCGAAGGCGGACGCGAACAGCGGGCTGTACGCGTCATCGCCCGCGTCGTACGTCCCGCGGAGGCCGTAGTGCTCGACACCGGGCCAGCGCCGGCGCTCGAGGTGCTGCACGATCGCGCTGCCGGCTTCGAGGATCCCCGCGCGACCAAGGTCCGACGGCACCACCGTGCCGCCCCGATGCAGGAATGTCGGGACGGGCGGCGTCCCGATGTCCGCGATCTCGACCGTCGGCACCCGGAAGAACGTGAAGCCCTGTCCGACAAGATCGGGCAGCGGCCGGATGCCGAGCGAGGGGTCGTCTGCGAGTTGGCCCGCGAGCGTCGCCATCGCGGCACCGGGGCTCAGCCCGCGGTCGCGGAGCCAGCCCGCCGACCGCCACAGCACCCGCTCGCCCTGCCGTGCCGCGACGCCTTCAAGCCCCGGGCGGACCACAAGCCCCGCGAAGCCCGCGGTGCGGGCCGCCTCAGCGATCTCGATCTCATCGGCCGTCAGCGGGATTAGCTCATCAGCGAGTTCGATCGCCACGCGGATTCTCGGTCGTACATCGGTCCACGCGTTCTCCGCGAGCAGGCCGACCTCGCCCCGAGCCGCGGTCTCCCGGGCGCGGCGGAGCGCCGCGGCGGTCGCGGTCACGAGCGGTGCGTCGCCCGATTCGTCCGCGCGTCCGATCACACGGCCGTCGAGCCGCAGCGTGACCGCGGCAAGCTCAGTGGAGCCCGCGCCCCCGCCCGCGGTGACCCGTCCTTCTCGGACCCAGCCCCGGACGCGGAGCAGGGCGTCGGTCGCGTCGGCCGGCGTCGGTTGAGCCGCGATCGTGATCGTGGTGCACATGAGCAACGCGATCGCGTTGCCCAGACGCCACAGACCGACGCGCGGCGGCAACACAAACCGCTTGACGTGGCACCACCCCGCCCTTGGGGGGCTTTGGCACGGCTGTTGAACCTGTGCTCTCGGACGCACCGCGTCCACACAACAGGAGAAACGAGTCATGCAGAGCACCAAGATCCTTGCCGCGCACACGCTCATCCGAATCAACGAGTTCCAGTCGCGTCTGGCGATGCTGTCGCTGGTCTGCTTCTTGGCGATGAGCTAATCCTCCGCCGGCCCGCGCCGGCATCTCGCAAACACACCGTGTTCAGCCGAGCCGCTCGATCGCCTCGCCGACGCTGGCGACGGGGTCGAGCCTGGCTCCCGGCGTTTGGATCTTCGATCCCTTCGGAACGATGATCCGTTCGAACCCCATGCGGACGGCTTCTGCCGCCCGGGCCTCGAGCTGGCTGACCGGACGGACCTCGCCGCCGAGGCCCACCTCCCCCACGACCGCGAGCGAGGGCGGCAGCGCACGCCCGTGGTGCGCGCCCGCGATCGCGAGCAGCAGCGGCAGATCGCTTGCCGGTTCGACGATCCGCACCCCGCCGACAACGGATGCAAAGACATCGCGATCCGCGAGCCGAAGCCCCGCGTGCTGCTCAAGGACCGCGATGATCATCGAGAGCCGGCCCGCGTCGAGGCCGCTCGATTTGCGTTTGGCGGCGCCCAGAAACCCGGTCGCGGTCAGCGCCTGGACTTCGACAAGCATGCTCCGCGTGCCGTGCAGCGCGGGGCACACCACCGAGCCGGGCCGCGGATCACCCGCGGCCGCCGCGGACAGCCGCGCGTCCGACTCGATCAATCCCTGACCCGACATCTCAAACAAACCCACCTCGGCCGTCGTGCCGAAGCGGTTCTTGAGCGCCCGAAGCACACGGCCCGCGTGGAAGCGGTCGCCCTCGAACGACAGCACCGCGTCCACGATGTGCTCGAGCACGCGGGGACCCGCGAGCTGGCCGTCCTTCGTGACGTGGCCCACGAGCACGACGGCGGTGCCGGACACCTTGGCGTACGTCACGAGCAACCCCGCCGCCCGGCGGAGCTGCGCGATGCTGCCGGGCGTCGCGTCGGCCTCTGGGTCCTCGATCATCTGGATCGAATCGATGATGATGACCGCGGGCTGGAGCTGGCGAGCCTGCTCTGTCATCCGTGAGAGGCTGGTCTCGGCGAGGACGTACAGCCCCTGCCGATCACCGACACCCAGACGCTCTGCACGGCCCGCGACCTGCTCTGCCGATTCCTCGGCCGAGACGTAGAGCACCGGTGCGTCGGCGTCCGCGGCCCACGCCCCGGCGGCCTGCAGCAGCAGCGTGCTCTTGCCGATGCCGGGCTCGCCGCCGATCAGAACCGCCGAGCCCGGGACGAGACCCCGGCCCGATTCCGAGCCACCGAGGACGCGGTCGATCTCGGCGATGCCGGTCGGGAGGCGGTCGGGGCCCGGGCGGGCGTTGCGCGCTTCGGAGATCGGGACCGCCGCGGAGAGGCCCACGTCGGCGGCCGACACGCCCGCAGCGGCGAGGCGCTTTTCGACCCGGTGCTCCTCGAGGCTGTCCCAGGCGCCGCAGTCGGGGCACTTGCCCAGCCAGCGGCCGTGGACACCCCCGCACGAACGGCAAACGAATTGGGTGCGCGTCTTCGGCACGAACCAGAGCGTACCGCTCAGGATCTGGCCGGGCGGCGTCCGATGACGCATCCAGTATGTGCGGGCGTCGTACGATGCCCGACCGGAGGTGGCATGCCCGCGCCAGCCGATCGCGGAAATCAACCAGACACGCCCGAGGAGTCCGCCCGAGCGCCGAAGAACCGGCGGCCGTGGCGTCTCGCGCGGCGGGTTCTGGTCGCGGCGATCGTGATCCCGATCGTGGCCGTGATCGTGATCGGCAGGACGCCCCTGGCGGACCGTCTGGTGCTGCCCGCGCTTTCGAAGGTCACGGGGCTGGAGATCGACGCCTCGCGCGTCCGGCTCGCGCCGGATCTTGACGTCGTGATCTGGGACCTCGAAGTGAGGCTGCCCGGCGTGGACGGGTTCCCGGGGCAGCTGCTCGCCTCGGAACGCGTCGAGGCGGAGCTGGACATCGCCGGGCTGATCACCGGTCGGCATCCGATCGAGACCGTCGAACTCACCCGCCCGAGACTGCGCGTGAGCCAGTCCGTCGCCGACGGCTCACTGCCCGCGGCCGAGGCGCTCGGCGCGCGCCCGCAGGGGTCCGGCGGTTCGATCGAGCTGCCTCGCATCCGTTTGCGGGGCGGCGTGATCGAACTGGCCGAGCACGACGCGCCGGACGGCGCCCCCGACAAGGTCATCGCGACCGTGCCGATCGAGGGCGACGCGGTGCCGGGCCCCGACGAGACCCGGCTCACGCTGCGCGGCGGCGTCTCGACCTCGGGCGGCACGACGCGACCCGTCGAGATCGTCGGCTCGCTCACCGAAGACGGGATCGTGCTCACGACCAGCGGGTTCTCGCCCGAGTCGTTCCCCTCGGATCGCGTGCCGCCCTCGCTGCGCGAGCTCTACGAGGACCTCGACCTCCGCGGTCGCGTCGAGCCGCGGAAGCTGTCGATCAGCCGCGACGGCTCGTTCGATCTCGAGCTCGGGCTCGACGGCGTCGCGATGAGCCTGCCCTTTACGCCGCAGGGCCGCACGCTGACCGATGAAGCAACGCCGCTGCGCCTCTCGGACGTGACCGGCGAGCTGCGCGTCACCGAGGACGGCGTCGCAGGCTCCCTCGTCGGGCGCGTCGATCGGCTTGAGTACGACGTGCGGTTCGACTGGTGGGGGCTCACCCCCGAGAGCCCCTTCCTCGCTCGGCTGCAGGCCCAGCCCTTCCGGCTCGAGCGTGACATGAACCTCTTCAGCTTCGTCCCCGCGTCGGTGATCGAGGAGCTCGCGGAGTTCGGCCCGCCGCAGGGCGAGGTCGAGGCCGAGATCTGGCTCCGCCGCGGGGCGCTCCCTGAAGGCGCCAGCAGGCAAGCAACCGCGGGCGACCAGCCGCCGGTCGTGCCCGATGTTCCGATCGATGCCGAAGCGCCCGCAGAAGTGATCGCGGCGACGCCCGATCAGATCCGGCTCACCGGCGAGATGCGGTTCCGCCGAGGCGGCGGCGCGTTCGAGGGCTTCCCGTACCCGCTCGAGAACCTCTCGGGTACGGCCACGTTCAACCGCAACTTCCTGTTCATCAACCGCATCAGCGGCCGGGGGCCCCGCGGCGGCGCGGCGACCGCGTCGGGCTGGGCGGGCCCGTTCGGCGCGACCTCCGAAGTCAACCTCACCGTGCTCGCCAGCGGCATGCCGATCGATCGGGTGCTCGTCGCCGCGCGCGGCGCCGCGCGCGGCGGGCGGCTCGAGAGCCTCATGAGCCAGCCCGACTACGACCGGCTCTCCGCTGCGGGCATGATCGCGCCGTCGGCGCTGCTGCGGCTCGAATCCCCAGCGTTCGATCTCGGCGGTGTCATCGACCTCTCGATCGAGGTGCACCGCCCGTACGGCTACGAGACCGATTGGGACAACCGCGTGATCGTCCGCGCGGATCAGCTCGGCATCCTGTCCGAGCGCTTCCCGCTGCCCTTCGTCGCACGCGACTTCGAGATGATCATCGACGACGACGGCGCGCGGCTCGAGAACCTCCGGCTCACCGCGATCAGCGGCGGGACCGCGATCGTCAACGCCAGCGTGCCCGTGGGCGATGAAGAGGAACGGAGCGACGACGACATCGACGCGATTGTCGAGGGCCGCGAGATCCCGATCGATCCCCTGTTCATCCAAGCTGTCGCGGCCGCGAGCGGCGGGCCCGCCGAGGCGGACGAGGCCGACGACCTGAACGTCGCGGCCCTGCTGCCGAGGCTCGGCCTCGACGGGTTCGTCGATTTCGAGCTGCTGCTCGGCGCACGCACCGCGACCGCGGACCGCTTCCGCGTCGAGGCGCGGCTCAACCGCGCGTCATCGACGCCCGTCGTCGAGATGCCCGATCCGAACACGCCGCGGCCCGTCGTCGGCGAGCTCAACGGCACCGTCACCGTCGATGAACGCTCCGTGACGTTCGACGGCTCCGGGATCCTTGCGGCAGAGTTCGCCGATCGCACCGCGTCCGCGCGGCCCATCCCCGTGGAGCTCGCCGCGAGCATCGAGCTGCCCGAGGGCTCGCGCTGGGAGGACGAACCCCGCGCCCCACCGAGACTCACGGCCCGCGCCGTCCTCGATGACGCCGACCTGACCTGGCCCGCCGAGCCGCTGCTCACGATCGTGACCCCGGAGCTCGCCGAACGTTTCGCCGAGCTGCGCGCCGAACTCGAGCCCGTCGGCATGGTCGATCTGGTGCTCGAGGCCGCCGGCATCGCGCGGGGCGAGACGATGGAGACCACCACCGTCAAGCTCGAAGCCTCCGAGCTCCGCGACGTCGGCTTCAACGTGCTCGGCGGCCGCGTCGCCTTCGGCGACTCCGCGGGTGAGATCCTGTACGACGGCCTCGACCGCGTCGTCACCTTCGATCGCTTCAACGCCGCCACGCGCTTCGACGGCTCCGGCGCGGGACGCCTCCGCGTGGACGGCGTGCTCCCGCTCGTGCCGACCGCGCCAACGATGGACACCCTCGATGTCGGCGTCATCGGCGCGCGGTTCGAGTCGAACCTCACCCGCGAGATCGCGCGGGCGACCTCCGACGGGCTCGGCGAGCTGCTCACCACCTACAACCCGCGCGGCGCGTTCGACGCCGACATCCTCATCTCCGCCCTCCCGATCGACGAGGAACGCTTCCTCCCCGATCTCTCCGCGCGGGGCGACGTGCGTCCTCGCACGCTGACCGTGGACGGCCCCAGCGGCACGGCGCGAGCAACAACGGTCGAGGGCACGATCGATTTCGACCCCGACGGCGGCGCGATCCGCGGCGTCCGCGCGACCGGCGAGGGCTGGATCCTCGGCATCGAGGGCGGATGGGTCGTCGGCGACGAGCCGGGCGTCGTCGGGTCCGACCTGCGGCTCTCGGTCGAAGCTGACTCGCTACGCGACGACCTCATCGCACTGCTGCCCGAAGCCGTGAGCGAGACCATCCGCGGCATCTCGCTCGGTGTCGATGGCTCGGTCTTCGCCGAAGGCGCCGTGCTCACGCTCGATACGCCGCCCGATTCCGAGCCCGATCGCGCCGTCGAGGTCAGCTTCGCGGGCCTCATCGACGTGCTCGGCGGCTCGCTCGATCTCGGCGCCGCCGTGACTGAAGCCGACGCGACCATCGACGTCCGCGCGTGGTCTCGAGGTGAGGAGGCCAACCCCGACGCGGGCTTTGCGCTCGAGATCGCCGCCTCCCGCGCGCTCGTCAACGGCGCGGCGATCACCGACGGCTCGGGCTCGATCGTCTCCGGGGGCGAGCCGGGCGTGGTGCTCGTGCCCTCGTTCACCGCCGCGTCGCACGGCGGGCGGATCTCGGGCCGCGCACGCCTCGAACCAGACGACACCGCCGACGCCGACGAGGACCTGCTGCGGTACTGGTCGGAAATCCGGCTCTCGAACGTGCGTGTCGCGCCGCTGCTGCAGGACTTCGCCGAGGCCGCCGCGCCGCGGACCGACTCGGACCTGAGTTTCCAGCGGCCCGACGACAACTCGCGCGGACAGCTCTCGGGCGAGGTCACGCTCTCTGGCATCGTGGGCGACGACGCGACCCGCTGGGGCAACGGGCGGCTCTCGGCGTCGGGCGGCCCGATCCTTGAGGTCCCGTTTCTGACGGGGCTTCTCGAGTTCTCGAACCTGCAGGTGCCCTCGGGCGAGCTGCTCGACGACGCCGACGCGGCGTTCTATGTGCTCGGCAACGAGGTCGCGTTCGAGCGAATCAGCGTGCTCTCCGAGACGATCGAGCTGTTCGGCTACGGCACGCTCGACGTGCCGAGCTCCGAGCTCGACCTGCGGTTCCGGTCGCGTTCCCGGTCGCCGATCCCGGTGATCTCGACGGTGCTCGAATCGATCCGCGATGAGATCGTCGGCACGCGGGTGCGGGGCACGCTCGCCGAACCCAGGATCACCGCGGAGAGCTTCAGCGCGACCGGCCGCGTGCTGGGGGCGCTGCTGGGCCAGGAAGACTCCGACGCCGCGAAGCGGCTCCGCGAGATCGAGCGGTCGGCGCGTACCCTCGGTGATCGCAAGGAGCGGGGCCGCGTGGCGCCGCTCAAGCCGGACCCCGCGCCGCGTTCACCGCGTTCGCGCGGCGGGGGCAGCGGCGGCGGGCGGCTCACGACCGTGGAGGAGCCGCCGGCAGGCCCGCCCGACTTCGGCAAACCCTTCTAGACCAGGAAAGCAACGACAACACATGACCGCTTCCAGCAACCGGGGCGAACTCGACCCGCCAGAGAAGACCGCCCTCGCCGACGAATCCGCCGCACCGCCCGAGCAGGCGGCCCAGCGGCACGTCGATGACCGCAACGTGCAGGACGACGTCCGCGCGCTCGTGGACGAGACCGCGACCGCCGAGGCGGGTGACCGCGAGCGCGCGATGGTCAGCGATCTGCTGACGACCGCGCTCAAGCTCATCCCCGACGGCCGCGACTCGGGCGAGCTCAAGCTCATCACGTCGGCGGTCAAGGAGCTCCGCTACGCCTACCGCGTCTTCGGGCAGTACCCCGACGTGCACAAGTGCACGATCTTCGGCTCGGCCCGCACCCCCGAGGACCACCCCGATTACAAGGCGGCCGTCGAGTTCAGCCGCGAGATCGCTGAACAAGGCTGGATGGTCATCACCGGCGCGGGCGACGGCATCATGAAGGCGGGCCACGAGGGCCCGGGAGCACAAAAGAGCTTCGGCGTCGCGATCCGCCTCCCCTTCGAGACCTCCGCGAACGACGTCATCATCGGCGATTCCAAGCTCATCAACTTCCGCTACTTTTTCACACGCAAGCTGATGTTCTTGTCGCAAGCCGAGGCCGTCGTCGTCTTCCCGGGCGGGTTCGGCACGCTCGACGAGATCTTCGAGGCCCTCACGCTCGTCCAGACCGGCAAGGCGAGCATCATCCCGATCGTCCTCGTCGAGGGCTCGCACGAGCGCGCCGGCTACTGGCACGCGATGGAGCGGTTCATCCAGGACGAGCTTCTCGAACGTGGCCTCATCAGCCCCGAGGACACCGGGCTCTACAAAATCGTCTCGACCCCCGCCGAGGCGGTCGATCACGTCACGAAGTTCTACCGCCGCTACCACTCGAGCCGCTATGTCCGCGACGAGCTGATCATCCGGATGAAAAGCCAACTCTCCGAAGAATCGATCGAGATCCTCAATCAGGAGTTCGCGAGTCTCGTCAAGAAAGGAAAGATCCGGCACCGCGAGCCGCATGAGCTCGAATCGGTCGCGCTCGACCTCCCGCGGATCTCGTTCGTCCACACGCGGTACCACTACGGGATGGTCCGCAAGCTCATCGATCGGCTCAACGAGCTGCCGGGCGAGGATGACTGATCGCCGCCGAGCCATCGGCCTCGGGTGCGCGCTCGCGGCGGCCTGCCTGTGCGGCTGCGGCTCATCGCCCGATGACGCGGCGGCCGCCACACCCGTGGCTCAAGACCTCGCACCGCAAGAGAACCCGACACGCATCGCCGGCCTTGCGATGACACGGCTCGCCTTCGCCGCGCCGGTCGGACGGCTGCCCTTCGTCGTGCGCGAACTCGAAGCCGAGGAGCGCCTGCGCCCCGCCGAGGAACTCGCGTGGCTCCAAGACGCGGGCTTCCGCGCCTACTGGCTCGACCTCGGCACCAGCGACGAGCTGCTCGCACTCGCCCCGCCCGCCGCTGGGCTCGACCGAGGCTGGTCCACCGGGCTGACGCTCTGGTCGCAGCTCGCGGAGGGTGCCCCGGTCGGCGGCGGCCAGCTCGCGGCCGGCGACGGCGCGACCGAAGTCCCTCCCGGCCGCGCCCGGCTGCTCACCCGCACGTGGATCGAGCCGACCATCGCGGACGACGGTACCGCGACCGACCGCCTCCGGCTCGAGTTCCGCCTCGCGTGGCTCGAGACCCGCTCCGCCATCGAACGCTCGATCGCCGAGCTCGACCGCGTGTCGCTGGGCCGGCTCATCGGCGCGGAACCGATCGATCTCGCGATCGACCCGGGCGTGGCGCTCCTGCTTGTCGTGGACGACCCCGAGGCGGACTGGGACGATCTCGCCCTCAAGCACGAACGCGGCGAAGACCGCCCCCGCCCCGTCGAGCCCATCATCGTCGATGATGCCGACGAGCCCGTCGGACCGGGTCAGATACAGACCGACGCGCCGGCAGCCGGAGCAGAGGTCGCGCCGGAAACGCAGACCGGCGCACCGTCGGGCCCGCCCGAGATCGGGCCGACACGGCCGAGCCTGCCCACCTTCGCGGAGGCTCTTTTCGGATCACCCCGCGACGGCGCACGGCCCGCGTTGATCCTCACGGCCGCGACGAGCCGCCCCGCGGCGACCTCAACGCCCTCCGTGCTGCGGAATCGTGCCCCGGGCGTGCAAAGCCCGTAAGGTTGTGGTCGCCGGCCGCGACCTCCTCCATGAAGCTCACCCCCCGCCGCATCATCTACCTCGCTCTGCTCGCCGCCGCGGGAGCCCTGCTGCTGATCGAGCAGCCCGAATCGGGACTCGGGCTCGTGCTCGCATCGGTCAGGTTCGTCCTCGGGCTCGCGCTGCTCGTCCTCGGCGCGGACTACATGATCCACGGCGCCGTCCGGCTCGCCCGCGGGCTGGGCGTCTCGCCCTTTTTCATCGGCGTCACGGTCGTCGCCTTCGGCACCAGCGCTCCGGAGCTGTTCGCCTCGATCGGCGCCACGCTCAAGAACAAGGGCCAGCTCGCCGTCGGCAACGTCTTCGGGTCCAACATCGCCAACATCGGGCTCATCCTGGGCATCACCGCGCTGATCCGCCCGATCGCCGTCGAGCGGTCCGCGGTCCGCATCGATATCCCGCTCATGCTCGCCGCGACGGCGCTCGCGTGCCTCACGCTCGCGGATCCGTTGTTCGGCTCGAACGGCGAGGGCCCGGCCGCGGTGATCGGCACGATCGACGGGCTCATCCTCGTCGTGGGCCTCGTTGCCTTCGTCGCGTGGAACGCCAAGACGGGCCGCATCGATCCCGATGATCTCGAAGGCGAGTTTGAGTCCACGGGCGAGAAATCCTCCGAGGACCCCGCCGACGACCGCCCGCACCTAGCAGGGCACACGGTGCTTGTGCTCCTGGGATTGCTGGGGCTCGTTGGCGGCGCCGAGCACCTCGTGGACGGCGCGACCGTCCTCGCGCTCGAGGCGGGTGTCTCTGAAGCGATCATCGGGCTCACGCTCGTCGCGATCGGGACCTCGCTGCCCGAACTCGTCCTCTCGGTGCAGGCAGCCCGGCACGGGCACGCCGAGATCGCCGTGGGCAACGTGTTGGGGTCGAACGTCTTCAACCTGCTCTGCGTGCTCGGGATCGCGTCGCTGGTCAGCCCGCTCGACGTGCCCGGGGCGCTGCTGAGTCGCGACCTGTGGATCGTGCTCGGGTTCTCGGTCCTTCTGTGGCCGCTGATGGCGACCAAGCTCACGCTCTCCCGATTCGAGGGGGCGGGCCTCGTGATCGCGTACATCGCCTACCTCGCGCTGGTCGGCGGCGCGGAGTTCGCGGCACGCGCAGCCGCGCCAGACGCTGCGGGCCTCGCCGCCGGCGCACCCTGAGCGATTGCACCAAAGCCCAATCAGGGCCCGGCCGATGACCTGTACGGCGGTCTGGGCCCCGGAGGGTCCGTGTGCGCCGATCGGGCTCCTGGGCCCGATACGGCGCGATGGGAGTTGCTCGATGATCCGGGTTCGCACAGACAAGGTGCCCGCAGGCAGTCTGCTCGCCTGCCCGATCTACCACCCCCAGCGCCGCAACACCGTCCTTCTGACCCGCGACTCCAAGCTCGAGACCTCCGCCCTCGAGCGGCTCATCGAGTTCGGGGTCCGCGATGTCTGGATCCAGAACAACAAGCTGCAGGAGATCGAGGAGTGCTTCTCGATCAAGCTGCAGGCCGCCCGCGAGAACCTCGCCCACGAACTCGCGACGTCGTATGAGTCGCTGGTCCGCATGGAGTCACCTGAGTACGAGCCGGGGCCGGTCAAGCGGGCGTGCGAGGAGATGATCGAGACCGTCACGGAGTACTCCGCGGCGGGCCTGATGATCCAAGAGATCGACACGCAGAAGCCCTCGCTCGCGCGGCATTCGGCCGACGTCGCCTACCTCACGCTGCTCATGGGGATGAAGCTCGACTTTTACCTCATCCGCGAGCGACCCAAGCTGCCGCCCTCGGCCGCGCGCGATCTGAACCCGCTGGTGCTCGCGGGGGCGTTGCACGACCTCGGGATGCTCGCGGTCCCGCCCGATGTGCGCCGACGCTTCCAGATCACGGGCGACGAGGAAGACACCAAGTGGCGCGTCCACACGGGGCTTGGGTTCGCGCTGCTCAAGGGCCGTGTGGAGCCCGCGACCGCGGCGGCGGTGCTGAACCACCATCAGGCGTTCGACGGCTCGGGCTTCCCACCCCGCCGCGGCGGGCACGGCGAGACCATCCCGATCTCGGGGCACAACATCCACGTCTTTGCGCGGATCATCGCGTGCGCGGAGCGCTTCGAGCGGCTCCGGTACGCGGACGAAACACAGCCGCCGATCCCGATGGTCGAGGTGCTCTCGAAGATGCAGCAGGAGCCCATCGCGAGCAAGGTCGATCCGCTGATCCTCAACGCGATGCTGGCAATCGTGCCGCCCTTCGCGCCAGGCACGGTCGTCACGCTCAACGACGAGATCGAGTGCGTCGTGGTCACCTGGCGCCCGCTCGACCCGTGCCGCCCGGTTGTCGCGACGATGGAGTCGCTGCTCAACACCGAGTCGGCCGAGCTCGACCGCATCGATCTCTTCGACGACGACGCGCTGCAGATCACGCACCACGAGGGCACGGACATCCGCGAGCACCTGTTCGGGCCGCCGGTAAACCCGGAGGGCCAGATGGTGCTGATCGAGAACGACGAGGCCGAGGCGGCCTGAGCGCTCACAGCAGCTGCGATCCCCAAAAAAGAGAAGCCGCACACGGCGACTCCTCGGGTCCAGTGGCCTGTCTTGGTTGTCGTCTCTCTGAGACGATCGATCAGACGCCGGTCTTGGTCGTCTCCGCGTCGGTCTTCGCCTCGTCCGCACGGGCGCTGCGACGCGGGCGGGCTGCACGCTTGACGACCGGGCGGCCCTCTTCATCGATCGTGTAGCCGGCGGCCTCGAGCTCGGCGATGTCCCACTCACGCGGGAGAATCTCACCGGGCGTGGGCTCACGGATCAGCACGGGCGTCTCCGGGTCGATCCCGGCGGCGATCTCCGCCCAGAGATCCGATCGACGGCCCATCTTGATGGGCTTGCGGACGTACTTCGCGCCCTCGGGGGTGTAGACGTAGCGGACCTGGCCCTCGGCGAACACGGCTTGGACCGGGATGGTCAACGAGCCTTCTGCCTCACCGAGCACGATCTCGGCCTCGCACCGCATGGAGGGCTTAAGCTGCTCGTCGAACGCCGAGCCGTCGAGGCGGACACGGACGGTGTACTCGCGGCGGTTCGGGTCACGCCAGCCACCGCCCTCGGCGAGAACACCGATCGACGCGACCTCACCGGTGAGCTGGGCACCGCCCGCGGCGCCGACCTTCACGCGGACTTCCTGGCCCTGACGGACACGGCCCGCGAGGCTCTCGTGCACCTTGACGTTCGCCATCATCTCAGAGGTGTCCGGGAGGACGACGAGCAGGTCGTTCGGGCGGACCGCGCTGCCGACGTCCAGCGGGCCCTCGTTCTGCGAGCGGTAGCTGTCGCGGCCGCTGGCGGTGGTGCCATAGACCACGAGACCGTCTGTCGGGGCGTACATCTCACAGGCCGCGAGCTGTGCCCGCTCTTCCTCGACGTCCTTCTGCTGGTCAAGCAGCCGCGCCTTGCGGCGGGTCACCTCGGACTCGGCACGCTTCAGGTTGATGCCGTTCTGCTGCTCGACGCGGTCGAGCTCCTGCTGGGCGCTCGCGAGATCGCCGATGAGCTTCTCTTCTTCCTGGATCCGCTGATAATTCTTATAGACTTTGAGCTCGCGGACCGCGTTGTCGAGCGCTGCCCTCGCCTTCAGGAGCTGAATTCGATCGAGCTCGAGTTCGTCGTCGCTCAGGAAGTCTTGGGCGTGGAGATTGATGCTGTTCTCGACTTTGTTGTCTTGACGCTCGAAGTCTTTCTGGTTCTGCTCGATCGTGCTCTCGAGCTCAGCAATCTTCTTCGGATCATCACCATCGCGCCACTGGTTCAGCGCGATCTGCGCGAGCTTGACGTCGAGCTTCGACTTCGCAAGCGCCGCCTCGTTGTCGCTCTTCGTGATGCTGAAGTTCGCCTCGGCCGCGTCCAGGTCGAGCTGGTACTGCGAGAGCGTGGTCTCTTCTTCCTGCAACGAACGCTCGATCTCGTCGCTCGCGAGGCTGACAAGAAGGTCGCCCTTCTTCACGCGGCTGCCCTCGGGCACGATCGAGAAGATGGTCGTCTGGCGGTAGACCTTGCTGCGGATCTCGACCGAGTCTTTCGCGGCGAGTTCGCCGCTCGCGAGCGTCGTGATGTCGAAGTCGCGGACCTTCGCGAGCGCAACGTCGTTCGACTGGCCGCTCTCGGCCACATCACCACCGCAGCCGGCGAGCGCGAGACCGCCGATCACCGCGGCGAGACCTGCCCGAACGAATGCCGAAGTCATGCGGATCTGAGCCTGTCGCATCGCGCCTCCCGTCGGCCGGCACTCGTGCCGACCCGAATCCTCATCTGCTGCCACGCTGTCCTCTCGGTGTCGCATATCGATGCGATCACCGCGCAAACGGTAGTCTCCGCCGAGGTGGAACCGGCCGCCTGCCGGAAATGTTTCGCCCGTTTTGCCATTGCCGATGCTTCAAACACTGATCTCAGAAGCAAACTCACGTGATCCGGACCTTGCTCCGGACCTCCTGATCGTGGTGGCCGCGCGGGCCGAGCACGAC
>JBCDKU010000035.1:0-26492 GCA_038746265.1 Planctomycetota bacterium
AGACCTTGGCGGTCTTGCGCAGCAGCGGCACGACGAGGTCGTCGAGCTTGGTGGCGGTCGCGGACGCACGCGCGGACAGGAACTCGCCGACAAGATCGACGATGCCGTAAGAGGCCCACACCGCCGACACCATGACGACGACGCGTGCCGCGATCTGGATCACGCTCAGCACGCCGATCGGTAGACCCAGGATCGAGATCGTCAGGAGAACAAAGAACGCCCCGGCGAGCGACCCGATCGGGCGGACGCTTCGCGCGACCGCCTTCTTGTCGGTGTCGATGCCGCGGCGCTTCTCCCAGCGGAGCAGGGCGGACGTGAGCCCCGCGCGGACGAGCGCATCGATGATGACCGCGAGCAGGATCCACAGCAGCAGCGCGATCCACTGCCAGTGCTGCATGCCGAGCACCGACGTGCCGCGGAGCGATTTCGGGATGAAGCTCCGGAGGCTGTCGGCGGCCGTGGTCAGCGTCGGGGCGTTCTCGTAGATCTCGGCGCGATCCTCGAATGCCTGGTCGATCGCGTTGATCGAATCCATGGTCCGCGTCGTGAACCGCCAGCGGCCGGCGGAGTCCTGGCCCACCAGAATCTGCCCGAAGCCGCCCGTGTCGTTGATGAACAGCTCGACCTCGGTCACGCCCGCGGGCGGGTCGCCCCGGCCAACAACGGTGATGATCTCGGCCTCGGCATCGCCCAGCTTGTTGAGCACGCGCACGAGCCGGTTGGCGGCCTCGACCTGATTCGGCAGGTCGATGCCGGCGGCGAAGATCAGGTGCGAGAGGGCCGCATCGCGGCGGGCGGCGTCGAGCGGCTGGCCCGCGTCGGTGCGGCTCTCGACGTAATAGTTCCAGTTCTCGAGGAACGCGCCGACCGTGGCGTAGGGCGTCGCGAAATCGGGCGGGACGGCCGCCGCCGGCTCGGTGGATTCGGCGTCCTGGGCCAGCGCGGGGGCGGGCAGGAGGGCGGCAAGGGCTAGGAAAGAGACGAGAACCGCGGGGACGCAACGCCATCGATCGATCATCGAGTCATCCTAACGGCTCTCGGACGCGGGGTTCTGCGTGCTCACGGGCCGACCTACCATTGACGCTCACGATCGACTCACACGGCCGCGAAGCGGCGGAAGGCGCACCAGACACCATGGCGAAGCAGGACGACAAGTTCACCCTCGAAGCGAAGGTCCTCGAGGCCCTCCCCAACGCGATGTTCCGGGTCGAGCTCCCGAACGAGCAGTCCATCATCGCCTACGTCAGCGGCAAGATGCGAAAGCACTACATCCGCATCCTGCCGGGCGACATGGTGACCGTCGAGATGAACCCCTACGACCTCACCAAGGGCCGTATCACCTACCGCGGTCGCTGATGTGTCCGGTGGGACGGGCTTCCAGCCCGTCTGCTGTTTGGCGTAGGGACGACGGGCTGGAAGCCCGTCCCACTGAGAGCCATCTCGCCGGCGAAAGCCGGTGACAAAGGCACGCTCGCCGGCGAAGGCCGGCGACAAAGCAAGTGACCCCAGCGGGATTCGAACCCGCGTTACCAGGATGAAAACCTGGTGTCCTGGACCAGACTAGACGATGGGGCCGTCCGGTCGGCCCGAAGGCCGACGGGGCAATACTAGATCCCTGATTGCCCGGCTCAAGCCCCACGCTCACGCAAGTGTCTGAAGACCACGCCGACCACCCGATCACGCCCTGGCCCGCGCCCGCGGGCTCGCCCGTGCTGCTGTTCGGCGGGAGCTTCGACCCGCCGCACGCGGCCCATGTCCGGCTCGCGCTCGACGCCCAGCGGAGCCGAGCAGCGGGGACGTGGCTCGTGGTCATCCCGGCCGCGAGGTCGCCCCACAAGGATGCAGGGCCGGCCGTGAGCACGGCGGACCGGCTCGCGATGCTGAGGCTCGCCTTCGCGGGATACCCGAACGTCGCGATCTGGACCGACGAGTTCGACCGGGCGGCGTCGGGCGCGCCCAGCTACTTCGTGGAGACGCTCGAGCGGGCCAGTCAGATCGCTGCGGACGCCGAGTTGTCCTTCGCGATCGGGACGGACCAGGCGGCCAGCCTGCACCGCTGGGAGCGTCCGAGGCGGATCCTCGAGCTCGCGGCACCGGTGATCCTGCCGCGGAAGCCGATCACCGATCGTGAGTCGCTCCGCCAGCGGCTCTGCGAGATCGGCTTCTGGACCGACGACGAGCGCGAGCGGCTCATCAACGCCTTGGCCGAAACGCCGATCATCGAGATCAGCTCAACAGACATCCGCGCAGGCGACGACCGGCACCTGCCGGCCGAGGTCGCGGACTACATCGCGCGGCACCGCCTGTACCGATCGGGCTGAATCTCAGCCGATCGCCTTCTTCAGGGCGTCAACCTTGTCGGTCTTCTCCCAAGTGAAGAAGTCGTGGCCGCCCTCGGTGTACGGGTCGCGTCCGAAGTGGCCGTGACGAGCGGTGGGGCGGTAGATCGGCTTGCGGAGTCCGAGCGTCTCGATGATGCCGCGGGGCGTGGTGTCGAAGACGCTGCGGATCGCCTGCTCGATCTTCGACGCGTCCACCTTCTCGGTGCCGTCGCAGTTGACGTTGATGCTGGTGGGCTCGACGACGCCGATCGCGTAGCTGAGCTGCACCTCGCATTGGTCGGCCAGCTCGGCCGCGACGACGTTCTTGGCGATGTACCGCGCCATGTACGCGGCCGAGCGATCGACCTTCGTCGGGTCCTTGCCGCTGAACGCGCCGCCGCCGTGACGGCCGCGGCCGCCGTAGGTGTCCACGATGATCTTGCGGCCTGTCAGGCCCGCGTCGCCGTGGGGGCCGCCGATCTCGAACTTGCCGGTCGGGTTGACGTGGACCTTGATCGACGGGTTCCACCACTGGCCGAGCACCGGCTTGAGGATGTGCTCGATGACCTCGTCACGCAGATCTTTCTGACGCTCGTTCCATGCCGAGGTGTGCTGCGTCGAGAGCACGATGGTGTCGATCGCGACGGGCTTCTTACCGTCGTACTCGACCGTCACCTGGCTCTTGGCGTCGGGGCGCAGACCCGGGATGCCCTGCTCGCGGCGGACCGAGGCGTGCCGGGCGACGAGCTGGTGGCTCAGTTGAATTGGCAGCGGCATCAGCTCAGGCGTCTCGCGGCAGGCAAACCCGAACATCATGCCCTGATCGCCCGCGCCCTCGGTGTCCACGCCCATCGCGATGTCCGGCGACTGCTTGTTCAGCGCCACCATCACCGCGCAGCTTTCGGCGTCGAACCGCATGTGCGCGTCGGTGTATCCGATGTCGCGGATGGTGTCGCGGACGACGTCCTGGATATCCACGTAGGTCTTGGTCGTGACCTCACCCGCAACAACAACAAGCCCGGTCGCGACGAGCGTCTCGACCGCAACACGCGAGTGAGGATCGTCCCGCAGCATCGCATCGAGGATGGCGTCCGAGACCTGATCGCAGATCTTGTCCGGGTGACCCATCGAGACCGATTCCGACGTGAACAGCTGCGTTTCGCTCATCTGAGAACCTCTTTCCGCGTTCGGGCCGGCACGCTCTGCCGGAGGGGCGAAGCGTAGCCGATCAGCGCGGCCCGATCGACCCTTCATCCGTTGATCCGAATGAACGGCACAACCGGTCGCGTCCCGTGTTCGGGCTATGCTCTCCCTCCTCATGGCGAAACGCTCCAAGAACGTCACACCCACCGGCGGCCTCACCTACGCCGATGCCGGCGTCTCGATCGAGGCGGGCGACCGGTTCGCCTCGGCCCTCGGCGGGCTGCTCCGCCGCACGCACGGCCAGCGGGTGATCGACAACCCGGGCGGCTTCGCGGGCCTCTTCCGCCTCGACTACAACGAGCAGCTCTTCCGCCACAACTACAAGGACCCCGTCCTCGTCGCCTGCACCGACGGCGTCGGTACCAAGATCAAGCTCGCGATCGAGCTCAAGAAGTTCGACACCATCGGCATCGACCTCGTGGCGATGAGCGTCAACGACCTCGTCGTGCAGGGGGCCGAGCCTCTGATTTTTCTCGACTACATCGCGTGCCACAAGGTCGAGCACGACATGCTTCTCGACGTCGCGCAGGGCATCTCCGACGCCTGCAAGGCGTCGGGGGCCGCCCTCATCGGCGGCGAGACCGCCGAGATGTCCGACATGTATGCCCCGGGCGACATCGACCTCGCGGGCTTCGCGGTGGGCGTCGTCGAACTCAAGCGCGCGACCGATCCCACGCGGGTCGAGCCGGGCGACGTGGTCCTCGGGCTCGAGTCCGACGGCGTCCACTCTAACGGCTACACGCTGGTCCGCAAGATCGTCGAGAAAGCAGGCCTCGACCTCGCGAAGACCTACAAGCCCCTGACCCGCCCGCTCGGCGAGGAACTGCTGACGCCCACGCGGCTCTATGCCGCGCCGATCGTGAGCGTGCTGCGGGCGTACAAGGTCAAGAAGGTCATCACGGCGATGGCGCACATCACCGGAGGCGGTCTCGCGGGCAACCTCGTCCGCTCGATCCCGGGCGACGTGGACGCGGTCATCGATGAGTCGGCGTGGGACGTGCCGCCCGTCTTCGAGCTGCTCCGGAAGAAGGGCAAGATCGCAGACGACGAGATGCGCCGCGTCTTCAATATGGGCATCGGCTACTGTTGCGTCGTCCGCCCCGCGTTCGCCGAGTCGGTCGCGAAGAAGCTCACCAAGGCCGGCGAGCGCGTCCGCACGATCGGGAAGATCGTGAAAGGGACGGGCAAGGTCAGGCAGGCTTAGCTCTCAGCGTCCTCGGACTCACTCGCGGCGTCGTCGCCGCCCGTCTCACCGAGGAACGCCGCGGCCATCGCCTCGGCCTCCGCGTCGCTCGGCCCGTCATCCGCCGAGGGGAGCGAGACCCGCGCGGGCCCTGATGAGCCAAGCGCCTCGATCCGTTCGTGCAGGGCCTCGACGGAGACGATGTTGACGCCGAAGTTCTCGCCGACCTTCAGGGCCGTGCCCTCGCCGATGCGGCGGTTGTTGACGTAGACCTCGAGCATCGCCTCGGAGGATTTGTCGAGCTCGACGATGCGCCCGGGCGCGAGGTCGAGGACCTCGTTCACGCTCATGCGGCGGTCGCCCAGCCGGACGATCAGGGGGACTTCGAGAGCCAGGATCGATTGCAGATCGGGATTCGACACGCGCAGGGACCTCCGGCGGCGGAGATCGCAAAGGGCGTGCCCGACCGCGGGCCGTGGGTGGGCCGTGTGTTCAGTCCTCGAAACGCTTCAGGATCAGCGAGGTGTTGTGCCCGCCGAAGCCGAAAGTGTTGTTGAGCGCGTACTTGACGGGCCGCTCGCGCGATTCGTGCGCGACCAGATCGACCTCGCAGCCCTCGATCGGGTTGTCGAGGTTGATGGTGGGGGGCACGACGCCGTCGCGGACGGCGTGGAGGCACGCGATCATCTCGACCGCGCCCGACGCCCCGAGCGCGTGCCCGTGGACGGACTTGGTCGAGCTCATCAGGAGGTGCCGCTCGCTGGTCTTCTTCGCGTGATCGCCGAAGACCTCCATCACGCCCTTGAGCTCCGCCTCGTCGCCCAAGGGGGTCGAGGTGCCGTGGGCGTTGATGTAGTCGATGTCGGTCGTCTCGAGGCCGGCGTCCTCGAGGGCCCACTTCATCGAACGGGCCGCGCCCGCGCCCTCGGCGTGCGGCGCGGTGATGTGGTGGGCGTCGGAGCTGTTGCCGAACCCGACCAGCTCGGCGTAGATCGTCGCGCCGCGGGCCTGGGCGTGCTCGAGCGACTCCAGCACGAACACCGACGCACCCTCGGCAAGCACGAACCCGTCCCGGTTCTGATCGAACGGGCGGCTCGCCTTCTCCGGGGCGTCGTTGCGGGTGCTCATCGCCTTCATGACGCCGAACGCCGCGAGGCAGAGGGGCGTCAGGGCGGCCTCGGCACCGCCCGTGATCATCACATCGCACATGCCCGAGCGGATGTACGCCATGGCGTCGCCGAAGGCGTGCCCGGCGCTCGCGCAGGCGGTCGCGTGGCACGACGCCGGTCCTTCGAGCCCGTAGTGGATCGAGACCGCGCCCGTGGTGGCGTTAGCCATGAGCCGCGGGACCGTGAAGACGTTGAGCCGTGTCGGCCCGCGATCGCGGAGCGTGTTGACTGCTTGCTCGATGGTCTCGATGCCGCCGATGCCGGTGCCGATGACGACGCCGCAGCGGTTGGAGCGTTCCTTGGCGAAGTCGATCCCGGAGTGTGTGATCGCCTCGGCAGCGGCGGCCATGCCGAGCTGCGTGACGCGGTCGAGCCGCTTGGCTTCGCGGTGCTCGAGGACGCCCTCGAGGCTCAGGTCACGGACCTGGCCGCCGATCGTGGTCTGCCAGTTGTCGGCATACCGGATGAACGGCTCGTTGTCGTACACGGAAAGGCCGCACCGGCCCTCCCGCATCGACTCCCAGGTCTCTTTGGCGTTCGACCCGATGCAGGTCGTGGCGCCAAAGCCCGTGATGACCACGCGGCGACTCGCCGCACTCGGCGATGAACTGGTGTTGTCTGCCATAGCTGGGGCGCGGGCGTGGGCCCAGGTCGGCTTTCGACCGCCCGCGAGCGGCGCGCCGTCGTAGCGCGCAGTCCTTGCGGTTGGGTGCGGTTACCCGAGGTCGTTGGCCTTCATTATGAAGCTGATCGCCTCGCCGACGGTCTTGATCTTCTCCGCCTGGTCGTCCGGGATCGAGGTCTCGAACTCGTCCTCGAACTCCATCACGAGCTCGACGGTGTCCAGACTGTCGGCGTTGAGGTCCTCGACGAAGCTCGTCTCGCGGTTGATCTTGGCCTTCTCGGCGCCCATCTGCTCGGCGACGATGTCGATCACCTTCGATTCGATCTCTTGCTCGGTCACTTCGCGTCTCCGACATAGCTCCGGACGGGCAGGCGACGGCCAACGTGAGGCCGATCGTGCTCCGGGGATTTCCCCGCCCGCACCGATCCATGAGATCGGGAGTTTAGCCGCGCACACGCCCCCTCGGCTACCCGCCGCAACTTCCGCGCGTCGACGCCCAAGATCTGGTGGGGGCAGAACGTCCCGGGTCGGAATATGACGGCCGTTTACGCCGGTTCAGCCGTATGGCAGAACACCCGGCAAACGGTCCGCGTATCGGCAACCGATGTCCCCGTCGCAACACCGACAGGGTCCATCCGGCGGGCCCCGTCGTCCACCGCCTCGAGGGAAGGAACCCTCGATGAGTCCTAAGGAGGGGTGATCCAATGGCAAGCATGCCGCAGGAGCCCGAGGCATTCGCAGAAACCGTGGCGAGTCTTCTTCGCCGTCTGCAGCCCGAGTACGACATCAACCTGATCGGTCCCGGCGAGCTGCTCGTCAACGGCCGTCGTCTCGACCTCGACAACCTCTCCCGCATGGTCGCCCACGAGCCGGATCGCGGCACCGAGATCGTCGAGCACTTCCTCGACCAGCTCTTCGCGGGCGATGCCCTCTCGCTGGGCGACATGCCCTACGAGTTTGCCAAGCCGCGGATCATGCCCCGCATCCAGCCGACCTCGATCTTCGACCACCTCAGCCGCGAGATGGTCGCGTACGTGCCCTTCGTCAACGACACCGTGATCGTCTTCGTCACCGACCTCCCGCAGATGACCGTCAGCATCACGACCGAGCAGGTCCTGCGCTGGGGCGTCGATCTGGAAGACCTCGACACCGTCGCCCGCGAGAACCTCGAGCTCTACGCCCCGGATCTTGATCTGCAGGTCATCGAGAGCCGCGAGGGCGGCAAGGCCGTGATCATCGCCGAGCAGGACGGCTACGACGCCGCCCGCTTGCTCCTGCCCGATCTCTACGCCAAGCTCGCCCGACACTTCGGCGGCGACTTCTACGTCGCCACGCCCGCCCGCGACATGCTCGTCGCGCTCTCGCTCGACCCGCAGCCCTTCGTGGACCGCCTCGGCGAGCGCGTGAGCGACGACTTCGGACGCATGCCCTACCCGATCAGCCGCGACCTGTTCTACGTCACACGCGACGGCATCGCCGGCACGCGCGGCAGCCTCGCCGCCTGATCGAGCCTGTTCTCAGGATTCAGCGGTCGCCGTGGACCACGCCGCGCGATCGATGACGCGTGGCCCGTTCGGGTCGCCGGGATCAACAGCGGGCTTTGGCTTCTCGGCCTTCTTCTCCGCCGGCTTCTCGTCCCGCTTCTTCGGTGCCGAAGACTGATCCAGCGGCACGCGCACCGTCCCGAGCGGCTCGCGCCGCAGGCGCTCTGCCTCGTACCGCAGGATCTCATCCGCGCTGCCCGAGCCCCCCGAGATCACCGCGTGCCCGACAAGCCGCTCGCCGTACGCCAGCAATTGCAGCGTGAGCGTGCCGCGGGCGACGGTGGTCTCGTCCTGGTCCTCGATCAGCGCGGTGAGGATGCCATCGGCGTAGCTTGCGCGGACGTCGTAGCTCGCCGTCCGACGCCAGCCGGTCAGGCACCGCAGCGTCCCCGTGAACCGCTGGCCCCGCCGATCTGCGGAGACGAGCACCAGTTCATCCGTCCCGGCTGCGGGCTGGCCGTCGGTTGTCTCGGATTCGGCCGTCCACCGCCCGGCCCAGCGGCCCTCGATCTGAGCCGCCCGCGGCGCGGGCACGCCCAGCTCCCGCCGCCGCTGCCGCGAGACCAAGGCCACCGCCACCGCGGCCACCGCCGCCGCCGCCGCGATGAGCCCACCGAGTAATCCACCGATCAGCGCCTCAACCATCCCGCCACCATATCATCGCGTGCTCGCGTGGAGGCACCCCGTTTCGTGATTCTGCTGATCGATAACTACGACTCGTTCACCTGGAACCTCGTCCAGCGGCTCGGCGAGATCGACCCGAGCCTCGAGCCCGGCCGCGACCTCCACGTAGCCCGGGCCGACAAGATCACGCCCGCCGACGCGGACAAGCTCGATTCGGGCAACGGCCCGACCCACCTCCTGATCTCGCCCGGGCCCTGCACGCCCGACCAGTCGGGCAACTCCCGCGACCTCATCCGCCATTTCGCGGGCCGCATCCCGGTCCTGGGCGTCTGCCTCGGTCACCAGTGCATGGCCGACATCGACGGCATGACCGTCCATCGCGCGAAGACGATCATGCACGGCAAGACCAGCCCCGTCCGCCACGACGGCAAGGGCGTCTTCGCGGGCCTGCCGAACCCGTTCGAGGCCACCCGCTACCACAGCCTCACCGTGGACCCCGCGACCATCCCGCCGCTGCGACCCGGCGTGGACGGCTGGGAGGTCTCCGCGACCGCGATCGACCCCGACGGCAGGAACGAGGTCGTCATGGGCCTCCGCCGCGTCTGGGGCGAGCCCACGACCCCCGGTGGCGCTCCCAAGGCCCCGCTCGAAGGCGTCCAGTTCCACCCCGAGAGCTTCCTGACCGAAGCCGGGCCCAAACTCCTCAAGAACTTCCTCGAAATGGGCGTCAAGGCACTCCCCGCGACCGCATGATGACCCGGAGGTCCCGCCGGATGCGTTCCGTGATCGCAGCACTCTGTCTCGCCTGCCTGACCGGCACCGCCGCCCTCGCGCAGCAGGTCCCGAGCACCGTCCGAGCTGCCGCCAAAGACCTCTCCGCGGGCAACGGACGGGCCGCAGTCGTCGAGGACGCGGTGGTCGCCGCAGTCACGCCCAAGGGCGGCGGGCTCGCGAATCGGCTCGACGCCCAGATCCGCGCGAGCGAGCTGCTCCGGCGCTTCATTGACGGCCGCGACGAGCGGGTCGGCTCGCTCGGCTCGTGGCTGCCGCCCGGCATGGCCATGTCCGACTCGCCCGCGGCCTCGCTCGATTTCGCCTCGGGCGACGCGATCGGATCCTTCACCGATCCGACCCTCTGGCGTCTCCGCCGCCGCTCGGGACACACCGTGCTCCACAAGGACCTGGGAACTGTTTCGACGGAGTTCCGCGACACGCTCGCCGACGGGCTCTTCCCGGCCGCGGGCGGCGAGCTCATGATCGACCTGACTGGATCCGCCGCGTGGATCGCGTTTGGTGTCGCGCCGATCGAGGACGCGGGCGACCGCAACCTCCGCCGGCAGGCCCGCCGTGACGCCCTGCACGAGAGCAAGGAGCACGCGCTCGTTGCGCTCGCCGCGGTGATGCGGGGCAAGCGTGTCCCGTCGAAGGCGTTCCCCAACCGCCGCATCGCGGATCTTGCCGCGAAGATGTGCGACAGCCACTCCAAAATGCGGGACCAGCTGATCGACGACCTGACCGGCATCGTCGGCGGCGACGGCGCCCGTCTCGCGGCTCAGCTCGAACGGGGCGACGAGACCGGGCTGACCACGCTCACCGGCGAGATGGACGACGGCCGCTGGGTCTTCACGATCGTCGTGCGGCTCGTCCCTGAGGGCGCCGCCCGCCGCGTGCTGCAGCGCCGCATCAACGACGGCAACCCGCTCGGCGAGTAGGCCCTGTTTGACGGATCATGTTTGCAAGGTGGGACGGGCTTCCAGCCCGTCTTTGTGGTCTTCCGAGGCCGCTCGGACGGGCAGGATGCCCGTCCCACCGATCCCTCAAAGGCCTAGCCGCGGCGACCTGAGCTATTCCTGGCGCTGCCGCATGAGTTCGAGCTGCGCTGTCGCCTCGTCGGTGATTTCCTGCGCCTGCTCGCGGAGCGCGGTCGCCGCCCGTGCCGCGGTTGCCGGGAGCGCGTCGATCGTCGCGATCGCCTCTCTCGCTCGCTCGAGCGATTCGGCGTGCCGTCCCAGGCCATCGAGGGCCCGGGCCCAGTCGATCTGCATCTGCGCGAGCAGCGTGCCGCCGCCCGAGCGTTCGATCTCCTGACCCACCGCCTGCGCCAGCAGCCGGGCGGCGTCCTCGTACCGCGGCTCATCGAGCGAGAGGTACGCCTGCGCGAGCCGCGTGCGGGCGTCCTCGATGCGCTCCGCGGAGGTGTTCATCTGCTCGTAGATCCCGAGCGCGAGGCTGAACTGCCGGGCGGCATCGTTGTAGAGCGTCTGCTCGTCGTAGAAATTACCCAGCCGCCAGCGGACGTCCGCCTCGACGAGCCGCCGCTGCCGGATGTCCTCGGGCGACGCACTCTCGGGCGTGGTCTGGCTGAGCCGCACGAGTGCATCGTCGATGTAGGTCAGGAGCAGGCCGCGCTGCTCGGGCGCGAGCGTGAGCGAGCGCGGGTCGGCCCACGCTTCGAGTAGCGCGTTGATCAGGCTCTCGAAGGCCTCGGAGTTCGCGAGCGCCTGCGATGCCGCGCGTTCCTGGCTGAGCCGGGCCTCTTCGGCGGTGCGCGTGCGGTCGTCGAGCGTCCGGGCGCGGAGCACGAACCCCGCCGAGACGCCCGCGAGCAGCACGGCGCTGATCGTGATTACGAGTGCAACGATCGTGCCCGAACGATTACGACGCGTGAACTTGCCGAGGTGGTAGAGCGCTCCGCCGCCCCGCGCGAGGACCGGTTCGTGGTTCAGGAACCGCCGCAGCTCGACCGCCATCTGACCGGCCGTGCGGTAGCGGTCGCGGGGCGAGGCCTCCAGCGCCCGCAGCGTGATCGCGTCCACGTCCGCCGGGATGCCCGACCGGTGCGTGCTGGGAGGCTCCGGCGCTCGCTCGATCGCCCGCTGCATGCGCTCCGCGACAGTCGATCCCGGCTCGCGCTCGATGTAATGCCGCCCTGCGAGGACCTCCCAGAGCACCACACCCAGCGAGTAGACGTCCGACTGCGTGTCTGCCTCGGGCAGCCGCGCGTCGCGCTTCTCGGGCGACATGTACTCGGGCGTTCCTGCCCGTCGCCACAATTCGCGCAGCCGCGGGCTCTTCTCGAGCGCCGAGTTCGCGGGCTTGCACACGCCGAGATCAACGAGTTTGGGTTCGCCGTCGTGATCGATCAGCACGTTCGAGGGCTTGATGTCCTGGTGGACGAGCGTCTTGGTGTGCAGGTGCTGGACGGCGTCGCACACCTTCGCGAACACCTCGCAGATGGTGCGCACATCGGCGGTGCTCCGCTGCGCCCACTCCGTGATCGGCTCGGCCCCCTCGACCAGTTCCATCACAATGACGGGGACCTTCTTGCCGACGCCCGGGGGCACAAGCTCCTTCACGTCGTAGACGTGCACCACGCCCTGGTGGCGCAGCGACCCGTGCACGAAGCCCTCGAAGCCGAACAGCTCGCGGAGATCCTCGGCTCGGAGCCCGGGCCGCATGACCTTGAGCGCGACAAGCCGCGAGGGCTTGTCCTGCCGTGCCTTCCAGACCTTGCCCATGCCCCCGCCGCCGAGCTCGACGATGAGGTGGAAGTCCCCGAGCTGATCGCCCGGCGCAAGATCCGGCGCGTCGCTCGACTCGGTCTTGCGGTCCTCGTCGTCGTCGAGGTACCGCAGCCGCTTGCGGATGGCTTTCTCGAGACCGGTGTCCCCGCTCGCGAGCTCCTGGATCCGATCCTCGCGGTCGTCGTCGGGCGTGTCGAGGAGCGTCTCGACGGCGCGGTTGACCTGCCGGTGCCGCTCCGCCGGGTCGAGCGGCTGCTCGGACTCTGGCGGCGGGGCTGGGAAGGGATCGACGCTCACGGCTCGTGGTCCGTTTCGGCTGAAAAGGGGGTTCGGCGGCTTACTCGAGTTCCGACGGCGCTCCGTCGAGACGCGTCTCGATCTTCTCGCGCAGGAACGCTCGCGCGGCACGCCACCTGTTCTTGACGGTACCGGTCGAGCACCCGATCAGTTCCGCGGTGTCCTCGATCGTCCGGGACTCGATGTACCGCAGGTGCACAACCTCGGCGGCCGCGGGATCGACCTCGGCGAGTTCTTCGAGCGCCTCGAGCAGCACCAGACCCGACTCGCTCGCGGCGATGTCGAAGCTCTCGAGCTCGCCCTCGATGAACTCGGGGCTCGTGCGGCCCTTCTTCTGCATGTCGCGGCGTGCCCCGCGCCGGCGGGCCCGGTCGATCAGGAGGCGCGTCATCGCCTGGCGGACCGCGCCGAAGAAGTGACGCCGGTTGTCCCAGCTCTCGTTGCCCGCGACCCGCATGTACGCCTCGGAGACGATCGAGGTCGCGTCGGTCGGGTAGGACTCCTTCGCGGCTGCCGACGCCGCCATCTGGCGGAGCTCGCCGTAGATGCGGCTCCACGCCTCGCGCGCGGCCTCCTCGTCGCCCGCCTGGGCTTGGTTGAGCAGGACGGTCAATTCGTCCTCGCGCTGGTTGGATCTGCCCTTCGTCATCCGCCGCTCCGCCGGGGTGTGTCTGCCGCGATCCCATGCGTGGCCCACGCCCGCGCGGGTCGGCATGTTGTTAGTAGATGCTAAAGCATCTTTCGGCCGGCGTCAGCCCCGGAATCCGAAATCCGCGCGTATTGCCACACGAATAGCCTACGGCGCGTGCGCACCGAAATCGGTGGTGTGACTCTGGATTTCCCGTGTTCGGAACGAACTCGGGTGTTTACGGGAAGATGCCGCGGAGCTTGTAGACCTTGCCGATGTGATCGAGGGCCGCGGCATAGGACGCGGTCCGCAGGTCGCAGCTGTACCGCTCGCGGGCCGCGAGCGTCCGCCGGGCGGCGACGCACATGTGCCGGTTGAGTTCGCGGTCCACGTGGGCGGCGTCCCAGGTCACGCTCGACTTGTTCTGCAGCCACTCGAAGTAAGACACGGTCACACCGCCCGAGTTCGCGAGGATCGCGGGGATGATCTCGATGCCGCGCTCCGAGAGCACGCGGTCGCCCGCCGGGGTGGTGGGGGCGTTGGCGGCCTCGGCGACGACCTTGCAATCGAGCAGCTTGGCTTGCTTGGGCTGGATCATCTGCTCGAGCGCACCCGGCACAAAGAGATCGCACTTGGTCGCGTAGAACTGGTCTTCCGTGACGACCTCGGCGCCCTTCCCGCCGTCCTTCTCGTAGCCCAGGATGCCGCCGTGCTTCTCGGAGTACTCGGCCATCGCGTGGCAGTCGAGCCCGTTGTCGTTGCGGAGGGCGCCCGTGTGGTCCATGACCGCGATGATCTTCGCGCCCATGTCCTGCAGGATGCGGCCTGCCCACGAGTTCACGTTGCCGTAGCCCAGCAGGGTCACGGTCATGCCCTGAAGCGGGATGCCGACGCCCGGGAGCATTTCGGCGCAGACGTCGGCGACGCCCTGGCCGGTCGCCTTCTCGCGGCCGGCCGAGCCGCCGAACTCGACGGGCTTGCCGGTCACGACGCGGAGGGCGTCCTGCTGGTTGGAGTCGCGGCCCATCATGTAGGTGTCGGCCATCCACGCCATGATCTGGGCGTTGGTGCCGACGTCCGGGGCGGGGATGTCGTAATCCGGGCCGACCATCATCGCGATCGCGGCCATGAACCGGCGCGAGACGCGCTCGAGCTCGTCTGCCGCGAGGCCGCGCGGATCAACCTTCACGCCGCCCTTGCCGCCGCCGTAGGGGATGCGGACGAGCGCGGTCTTCATGGTCATCAGGAGGCTGAGCGCCTTGACGTCGTCGAGGCGGACGTCGTGATGGAAGCGGATGCCGCCCTTGTAGGGGCCGAGGGCGTTGTTGTGCTGGACGCGGTAGCCCTTGAAGAGATGGTGGTGCCCGTCGTTGAGGCGGACCGGGAAGTGGACCATCACCTCGTTCTTGGGCTGCGCCAGGATGATCCGCACGCGGTGCTTGAGGTCGATCACGTCCGCGGCGTGGAGCATGTGCTCGACACACTGCGTGTACAGGTTGTCCGGATCCTCCGGGAACTTGAGCTCGTCGAGGATGGGATCGCGGGTTCCGGTGGGAGTGGAGGGATCGGAGCTAACGGTCGTCATGGACACACCCGGTGCTGGCTCGCCGCGGGCCCGGACCTCAGAAAGAGGACTCCGGTCCGTCGGCTCGCTGCTCGCGCGACGCCTGGCGGCCGGGTGCGTGTGGAGCAGACCTCTTGACCCGGCCGGCCGATCCGGGACGTGGGGCGATGGTAGCCGCGGATCTCGGCAGGTTGCCAATTCCGGGGTGCATGAATCGTCACTCAATCATCATTCATGGGCATTCACGGGCCGTCTGGACTGGCCGGTTCGGGAGGCGGCAGGCTAGTATTCGACCTGCCGGGAATCGGTGCGCGGTGTGTTGCCGCGGCCGAACCACGCAGACGCCAGACCGCCTCCAAGGAGGCCGTCCGCCGCGCGGCACGACGCGACGGGTGAGGCGCTGCACAGAACCGCTCGACCCGGCGGAGTGTGTTCTTGCGGCGGCTGTGCTGAGTGCCATCCGAACAACGTGTGGATTCCGGTGCGGCGAGCAGGACACGCTCGGCGATGGTGGCGGTGCCCACTCGGTTCGAAATCGGATGATTCTCGGCGAAAGGAACGAACGACACATGGTTGACGAGACGCTGATCGCTTCACTCGGATTCGACGAGTCCGAAGCCCAGAACCTGCTCGACGCGCACTTCACCACGGAGGGCGGCGCCGACGAGGCGATGGAGAACCTGCTCGGCGAGCACACCGCCGATCTCCGCAAGGGCAAGATCATCAAGGGCCGCGTGATCGGCTTCGCCGGCGACGACGTCGTCGTCGAGGTCGGGCTCAAGAGCGAGGGCCTGATCGACAAGGAAGAGTTCAGCAACCTCGCCGAGCTCAAGATCGGCGATCAGGTCGATGTCCTCCTCGAGGAGCTCGAGGGCGAGGGCGGGCTGATCGAGCTCTCGAAGCGCAAAGCCGACCGCCAGCTCGCGTGGCAGCGCATCGTCGATACCAAGCGCGAGGGCGACGCCGTCGAGGGCACCTGCATGCGGAAGATCAAGGGCGGCCTGCTCGTTGATATCGGCGTGCCGGTCTTCCTGCCCGCCTCGCAGGTCGATGTCCGCCGCCCGCACGAGATCGGCGACTTCATCGGCCGCAAGGTCCGCGCCGAGATCCTCAAGATCGATACCGAGCGCCGCAACATCGTCATCAGCCGCCGCAAGCTAATCGAGAAGGAGCGCGACGAGGCCAAGGACCGCCTGCTCGGCACCATCAAGGAGGGCGACCTCGTCACCGGCACGGTCAAGAACATCGCCGACTTCGGTGCGTTCGTGGACCTAGGCGGCATCGACGGCCTCCTGCACATCACCGACATGTCGTGGGGCCGCGTGAACCACCCGTCCGAGGTTGTCCGGATCGACCAGAAGGTCGAGGTCAAGGTCCTCAACATCGACAAGGACAAAGAGAAGATCGCGCTGGGCCTCAAGCAGAAGGAAGCCAGCCCCTGGGAGGAGATCGAGGCGCAGTTCCCGGTCGGCAGCCGCGTGAAGGGCGAGGTCGTGAACATCATGACCTACGGCGCGTTCGTGCGTCTCGACGACGGCATCGAGGGCCTCGTGCACATCTCCGAGATGTCGTGGACCCGCCGCGTGAACCACCCCTCGGAGATGGTCGAGCCGGGCCAGGAAGTCGATGTCGTCATCCTCGAGATCGACAAGAACAAGCAGGAGATCAGCCTCGGCATGAAGCAGACCGAGGTCAACCCGTGGGAGCTCGTGGGCGAGAAGTACCCCGAGGGCACGATCATCGAGGGTGAGGTCCGCAACCTCGCCAACTACGGCTCGTTCGTCGAGATCGAGCCGGGTATCGACGGCCTCCTGCACATCTCCGACATGTCCTGGACCAAGAAGGTCACGCACCCCAACGAGCTCTACAAGAAGGGCGACATGGTCAAGTGCGTGGTCCTCGAGATCGATCAGGACAAGCAGCGGATCAGCCTGGGCGTCAAGCAGCTCACCGAGGACCCGTGGATCGAGGCGATCCCGGGCGCCTACCAGCCGGGCATGGTTGTCCGGGGCGAGGTCACGAAGATCACCAACTTCGGCGTCTTCGTCGAGCTCGAGGACGACCTCGAGGGCCTGCTGCACATCTCGGAGCTCGCCGATCACAAGGTCGAGAACCCGCAGGATGTCGTCAAGTCGGGCGACGAGATCGACGTCAAGATCCTCCGCGTGGACATCAACGATCGCAAGATCGGTCTCTCGCTCAAGCGGGCCCAGTGGGGCGACGCGGGCGGCGCGCAGAGCGAGGGCGGCGGCCAGTACGACTTCGGCGGCAGCGACATGCCGAGCCGAGGCGGCATGGACGACCACGGTTCGATGGGCACCGACAAGATCCAATTCTGATCGCCGAGCGATCTTGATTTGAACCACCGAGGCCCGCGGCACCGCCCGCGGGCCTCTTTCGTTTTACCCCGTACCATTGCCAATCGCCAGCGCGCTCGTCCCATTCTGGATCTCGGCTCCCCTAGGCTTTCTCGCGATGATCGTCGTCGCCGGGCATCTCATCGCGATGAAGCAGGCGCACGCCCGGATCCCGTCGAGTCGTCACCGCATCCGCTCGGTGATCGGCGGCGTGGTGATGCTGACGATCCCGACGCTGGTCTTCGCGTTCTCGTTCACGTCGCGCGCCGACCCCGCGATGTTCCTGCGGGCGTGGACCGCCGCGATCGGGTTGCTCGGCATCGTCGTCGTTCTCGCGAGCGTTGACGCGCTCAACAGCCTCCGGCTCGGCCGCAGCCTGCAGCGCGAGGCGCGGGCCGCGTTCCACGCCGAGATCGCCGAGACGCGCCGCCGCATCGCCGAGGCACGCGCTGCCGACCCGAACATGCGCGACACGCCGAACCTTCGGCTGGTGAGCGACGAGGACAGCGACCGTGCCGACTGATCGATCGCCCGCGCCGGCTGCGCTGCGTCCGCTCGCGGGCGCGATCGAGCCGGTCTACCGCCGTGTCGTCGCGCGGCGGAACGCGAAGTTCGACCAGGGCAAGGGCGTCGTCACGCTCGACCGCCCGGTGATCTCGGTCGGCAACATCTCCGTAGGCGGCACGGGCAAAACACCAATGGTCGATCGCATCGTCCGCTGGCTCATCGAAGAAGGACACCACCCCGCGATCGCGATGCGCGGCTATCGGCCCGGCCCCGACGGCGTCTCCGACGAGGCCCGACTCTACCACGACGCCTTCGAGGGTGTCCCCGTCGTCGCGCAGCCCAACCGTCTCGACGGTCTGCTCGCGCTCTTCGCGACCGATCTCGGCAAGCGCATCGATGTGGTCGTGCTCGACGACGGATTCCAGCACCGACGCCTCGCCCGCACGCTCGACATCGTCCTGCTCGACGCCTCGTCCGATCCGTTCGGCGACCGCTGCCTCCCGGCGGGATGGCTCCGCGAGCCGCCGGCGTCCATCGCCCGCGCCGGAGCGGTGGTGCTGACGCACACGGACCGCGCGGAGTCATCGACACGCGGAACGATCGGAAGCAACGTCAGCAAGTTCCACGGCGCACCGCCGATCGCGCACACCCGGCACACATGGGCGGATCTCGACGTCCTGTCAGGATCCGAGAGCACCACCGAACCCGTCGGCTGGCTCGCGCGGAAACGCGTCCTCGCGGTCTGCGCGATCGGCAAGCCCGAATCGTTCTTCCGCGGCGTCGAGAACGCCGGCGCCTCGAGCGCCGAACGCATCGCGCTGCGCGATCACGACCGCTACTCCGACCGCACGATCGCCGAAATCATCCGCGTCGCCCGTGCGCACAACGCGGCCGCCGTCGTGACCACCGCGAAAGACTGGGCCAAGCTCCGCCGCGTGCCGGCCGAGGCGTGGCCCGTTCCGGTCGCGCGGCCGCGGCTCGCCCTCGGATTCGAGCGTGGAGAGGCGGATCTGCACTCGCTTGTGTTGCTCGCGGCCGCCGCTGATCCCGACGATCCGCCCGTCGTCTGGTGGAAGTGAAGACCTCGCCCGAGCCGCGACGATACCTTGAAGACAGCATGACGGACGCCTCAAACAGTTCACCGACCGATCTTCTCAGCCGGCTCGCCGACTGGCGAGGCTTCCGCGCCGTCGTGATCGGCGACTTCATGCTCGACCAGCTGCTCTACGGCGACGCCGAGCGTCTCAGTGCCGACGCGCCGGTCCCCGTGCTCGATGTCCAGCGGCAGGAAAGCACGCCCGGCGGCGCCGCGAATCTCTGCCTCGATCTCGCGGCCCTCCGCGGCGAGGTCCGCGCGATCGGTGTCACGGGCGATGACACCGAAGCGGGCATCCTCCGCGGCGCGCTCGATTCGGCCGGCATCGGAGTCGCCGGACTGATCGCCGACCCGGACCGCCCGACAACCGTCAAGCGCAGTCTCGTCGGCCTCGCGCAAGCACGGCACCCGCAGAAGATGTTCCGCGTTGATTTCGAGTCGCGCGCCGAGCTATCCGAGACGATCCGCGCGTCGTTGCTCGAGGCGTTCGCCGCCGAGCTGGAGACCGCGGACATCGTCTGCATCGAGGACTACGGCAAGGGTGTCTGCGACGAGATCATGTGCGAGAAGGTCATCGAGCACGCCCGGAAGGCCGGCGTCCCTGTCTTCGTCGATCCCGCGAGCCGCGGCGACTTCGCCCGCTACCGCGGCGCGACCGCGATTACGCCCAACCGCACTGAGGCCGAGCGGGCGACGGGGATGCCCACGCACCTCGACGCCGACGCGTACCACAACGCCGAACTCGCGCGGTCGCTCCAGTCCTCGCTTGATCTCGAAGCCGTTGTCCTGACCCTCGACCGCCACGGCGCGCTGCTGCTCGAGCGCGACGCCGAGCCCGTGACCGTGCCGACGATCGCGCGCGAGGTCTACGACGTCACCGGCGCGGGCGACATGATGCTCGCGGGCCTCGCCGCCGCCCGGGCCAACGGCCTCGCCTGGCCGCACGCCGTCGAGTTCGCCAACGCCGCCGCCGGTCTTGAGGTCGAGCAGTTCGGCGTCGCGCCGATCCCCTTCGAGCGCGTCCACCTCGAGCTGCTCAACCGCCGCACCAACGGCCGCGGACGTCTCCGGACCGAAGCCGAGATCCTCGTCGAGCTCGCCGCGGTCCGATCGGTCGGCAAATCCATCGTCTTCACCAACGGCTGCTTCGACGTCCTCCACGCCGGCCACGTCTCGCTCCTCGAAGCCGCTCGCAGTCTCGGCGATTTCCTCGTCGTCGGCCTCAACAGCGACGACTCCGTCGCGCGGCTCAAGGGCCCCGAGCGCCCCGTCAACACGCAGGACGACCGTGCCCGCCTCCTCGGTGCCCTCCGCGCGGTGGACGCTGTCGTCGTGTTCGACGCCGACACACCGCAGGACCTCATCGAGCGCGTGCGGCCCGACATCCTCGTCAAGGGCGCGGACTACAGAGGCAAGGAAGTCGTGGGCCAGCGCTTCGTCGAGTCCATCGGCGGCCGCGTCGAGCTGGTCGAGCTCGTGCCGGGTCGGAGCACCACGGCCGTCATCGAAGCGATGCGCGGAGGCTGACCCCGATGGACCACGTCGCGATCATCGATCCCGCGTACGTCCCGCTGATCCTCTCGGGCGAGAAGTCCATCGAGTCGCGGCTGACCAAGTCCAAGCGCGAGCCCTGGAACTCGCTGCGCGCGGGCGACCGGATCTACTTCAAAGCCCGAGGCGGACCCTACCGGGCCGCCGCGACCGCGTCCCGCGTCTACCGCTTCACCCTCCCCGCGGAGATCACGATCGAAGAACTGCGAGCGCGCTTCGACAACGCGATCCTCGGGCCGGACAGCTACTGGGACCTCAAACGCGAGAGCCGCTACGCGGTGCTTGCCGAGTTGTCGAAGCCGCGGGCAATCGACGCGGGACCGGGGCTCGTCCGCCGCCCGGGCGACCGCTCGGCGTGGCACGTGATCCGCTCGGTCGCCTAGGGCCCTGTTTGACGGATCATGTTTGCGAGGTGGGACGGGCTTCCAGCCCGTCTTTGTGATCTTCCAATGCCGCTCGGACGGGCAGGATGCCCGTCCCACCGATCCGCCAAGAAGAACCTATCGCCAATCTACAACAACCTTGCCAAACTGCTCGCCTGATTCCAAACGCTCGTACGCCTTCTGCCCGTCCGCCGATGGGATGACCTGATCGACCACGGGCGACAGCTTCCCGGCCGCGAACAACGCCGCGACCGACTTGAACTCGTCGTTGGACCCCATCGTCGAGCCCAGCACGCGGAGCTGGTTCCAGAAGATCCGCGCGAGGTCCGTCGTCGCGTCGGGCCCGCTGGTGCAGCCCGGGGTCACATACGCCCCGCCCCGCGCGAGCGCCTTGATGCACCACAGGTGCACGGCCTTGCCGATCGAATCCACCGCGAGATCCACGCCGCGCTTGCCGGTCCAGCCGCGTACGTCGCGCGACCAGTCCTGCCCCTCATCGAGGATCACATGATCCGCTCCGAGCTCGGTCGCGCGATCGAGCTTCCACCGATGCCGGCTCGTCACACACGCAGGACAACCGAAGTGCTTCGCGATCGCCAGCGCTGCCGTTGCGACGCCGCCGCCGATCCCCGTGACAAGCACATACTGCCCCGGCTGCAGGCCCGCCTTGCCGACCATCATCGACCACGCCGTCAGCGCCGAGAGCCCGAACGCCGCGGCGTGCGCCGGATCGATCTCGCCCGGCAGCGCCGCCAGCTGCGCGACCGGGGCGTTGAAGTGCTCCGCGTGCGTGCCGGGCGAATGATGCTCGCCGATCAATTCGAACGCCGGCGCCATCGCCGCGCCGGTCGGATCGGTCGGTCGCCCGATCGGGCTCATGTCCAGCGCCGCGTTGAGCATCACCGTCGTCCCGATCCACGACTCCGGCACGCCCTCGCCGACCGCCTCGACCACCCCGCACCCGTCGCACCCCGCGACGCGCGGGTACTCAAGCGTCAGCCCCGGCACGCCCTTCCCGATCCACAGATCGAGGTGATTCAGCGCCGAGCACAGCGTTTTGATCCGCGCCTCGCCCGGGCCGGGCGGCGGCAGGTCCGGGAAGTCATGGCGCAGGGCGACATTCGGGGCGACGGGGTCCGCTTGCTTCTCGATCACCAGTGCTCGCATGACGCGAGCATAGGAGGATCAGTCGCGCTTCCGGGCCTTCATCATGCTGCCGTCCGGCGAGGGCATTGTCAGGCTCATGATCTTGCCCGACGTGTCACGCTCGAACATGATCGGCGCGCCGCCGAACGCCGGCACCGGGGCGGCGCCGCTCTCATCGGGGGAACCGATCGGGAACGAGAAGCCCGGGGCCACCTCGATCGCGAGCGAGCCCTCGTGCACGATGATCGTCAGATCACCCGGGACCTGCGGGATGCTCGCGAGCGGCTCGTACGCGCCGAGATACTCCGCAAACTCCGCACGCAGCTGCGCTTCCATCGCTGCGACCTCATCGGGCGACCGCAGCACCTGAATCAGCGCCTCCGGCTTCTCGAAGACCGCCGAATCGACGGTGCCGAACGTGACGCGATCGAACTTCGAGATCTCCTGAGCCCCCGTGTCGAAGTTCGCGACGGTGATCTGCCCCGGGAAGACGAGGTCGCCGAACAGCTTGTGATCCTCGAACGTCACCATCGCCTCGGTCGCGCTCTCGCGGCCGATCAGGTATCCCGAGTCGCGATCGAAGTAGAGCGTCCGCTCGATGCCGTCCCGCGTCACCGCGTTGACTTTCCACGCCGGCGTGCTGTTGAACTCCATCAGCCCGGTGGTCTCCGCCGTCGCATACGCCTTTGCGGGCATCATGTCGGCATGGAAGTCCGCGAACCCCTTCGAGTCATCAAGCTCGCGGCCCTCGAACACGCGGTTGCCGAAATACGGATCGAGCAGGTAGCCATGCTCACCGTCGAACGCGCGGACCCAGACCAATCCGTCCGCCATCGCGGCCTGCCGCCACGCGTGTCCCTGGATCCGATCGAGCGTCAGCTCCGACGTCTGGATGCCGAGCGCGCTGTCGATGTACTCCCCCTCGGCGTGGATCGAGGTCACCGCGGACCACGCGCTCTCGCCGCCGATCGCCCGTGTGTACTCAGCAAAGAGCGAGCCGGCGTCCGGGAGCGGGCCGGCCGGCGCCGCCTGCTCGGCGAGCGACTCACCGCCGCTGTGGTCGATGCACGCGAGATCGCCGAGGCTGTTGCGAACGTAGATCTTCCCGTCATAAATCAGCGGCGGCGTCCACGACTCCCCCCGCCCGCTCAGGACCTTCTGGCGGCTGAGCTCCTTGAACTCCGCCGGGTTCGCCTCGGCGATGATCAGCTCGCCCTTCGAGCTCAGGACCACAAGCCGGCCGTCGGCCGACGCCGAGATCGCGCCCATGCCGAGCCCGCGGACGCGCCACTGGTCGCTGCCGTCCTCCATGCTGATGCACTTGAGCATCGACTCGTCGAAGCCGTAGGCGTAGTCACCCATGACAACGGCATCGCCGATCTTGTTGCGGAACCGGTTGCGCCAGATCTCCTCGGGCTCATCGCCCGAAAGGTCGAAGAGCGCGCCGCCGTGGTTGTAGCCGGTCGCGAGGAAGAGCTTGTCCTCGCCCACGGGTGTCGGCGTCGCAATGTTGATGCCGCCTCCCGCGGGCGCCCACGGGACGCGGTGCATCTCCTCGCCCGTGTCGCGGTTCGCGATCAGCAGGCCCGGCCCCGCGAGCACCGCGAGCACGTCACGCCCGTTGAGCGTCATGGGCATCGCGTTGGTGTAGCTGTTCTCGCCGTAGTTCTCGGTCTTCCAGATGACCTCGCCCGACTCCTTCGACGCGCGGAGCGTCGTGCCGCCCAGCGTGATGTAGAGGCTGTCATCCAGAAGCAGCGGGGAGGCACTAAAGCCCCACGTCGTGGACTCCAGCCCGAGCTCCGCCCCGTAGTCCCGCTCCCAGATCACGCTGCCGTCGTTGAGGTCGCGGCAGAAGAACTTGCCGAAGCGGTTTGTCGTGTAGACACGGTCACCCTCGACGGTCGGGCTGGAGAGTGTGCCCCCGCCGTGCGCGTTCGCGAGGTGCGTCGAAGGGATCCGCTCCGACCACAGCACCTCGCCGGTCTTCGCGTCGAGGCACCACGTCACGTCTTCCCCCGTCTGCCCGTCCTCGCTGAGCTCGAAGCCCATCGTCACGAGCTTGCCGTCGACGGCGATGACGGCCGAATATCCAAGCCCCAACTCGCGCGTCCACACGGGCTCCTCGGCCCCGCTCGACGACCACGCCGTCTCCTGCGAGATCCAGTTCCGGTCGGGACCGCGCCAGTGCGGCCAGTCCGCGGGCTGCTGGGCCGAGGCATAGGTGCTCGCGAGCGCGACGATCAGGGCGGTACGAAACATCGGTAAATCTCCAGAAGTGGTGCTCCGCCAGAATAGCGGACCCATCACGCTGGTTTGGCAGCCGTTCTGTGATTTTCCAAGACTTCTCGGATCGATCCGAACTCGATATCCTGCGACCATGAGCAATTACGACCGCCGTGACTTCCTCCGTGCCGCGGGCGGCCTCGCCGCCGCCGGCTTCCTCGCGTCCTCCGCCTCGGCAGCAAGCCAGCCCCGCCGCGACCGCCCGCCCGTCGGCGAATCCAACGGCGACGCCCACCGCGGTCCCGCCGCCGTCTCGAGCGGTAACGGCTTCCGCACCGTGACCAAGGCCCGCGAGATGATCATGGCAGGCGCCGACCCCGCGGTCGCCGCCGTGACGGGCGTCGCGATCGTCGAGGAAGACCCGAGCGACATGACCGTCGGCTACGGCGGCCTCCCAAACGAGCGGGGCGTTGTCCAACTCGACTCCTCCGTCATGCACGGCCCGCTGCACAAAGCCGGCGCCGTCGCCTGCATCGAGGACATCAAGAACCCCGCACAGGTCGCGCTCAAGGTCCTCCAGACCACCGACCACGTCATGCTCGTCGGCGAGGGCGCGAAGGAGTTCGCGATCGCCCACGGCTTCAAGGAAGAGAACCTGCTCACCGAGCGGGCCCGCCAGCGCTGGCTCCGCTGGAAGATGAACTCCAATCCCAACGACGACTGGCTCGATGAGGACCAGCGCGACTGGACCCGCGAGGGCGACAAGACGATCGCCGAGGAGTGGGGCCAAGACTTCTTCGACGGCATCCCGGGCTCGGGCATCCCCTTCACCTACGGCACCATCCACTGCTCCGCCGTGACCCCCTCGGGCGACCTCGCGGGCTGCACGACCACCAGCGGTCTCAGCTACAAGATCCCGGGCCGCGTGGGCGATTCCCCGATCATCGGGGCCGGCAACTACACCGACAACGAGGTCGGCTCCGCCGGCTGCACGGGCCGAGGCGAGAGCGTCATCCAGAGCTGCGGCGCCTTCAGCGTCGTCCGAGAAATGGAGAACGGCGCCACCCCGACCGAGGCCTGCCTCAACGTCCTCAAAAAGGTCTCCGACCGCTCCATCAAGCAGAAGCGGCTCCGCGACGCCAGCGGCAAGCCCAACTTCGGCCTCACGATCTACGCCATGCGGAAGGACGGCGCGTACGGCTCCGCCACCATGCACGAGGGCGCGACGTTCACCGCCGCGGATTCCTCGGGGTCGCATCGTCTGAAATCGGCCTTCTTGTACAGCCGCGGCTGACCGATATAATGACAACGTGACGCTCAGGCAGTCCATCGCGGTTCTGGTCTCGATCGCCCTCGCGCTCGGCCCGCTGTCCGGCTCCGTGTGGATGCCCTGCGGCTTCGGGCCCGATGCGTGCTGCGCCACCGATCTCGCCGACCACGCACAAGCCGATTCTGTGATTTCGTCCTGCCCGCTCTGCGTCTACGAGGCGCCGCCCGCGGAGCCCGACAATGACGGCCCGCCCAGCGAGCCGCACAACCCGCTCGGCATGGCGTGCTGCGGCATGGCCCCCGTGATCGACTGGGAGACCACCGAAGGGCTCCACTTCGCCGAGTCAGAACTGACCGAGCCGCCGTTCATCGGCTTTGACCTGACCTCGATCGATCTGGTTCTCGATCCGCCGCCTCCACGGGTGATCGTGTGACGACGACCCGGCCCCGGCGCGGATCGCCGCGGGCCCCTCATCTACACGAATTCGAATCACCTGATGGGCGCTCGACGCGCCCAGGAGACAGAACCATGAAGCTTTGGACCAAGATCCTCGCCGGCGCCGCCGGCATGGTCGCGGGCGGTCTCACCGCCGTTGCCCTTGCGGGCAGCGGAAACGCCCAGCCCGTTCTCGCCGATTCCTGCTGCGGTGGCTGCGACACCGGCTGCGTGTGCTGCGACGGCAGCGATTGCACCTGCGATGATTGCTGCTGCGATGTCGAGGCCACGCCGCCGGCGTGCGACCTCTGCTGCGACGCGGAGTGATTTCCGCCTCACGCTGACCGCGTGAGACATCTCAAAACGACAGCGGGGGGCGTGCCAAGCACGCCCCCCGCGTCATTTTTCGTATCAAGCGTTCTTCCGAGACGTCGGATTACTTCTGGATCGTCTTCATACCCTCGACATGCTTCATGCCGCGGCGGCGGTCGCGGAGACGACGGCTCTTGCCGACTCGGTCACGCAGGTAGTACAGCTTCGCACGCCGGGCGTCCGCACGGCGGACCACCTCAAACTTCGCGATCAGCGGGCTGTTGAGCGGGAACGTCCGCTCGACGCCGATGTTGTCCACGATGCGGCGGACGGTGATCATCTCGTTGATCCCGCGGCCCTTGCGGCTGATCAGGACACCCGAGAAGACCTGCACACGCTCCTTGTTGCCCTCGACGATCCGGACATGCACGTTGATCGTGTCGCCGACGTCGAAGCGCGGGATGTCGGTCTTGAGAACGTCCTGGTTGATCGACTCGAGGATCTGCTGCGTGCCCATCGCGAAACTC
>JBCDKU010000036.1:0-26448 GCA_038746265.1 Planctomycetota bacterium
CGACGGCAACGGCATCGTCAACATCTCCGACCTCTTCGCCTACATCAACGCCTTCACCGCCCAGCCGTAAGCGGGGCCGCAGGCCAACGAGCAAACTCAACGCGACCGGGTCACCACCCGGTAGCTCCGGATCGAAACAGGGGCGGCCCCGCGAACCATCGCGAGGCCGCCCTTTCTCATCCACTGATCCAGCCGGTACCGCCCCGACGCCGACCCGCACTCGAGCTTCAGCACCCCGCGCTCCAGCGACACCCCGCGCACCGACGACCGCGCCCACGCGGGCGCCACCCGCGCCCACGCCTCCTCGATCGCCGAATCACGACGCCCCGCCTCCGCGAGCCCCTTCCGGATCCCGCCGAGCGCCCCGCCGAGCCCGAACCGCTCGGGCCACACCCGCCACCCCCGCAGCCGCGCCAGCTGACCCGAAGGCCCGCCGCGAGCCCGGTCATCCGATGAACCCTGCCACCCCGGCTCGGTACCGTGTCCCATCGCCACACACTACCGACTCCCCCACCGCTGCCCACCCCGGAAAGCCGCCCCGCAAACACACCACATGGACCGACCCGGACTCATCATCGAGAACCTCACCAAGCACCACCGCAACCCGCGCGGCCGTGAAGTCACTGTGCTCCAAGGTTTTGCGCTCGATCTCGAGCCCAGCATCGCAGCCGTGATCCACGCCCCGTCCGGCCACGGCAAGACCACACTCCTCCGCCTCATCGCGGGCCTCGAAACACCAGACCAGGGCGCCATCACCTTCCAGGGCAAGCGCCTCGACAAGCTCCCTCCAGCCGCCCGACCGATCGCCCTGCTCCCTCAGGACGCACCGCTCTGGCCGCACCTGACCATCAAACGCAACGTCACCGAAGCCGCCGCGCCGAACGCGCCGCCCGCAGCAGAGCTGCTCGACCAGCTCGAAGTCGGCGCAATCGCCGACCGCAAACCCCACGAGCTCTCGGGCGGCGAACGCCGACGCGCCGCCCTTGCCAGCGCGATCGCCACCGCCGCTCCACTGCTGCTTCTCGACGAACCCACCGCGGGCCTGAGCGGCTCCGCCCGGACCGCCGTGATCCGGCTCATCGCCGATCAGCAGGCCACGCGACTCATCACGACACACGACCCATCCCTGAGCGAGGAGCTCACTGGGGCGATCAGTGTCGGTCTAGATCCAATCAAAATACAAACAAAAAAGGGCTGAGTCAACCAGCTTCGCGCATCTCGCCGGTCGCGGTCTCGCCTGCCAGCGGCAGCCACAGCGACGCGGCCGATCCGCCCTCGTCGCGCCGATCGAGATCCATCCGCCCACCGCACCGCGCGACCAGCAGGCGCGCGAGCGAGATCCCGAGACCACCGCGAACCCGGGGAGGCTCGCCCGACTCGTTCGGCTCCGCCCGTGCCCAGGCGATGATGTCCCGCGGCACGCCGGGCCCGGTGTCCTCGATCACGATCGAAGCCACACCAGCATCCGTCGAGATCGCCCGGATCGACACCGACCCCCCACCGACACGCGCAGTCGCGTCCCGGGCGTTCATGATCAGATTCAGCAGCATGTGCCGCAGATCCGCGTCACGGACCGAAACCTCGAGGCCCGGCTCGACAGCCGTGTGATAGACGATCGAGTCATCCCCTGTGACCGGCGCGAGCGTCCGGAGCACCGATGTGACCGCCAACTCGACGCGCGAAGGACCAGTGGGGGCGTCCTCTTCCAGCCGCGCCATCGAGAGAATCGAGTTCGTAATCGACTGCACCTGGCTCACCGCGTCCACCGTCGCGTGGAGCGCGCGGTGCGACAGCGCGATATCGCTCGGTGTTTTCAGGGCCGCCTGGGAGTACGCCATCGCGGGCGTCAGCAGGTTGCGGACCTCGTGCGAGAGCATCCCGACGAGCATTCCAAGCTGCTCGAGACACTTCCCATCCGCCGCCGAGTCGATGTTCCCCGTGGAACACACGCCGGGCACACCATCACCAAGCCGAAGCCGCGGCGAGGTGTCGGCCGACGCAGCGTCGCCGTCAGGTCTTCTGTCTTCGGTGCTCCCGGACACGACGGAGAGATCGGCAATCCGCCACCCGAACAAGCGAAGGCATCGGCAGCAATTTAGATCGCCCCCGCCCCAGCCCCGCCAGTCAGCACAACCGGCACAGCCGGCAGATCCGACGACGCCCCCCCGCTCATCAGCCACGCCCGGATGGATGCGGGCCGCAAGTCCAGATCGTGCAGCGACGCCAGATCCGCCCACACGAACTCGATGTGCGACTCCCGGCTCGCGACCGGATCTCCCGCCCGGATCGCCTCGCCGCCGTCCGGCCCGAAGACCTGTTCCACGTGGAACACAAAGTTGAGTTCGTGGTGGCGCTCCGAGCCCCGATTGGTCGAGACTTCAAAGTGCTCCTCCGTGATCAGAGCCCCACGTCCCATTACCGCCCGCAACCCCGCCTCCTCCTTGAGCTCACGAGCCGCCGCCGCCACCGCCGGCTCACCTGGCTCGACATGCCCCCCGGGCAGATACGTGTAGCCGCCTCGCACCGATCGGCACAGCAGCACCCGCCCCTCATCCAAGATCAACGCCCGGGCAATGACCTCAATCTCTAGATGTTGTTGGTTTGAACCCATAACACACTATATCCTGAGATCTGAAACCCGAGAATCACGCAATGGCCGATCAAAATACAAACAAACGCAAGAAACGACGCCTCGGCAAAGGACTCTCCTCGCTCGTCGCCGAGCCGGCACCTCCGCCAGCGCCTCCGCCAGTGACCCAGATAGCCACGCAACCAGCCACGCCAACGCAAGCAGCGTCACCTCCGCTCGCCGACCATACCCCCGCATCCAACGGCCAGCCCGCGCCGGCGGCGAGCGCCATCGAACCCAAGCCCGCGCCCTCCCCGCCGGGCCTTGTCGCGCAGGACATCCCGCTCGATGACATCATCCCGAGCCCCTACCAGCCGCGCAGCGAGATCGACGACGAAACCCTGCAGGGACTTGCCGAATCCATCCGCAGCGCGGGCGTGATCCAGCCCATCGTCGTCCGCGAGTCGCAGCAGCGGGGGCGCTACGAGCTCATCGCGGGCGAGCGCCGCTGGCGGGCATCCCGCCTCGCGGGCAATACGACCATCCCCGCGATCATCCGTCAAGCCGACGAGCAGCGGGCGGCCGAGTGGGCCCTCATCGAGAACATCCAGCGCGAGGATCTCAACCCGATCGAGCGCTCCGAGGCCCTCCGCCGATTGCAGGAGACGTTCGACTGGACGCAGCAGCAGATCGCCGAGCGCGTCGGTCTGGAGCGATCCACGGTCGCGAACCTCATGCGGCTCGCCGACCTCGAAGATGAGATCCGATCCAAGATCGCTGCCGGCAAGCTCGCCACCGGGCACGCCAAAGCGCTTCTGAGTCTCCCCGCCGGCACGAGGCGGACCAAACTCGCAGAACTCGCCGTCAAGGGCTCCTGGTCGGTCCGCAAGCTGGAATCAGAAGCCAGGAAGCAATCGCAGTCGGAACACACATCGTCGCAAGGGAATCACCGATCACCCGATCTCGAATCACTCGAACGCCACCTCGGCGAGTTCCTCGGGACCCGCGTCCGCATCAAAGTTTCCTCGGGCGGCAAGCAGGGCGAGATCGGGCTGCGCTTTTTCGATCTTGATCACTTCGATGCGCTGCTCGCAAAGATGGGTTACAACACTGGTGAGATGTCGGACACAAATTTGTAAAAAGATGTTCCTCAGACACGACAGATTGAGTGACACAGGCTAAGGTAGCTCCTCTCGGCAACAGACTTCCCGATCCGTAACCAGTCAACGAAGAGGATTCATATGGCCAAGAAGTCGCGACGCAAGAAGACCACCGCCAAGTCCGCACCCGCGCGAACCAGCGGGGGGCTTTCCGGTGTGTCGATCACCGATCTGACCACCTAGATCCGCCGCCGGCAGCGCCGGCTCTCCACGCTCGAGCGCAAGCGCGAGCGTCTCGCGAGCGAGCTCGCGTCGCTCGATGCCGAGATCCGCGAGCTCGGCGGCAGCATGGGCGGGGGCGCACTCGAGCCGGGCCGCAAGCGTCCGCGCAACACCAAAAAGCTCCCCGACGCGCTCGCCGATGTGCTCAAGGGCAAGACCATGGGCGTGCAGGAAGCCGCCGACGCCGTCCAGGCCGCCGGCTATCAGAGCTCATCCGCGAACTTCCGCAATATCGTCAATCAGGTGCTCATCAGCGACAAGCGTTTCAAGCGCGTCGATCGCGGCCAGTACACGTCGAAGTAAGCCCGGCGAAGGACACTCGTCGCTCAAGAACCCCATCTGTCAAAGAACAACGCCCGCTACCGAGATTCCATCGGAGGCGGGCGTTGTTGATTGTCGAGTAGTTCTCGACGCTCGAAACGAGCGTCCGTATTTCAATTACGGCGACCGCGGCTTCAGACGCGGGTGCAGCTTCGACGGCTGATCCAGAAGCCAGAGGCGCTCCATATCGTCCTGCACGTTCCGAAGATCGGTGTCCATGACGACAATGAGATCATTGTGAACCATGGCGCGGTTTCTCGAAAGCGAAGAGGCCGCCGGGCTCGGATCGAGCCGAAGGGCATACACGCTGTTCCCGCAGCCAGTCAGACCGGCTGCGACGAGACCGAGCCCTATCGAGCCGATCGCGAGCTTCGTGTTTCTCTTGTTCATCATCGAACTCCTGTCCCGTCCACCGTGTGCCCCGCGGCCATTCCAACCCGGGCACCTGAAGTGAGATGCGTGTTCCCTGTCCGCGCTGCCGCGGAGCGGCCCGGAGTGTAGCGAACACGCCGGTCCACGTCCCGCCGCCGGCTCGAGCCGTACATGCGGCCTGCCGGAACCCGGTTCACGGACCATTCGCGGCACAACATCGGCCGGTTCTGAGCATCTGAGGCACAAATCCGAATCTCGTGGAAGACAGAAGCCGATTCCTGCGTATGCTCGATCTGACGCCCCGAGACGCCGGGGCTGTTCGGTGCATGTCCGAACCTTTGAGCACCCCGAGGGAGCTTTGCTGCTCCGGGCGATAGCCAGGCCTCGTTGCCCGCCCCCGCGGCGGGTTTCAGTGGAAGGCTGGGATCTGGAGCCGGGCACCCACCTTGAATCGGGGTTCGGGCAGACCGGAAGCCACGGCGTCACGGGGCGTTTGTTTGCGCCGGCTCAATCGGGGCCGGCGACCGCTCGATACCCCGAGCATGGCCGCAAGCGTCAGCTCTGCCGCGATCTCCAACGTCGCCCTCGGCAACGAGGTGAGTCTCCGCGTCGCGGGCCTGGCGCTGGACGCCGCCCGCCAGGAGGGCGACGCCGCGATCCTCCTGATCGAGTCCGCCGCCGACGCCGCCCCGCGTGGCGCGATCTCCGCCCGCCCGACCGCCGGCGAGACCGGCGGCCGCATCGACGTCACGGGCTGAGCCGGCCCGCCCGCCACAATCTGTCAGATTCTGCCAGCCCGGCAGTGGGGACGCCCCGAACCGCCTTCAAACGAGGGTGAGTCGGCGGCATGCGCTGGCGCGCACGTTGCATACTCACCGGCATGAGACCGGACCGATTCACCACCATCGCCCAGCAGGCCCTCGCCGACGCCCAGTCCGCCGCCGTCCAGCGGCAGCACCCCGAGGTCGGCTCGCTCCACCTGCTCGCCGCCCTCACCGCCGAGCGCGGCGGCCCCGTCTGGAGCATCCTCGAGAAGTCGGGCGTCGAGCCCGCGCGGGTCAACCAGATCGCCGAAGCCGAGCTGAGCCGCCTGCCGACCACAAGCAGTGGGGCGGGCAGCACGGGACGCGAGTTGATGGAACTGCTCGCCAGCGCCGACACCGCCGCTAAGGACCTCGGAGATAGCTACGTCTCCAGCGAGCACCTGCTGCTCGCGATCGCGGCGGACAAGTCCAAGGGACAGGAGCTGCTCACCACGCTCGGCGTGCAGCCCAGGCACCTCAAGGACGCGATCGAGCAGATCCGCAAGGCGTCCGGAGTTGAGAACGTCACCGATCCCAACGCCGAGGCGAGCTACGAGGCGCTGAGCAAGTACGCGATCAATCTCACCGAGCGCGCCCAGCAGGGCAAGCTCGACCCCGTCATCGGACGCGACGAGGAGATCCGCCGCTGCATGCAGGTGCTCAGCCGCCGCACGAAGAACAACCCCGTCTTGATCGGTGAGCCGGGCGTGGGCAAGACCGCGATCGCCGAGGGGCTTGCGCTCCGCATCGTGCAGGGCGACTGCCCCGAGGGCATGCGCGAGAAGCGCATCATGGCGCTCGATGTCGGGCAGCTGCTCGCCGGCGCGAAGTACCGCGGTGAGTTTGAGGAACGGCTGAAGGCCGTTCTCAGAGAGGTCCAGGCCGCCGAGGGTCAGATCATCCTCTTCATCGACGAGCTGCACACGATCATCGGCGCGGGCCAGGCAGAGGGTGCCGTCAGCGCGGGCAACCTGCTCAAGCCCGCGCTCGCGCGCGGCGAGCTCCGCTGCATCGGCGCGACCACGCTCGATGAGTACCGCAAGCACATCGAGAAGGACCCCGCCTTCGAGCGCCGCTTCCAGACGGTCTACGTCGATCAGCCCAACATCGAAGAAACCGTCGCGATCCTCCGCGGCCTCAAGGAGCGCTACGAGGCGCACCACGGCGTCCGCATCCGCGACGACGCCATCCTTGCTGCCGCGCGGCTCAGCCACCGCTACATCGCCGACCGCTTCCTGCCCGACAAGGCGATCGACCTCGTCGATGAAGCCGCCAGCGCGCTGCGCATCGAGAACGACTCGATGCCCGCCGAGCTCGACGAGCTCCGCCGCCGCATCATGCAGCTCGAGATGGAGCGAGAAGCCGTCAAGATGAGCGGCACCGAGGAGACCAAAGAGATCGACCGCATCGAGCGCGAGCTCTCGGAGCTGCAGGAAAAGAACCGCGGCCTCAGCGCGCAGTGGGAAGCCGAGAAGGCCGAGCTCGACGAGGTCCAAGTCTTGCGCAACCAGCTCGATGCGAAACGCACCGAGCTCGAGCAGGCCCAACGACGAGGCGATCTCGAGACCGCCGCACGGATCCAGTACAGCGAGCTCGCCGAGCTCAACAAGCAGATCGAAGCCGCCGAGGCCGCGCTCGATGCACGCCAGTCCAGCGGCGGCGCCATGATCAAAGAGGAAGTGGACGCCGAGCAGATCGCCACCATCGTCGGCCGCTGGACCGGGATCCCCGTCGCCCGCCTCGTCGAGACCGAGCGCGAGAAGCTCACCAAGATGGAAGCCCACCTGGGCGACCGCGTCGTGGGCCAGGCAGACGCCCTCCGCGCCGTATCCGACGCCGTCCGCCGAAACCGCGCGGGCCTGGGCGATCCCGACCGACCCATCGGCAGCTTCCTGTTCCTGGGCCCGACCGGTGTCGGCAAGACCGAAACGTGCAAGGCTCTCGCCGAGTTCCTCTTCGACACAGAAGAAGCCGTCGTGCGCATCGACATGTCCGAGTACATGGAGAAGCACGCCGTCAGCCGTCTCGTCGGCGCGCCTCCCGGCTATGTCGGCTACGACGAGGGCGGCGCGCTCACCGAGGCCGTTCGCCGCCGGCCCTACTGCGTCGTCCTGCTCGACGAGGTCGAGAAGGCCCACCCCGACGTCTTCAACGTGCTGCTGCAGATCCTCGATGACGGCCGACTCACCGACGGACAGGGTCGAACGGTCGATTTCAAGAACACCATCGTCGTAATGACCTCGAATCTCGGCTCATCCAAGATCCAGGAGATGACCGAATCGGGTGCCGAGGACTGGGAGATCGAGGCCGCCGTCCGCGACCTCATCCGCCGCCGCCCCGGCGCCGACGTGGACGCCCAGCCCAAGATCGACCCGGAAACGGGCCGCGTCACGGGCCGCATGGACGTCAGCGAGCGCACGCAGTTCTTCCGCCCCGAACTGCTCAACCGCATCGATGAGATCGTCGTCTTCCACCAGCTCAAGCGCGAGCAGATGACCGCGATCGTGGACATCCTCACCGAGCGCCTGCACAAGCGGCTCGCCGAACGCGAGATCGCGCTCGAGATCACCGACCAGGCCAAGCAGGCGATCGCCGAGGAGGGCTACGACCCCGCCTACGGCGCCCGCCCACTCAAGCGGACGATCCAGCAGCGCATCGAGAACCCGCTCGCGAGCCGCATCCTCGCCGGCGAGTTCGGCCCGGGCGACACCATCCGCGTGTGCCACCGGGGGCATAGCTATGTGTTTGAGAAAGGCGCGTAACACGCCCGCGTTCCCGAACCCACGCCGCGCAGCGCCGTAGATGCGGCGATGAAGCCACGAAAACGCTCGGCGATGCTCTCGGGTATCGCGATCACCGCCGCCGCGGCCTGCGTCGCTGCGCGTGTTGCGCCATGGTTCTGGTTCGATGATCCGCACGACGCGACCGCGCTCGGCGGCTTCGGTGCCTTCACCGTGTTGATCCTCGAGGCCTTCCGGTTCCATATCGCGCTCGCGATGCTTCCGGTTCTCCTGCTCACGATCACCATCAGACGCTGGCGATCAACCGCGGTCATCGCGATCACGCTTGCAAGCATCGCCCTGCCGGCGCTCAACCGGAGTCTCCGCACGTCGCCGCGCCCGAACGGCTGGCCGACGCTCACTGTCCTCAACGCCAACACACTCTTCGGTCGCGCAGACGCGGAGACGCTCGCTCTATCCGCGTCCGATGTTGCAGCCGACGTCGTTGTCCTGCTCGAGGTCACGCAAGACGCGATGCCGCGATATATCTCGGCGTTCGCGGGCACGCACCCGCACGTCATTCCGGTTCCTGGGGACCAAGCCTTCGGACCGATGATCCTCAGCGCTGAGCCCTACGTCCGCGTCGATCCGGATGCCGGGCCGCGTGGGCTTCTCGATACGAAGCAGCCGCTCGGCGTGGTGGATCTTGACGGACGCGAGATCGCGGTCCGCGCTGTTCATCTTGTCTCGCCGGGCCCGCCGCCGCGGATGATGCAGACCGAGCGGCAACGCAAGCAGGCCGCCGATCTCGCCGCGTGGGCCGAGGGTGTCGCGGACGCGCTGATCGTGGCGGGGGATCTCAACGCGCCGTTCCGATCGAAGCACTTGCGCGAGCTGCGTGAGGCCGAGCTGCTGGAGTCGCACGACGTTGCCGGCCGCGGCCGCGGCGGCACATGGCCGATGATCGGGTTGTTCTCGCAGTTCCCGCCTATCCGGCTCGACCACATCATGTTCTCAGAGGATCTGCGGTGCATCGAGTCGGGCGTGGTCCGCCGGCGGAACGGCTCCGACCACGCGGCTGTCTTCGCAACGTTCGAGTGCCGGGGTGAGAAGCCGTAGGATTCCCCCATGCACGAAACCCCCCGTTTCCCCACCAACGGCATCACCGAGCTCATGGAGCTCGACCGCACCCACAACCTCTCCGAATCCACCTCGCAGGACCTCTCGCTCCGTGAGGCGATCGGCGAGGACGCGGTCGCGGAGCTGCTGGATCTGAAGCTGGGGTACGGCTCGCTCGAGGGGCTCGAGCCGCTGCGGCACATGCTCGCCGCGGACCGGGGCGTCAAGCCGGGCCAGGTGCTCACGGTCCACGGCGCGATCCTCGCGCTGCACCTCGTCGCGATGGAGCTGTGCCGGTCCGGCGAGGACGAGGTTGTCGTGCTCGCGCCGACCTTCCCTGCGACGCAGGACACGCTGCACGCGGCCGGCGCGAAGGTCATCCCGTGCCGGACCAAGTTCGAGAACGGCTACGCGCTCAGCATCGAGGACGTGATGTGCCGCGTCACCGATCGGACCAGACTCGTCTCGCTCGCAACGCCCCAGAACCCGAGCGGCAAGTCGATCACCACCGACGAGATCGAGAGTCTGCTCGAAGCGCTCGCCGAGCGCGCGCCCGAGGCGTACGTCCTCGTCGATGAGACCTACCGCGACGCGACGTTCGATGGCGTCATCCCGCCCAGCGCCGCGCCGCTCGACGGGCGGGTCATCACGTGCGGCTCGATCTCGAAGGCCTACGGCGTCCCGGCCCTGCGGCTCGGCTGGCTCACGACGACCGACGCCGAGCTGTATGAACGCCTCCGCATCGCGAAGATGAACACGGTCATCTCCGAGTCGCTGCTGTGCGAGCACATCGCGGTCAGGGTGCTCGAACGCAAGGACGAGATCCTCGCGGCGCAGCGCGAGGTCCTGAACAAGGCGATCGCCGCGATCGAGGCGTGGCTGCCGTCGGTCGGGCATCTCATCGAATGGGTCAAGCCCGACGGCGGGGCGCTGTGCGTCATGCGGCTCAAGCCCGACGCCTTCAGCGACGATCTCGTCACCGCCTTCTTCGATCGCCAGGCCGCGTTCGACCTGCAGGTCTCGCGCGGCGAGTGGTTCGGCGATGAGTCCCGGGTCATCCGGATCGGGTTCGGGCACGTCGATCCCGAGAAGCTGCCGGCCGCGCTCGAGGCGCTGGGCCGGGCCCTCAAGGCCGTGAGCGGCACCGAGGCGGCGGCGGCCGTAAGCGCCAAGTAAGGCGACGCTTACCGGGCCGGCGTTCAAGGTCCGAAATACAAACTCGGAACTTTCTGCAAGAAATAGGCATCTCACAGGAGCCGCGGTGCGGTTTGTGCGTACTGTATTGGTGTCGGGCCGGCTGGTTTCAAAGCCTCATTCGAGGTGGGCCGGAGCAGACCGACGGGGAAGAAAGATATCTCGATTCGAACGCCCGCTCTGGGGTGTCTCTACGTCGCGATGATCTCTTCCAAGGACACACACACCCGAGGACGGCGGGTGGGGAATCTTTCGAGCCACCGGGCGTTCTGCCCTGTGTTCTCGGACCCGATCGCGTGAAGCCGGGTAATCGGCGGTGCGTGTGCGGGGGCCCTCACGAGACACCACGCGCTGCAGCGTGGCGATCAGGTCGAGTGCGGTGCATGGTTCAACAGGACGGAGTGAGTTGGCTGACGGCGTCCCGCGGAAGCGGTGCCGAAGAGCTTCCCCCGCGGGCATCACGCCAAGCGTGATGCGTTGTGTGGAGTTTGAGGGAGTGAGCGTCCGCGTGTGGTGCGTCACGCGGACGAGTGAGTCCGGGGCGGAAACGCTCTGGCTCACTTTCAAGCCCCGGGCCGGCGGCCCGGTGACGCGCGTCGCGAAGGGACATCGCGGCGTCACGAACGACGGCCTCAGAGTGAGAGAAGAGGCCGGTCCGGGGCACAGGACCCTTCTTTCCCCACGCCGGGCCGGGTGCGCCTCACCAGGCCGCCCGGCCAATTCAGACCGCGACTCTCTCGCACGACGCGCGGCGTCGCGGTCCGACGCCGGGCCGGGTAGGCTCCCAGCGGATGAACCAGCGCGAGCACGATGCTTCGCCGCGCGCACAGGACGGCGCGCTCGGTCCGCAGGATGACAAGGACGTCGCCACGCCCGGACCCGACGCACCCCGCTCCCACATCCTCGCTCGCTCGCGCGTCTGGCTGATCCGATCCACGCTGATTTTGCTCGCGCTTCTGACGCTCGGTGCGTTGTTCGCCGCGACGCAGATCGAGCGCGCACCCAGATGGTGGCGGCACCTGCGGCCCGATGACGACCGCGTGGTCGCCGGTGCGACCGCGATCGAGAACCAGCTCGGCCGCGAGCTGCACCGGCTCCGATCTATCGAGGGCACCAGCGCCGACGGCACCCGGCAGCTCAGCGTGCCGTGGGCGCTGGAGGTCTCGGATCTTGACGCCAGCCGCTGGCTCACAGGCCGGCTGCCGCGCTGGCTCGAGACAGAAACCGGCCTCGACGAGTGGCCCGAAGAGCTGAGCCAGATGCAGGTCCGCTTCGTCGGCGGCGAGGTCCGGGTCGGCGTGCGGCTCGGCGCGAAGGAAGAAGAGCCCGGGTCGGGCCGGGTGGTGACGGCGTCGCTCAAGCCCGAGATCCGTTCCGACGGCAGCCTGTGGGTGAAGCCGACGTGGGTGCACGTCGGGCGTCTGCCCTTGCCCGCGCCGATGGTCTTGCGCGAGGCGCGGGCCAACGCGGCGGACTTCTTTCCCGATGAGCTCGAGGGTGTGGACCTGACGTTTGTCGAGAAGCTGTTCGAGATCGCGCTGGGTGAAGAGGCTGTGAACCTCACGCCCGAGCTCCGGCTCGTGGACCGCCGCCGTGTCCGCCTGCTCGACGTGCGGGTCGATGACGGCGTGATGCGGGTGGTGTGCCGGACGGAATCGGCGGCGGTCGCGACGCGGTAGGCGGTTGGTTGACACTCCCATTTAGAGCGGCAGCTTGACGAGCTTCTCGGCCGACGTTGCTTCCTTGGCGATGCGCTTGGCGGTTCTGGTCTGCTCGGCCTCGAGGAGTGGCTTGTTGGCCTCGAGGCGTTCCTTGAGCTGTGGGTCCTGCTGGGCGGCGTGCTCGATGGAGCGCGCAATAGAGGCGGCGGACTTCTTGAGCTGCGTGCCCCGGACGAGCGCGGCGGCGAGGCCGCCGACGAGCAGGGCGGGAGTGCGGACAGGCTCGGGGAGCCACGGCGCGACGGCGCCGACGACGTTGGAGATGGGGTCGGGCGATTCGGCGCTGGCGGCGATCTGGTCGAGTTGGGTGAGGGCCTGGTCGAGCGTGCGTTGGTTGGACGTCAGCAGCGCGATCGAGGCGTCGATCTGGTTGCGGCGTGGGTCGGCCTGCGGGAGCGCGTCGCGCTGCGCGGCGAGTTCGTCGATGCGGGCGGTGATGGTGTCGCGTTTGGATTCGACCTCGCTCGTGAAGCCCGCGAGATCGGCGAGCGAGGCGCAGCCGGTGAGGACGACGAGAACGAGCGAGACGGCGATGAGCTTGAGCGGCATGGATGCCCCCTGTGTGGTGCCGCGGGCGCGGCGGGTGGTGGGGGCGGTGTGATTGTCGTCGGCCGGCGGGCGGGTGCAAGAGGTTTGTGGCGCAACGCGGGAAGATTGCGCGCGCGGCCGGTCGGTCGAGGAAGAAATCGGTCTAAGAAGAAAGCTCGGCGAGCCGTTGGGCGGCGGCGTGGTTCATCGCGTGGCCCGAGCGTCTGGCGGTGATCCGGGCGTGGATGGGTGCGCCGGCGAGCGCGAGGTCACCGATGAGGTCGAGGAGCTTGTGGGCGGCGGTCTCGTTCTCGAAGCGGAGGGTGTTGTCGATCGGCTTGGCGTCGTGATCGAGCACAAGCAGGTCGGCGGGCGTGAAGCGGGTGAACAGGCCCGCTTGCGCCATCGCCTGGGCTTCTTCCCGCAGGCTGAAGCTGCGGGCGGGGGCGATCGATTCGAGGAAGCTCTGCGGGTCGCCCTTCCAGTCCGCGGTGCAGGCCGGGATGCGACTCCCGTAGTCAAGCTCGTAGCGGTAGTGGGGGGCGGCGTCTGCGTCGATGGGCTCGATGGTGATGGAGGCGGTCCCGTCGGGTGAGGTGATCTCGATGGGCTCGGTCGGTGTGATCGGGTTGATCTCGGCGGAGAGCGGCGTCGTCCCGGCGGCGGTGAGGTGCTCGGCGAAGTCGATGGCGGACCCGTCGAGGATGGGGATCTCGGGGCCCGTGAGTTCGATGATGGCGTCGGTGATGCCGAGGCCCGCGAGGGCGGCCAGCGCGTGCTCGGTGGTGAAGGCGGGGCCTTTCGCGGTGGCGATCGCGGTGTGGCGCGCGTCCATCTGTCCGAACGCCGGGTGCGCGGGCTCGTCGGAGCGGTTGGCGATGGTGGCGGCGATGGGGTCGGATCCGTCGCGTGCGATGAGGATGCCGGGGGTGGAGGTTGTGTTGGGTTTGAAGTGGGTGGAGACGTCCTGACCCGTGAAGAGCCCGATGCCCTCGATGGTGAACGGGCGCTCGATGGTGGTGCGCTTGATGGGCATCACGGCTGCTGGTCTTCGAGGCGGCGGAGCCGGCGTGCGACGTCGTTGAGCTTGTCGCGCATCTTGGGGAGCAAGGGTTGGATGGCCATGGCTTTGCGTGAGGCGCTGATGGGTCTGGCGGGGTAGCCGGCGAATGGCTCTGGTCCGCCGAGGTTGCCGGTGACCATGGAGCCGCCCGCCATGATGGTGCCGGGGGCGATGGTGACGTTGTCGGGGATGCAGCTCGCGCCGCCGATGACGGTGTCGTCGCCGACCGTGGTGGAGCCGCCGATCGCGACGGCGCCGCAGATGCGGACGCGCTCGCCGACGGCGCAGGAGTGCCCGATCTGGACGAGGTTGTCGATCTTGGTGTGGCTGCCGATGGTGGTGGGTTTGAACTTGCCGCGGTCGATGCAGGTGTTGGCGCCGATCTCGACGTGGTCGGCGAGGGTGACGCCCGCGAGGTGGGGGAGCTTGATGAAGCCCTGCGACTTGTCGGGGTTGGCGATGTAGCCGAAGCCGTCGGCGCCGAGGACGGCGCCGGGGTGGATCTCGCAGTGGCTGCCGATGCGGACGCCCGGCATGAGGACGGTGCGGGCGTGGATGGTGCAGTGCTCGCCGGTGCGTACGCCGGCGGCGACGACCGCGCCGGCGTGGACGCGGGTGTGCTCGCCCAGCTTGACGTTGGGGCCGATGGAGGCGTTCGCACCGACGAAGCACGACGAGGGGATCGAGGCCGAGTCGTGGATGGTGGCGGTAGGGTGGAGCCCGGGGTCGGCGGGCTCGGAAGGGGCGAGTGTGCTGGCGGCTTCGAGCAGCGCGGCGAGGGCGTGGTCGGCGGAATCGACGACGATCAGGGCGCGCTGGTCGTGGTCATCGGCCTGGACATCGATACCGCGGGTGATGAGTGCGGCGCCGGCACGGGACTTGGGCCAGCGTGCGGCGTACTCGGCGGAGCGGATGAAGGTGAGGTCGGTCGAGGCGGCGTCGTCGATGCCGGCGACGCCCGCGATCGGACGGTCTTTGTTGCCGAGGATCTCGGGGTTGAGCGATGCGAGCGCGGCGGCGACCTTCTCGGCGGTGCCGAGCATCTCGGAGAGGATCGCCTGGGCCTCGTTCGTGTCTGACACGGCTTGTGGATCGGACGGGCGGGCGGCCCGTTTCGCTGGGAGTGGTGAGATGGTTAGTTGCCGCCGGCGTTGGCGAAGCGGTTGTTCATGAAGATGATGACGTCGTTGGTGATGTCCACGCGCGGCGAGGCGTGGAGGATGCGGCGTCCGAAGACGAGGTTAAGGGCGTCGTCCTCGGCGCGGACGCGCTGCTTGCGGATATCGGAGATGCCGTCGTCGTTGATGACGACGATCTCCCAGCCGTCGCGCTGGGCGATCTCGCCGACGGCGGCCTCGACCTTGTCGAGGATGTTCAGGAAGATCTTGCCGCGCTCGATGGTGATTTCCTGGTTAAGGAACTGCTGGCGCGCCTGGCCGGTCGCCTGGAGCTCGCGGAGTCGGCGAGCGGCCTCGATGCGCTCGGCGGAGCCCTCGGGGAGGATCTCGGCGTCGGCGCTGACCTCTTCCATCTCGTTCTGGATCTGCTCGAGGCTGGCCTCGCGGGTGCTGATGAAGATCTTGAGGTCGCGCTCGAGCGCGGCGCGCTCGTTGAGCTGGTCCACGACCTTGGCGATGTCCACGACGGCCATCGGTGTGGGGTTGGCGGCGGCGACGGCGCGGGTGGCGTCGGCGGTGTGGGGGCGGACGAGGGCGATGGTCGCGATCGCGAGGGCGGCGAGAGTGACGACGGGCATCGCGAGACGACGTGCGTGTGAGCCGTGAGTCATGTGTTTGGGTCCTTCCGAATTGGGGCCTTTGGGGCCTTTGTGGAGGGTAGTGCGTTGGGGGCGGGGGTGCTGGGAAGGGGCTGGGTTGGGCATTCGGCATTCGGCATTGGGCATTCGGGGGGAGGCATCGGGCATCAGGCATCAGGGGGAGGAGGGGTAGAGGGGGAGCCCTCACCCCGGGCCTCTCCCAGGGGGAGCGGGAGGCGTTGGGCGCGGGGGGCTGGCGTGGTCTATGGCGTTTGGTGCGGCACTGGCGGTCGAGCCGCCAGTGGCACCCGGAATCACAACCCTGATCCCTGATCCCTGATCCCCGGTCCCTGGTCCCTGGTCCCTAGAACGGGATATCGACGGAGAAGCTGAAGAGTTGGCTTTCGTCGTTTTCTTCTTCGACGAGGGGGAAGCCGAAGTCGAAGGCGAGGGGGGCGGGGCTGAGGGCGGAGACGAAGACGCGGAAGCCGAAGCCGACGGAGACGCGGTACTCGTCGAGGCCGACGTCTTCGCGGACGGTGCCCGAATCGACGAAGGCGACGACGGAGAGGAGCTCTTCGTAGAGGGGCTGTCGGACCTGGGCGCCGAGGAAGAAGAGCCAGGTGCCGCCGACGGGGTCTTCTGAGAGGACGCCCGCGCTGTTGAAGTTGCGGGGCGAGATGGTGCGGAAGCGGAAGCCGCGGAAGTTGTTGCCGCCCATGTAGAAGCGTTCGAAGACGGGGGTGTCTTCCTGGCCCTGCGGGATGTAGCCCATACGGCTTGTGAGCTCGATGACGGTCCGGCGTTCAAGGAAGTCTTCGAAGATGGGGATGAAGACGGAGTGCTCCGCTTCGAGGCGGGTGAAGTCGAAGTCGCCGATGTATTGGGTGGCGGTGAGCTCGGTGCGGGTGCCGCGGGTGGGGAGGAAGTTGTTGTCGAGGGTGGAGCGGATGAGGCGGGGGCCGACGGCGAGGAAGGTCTGGCGCTCGTCGAACTCGAAGAAGTCCACGGCTTGATCTGAACCGACGTTGGCGAGGTCCACGGATTCGAGTCGGAGGTTGATCGCGCCGGACCAGCGGGTGCCGAAGCTGCGTCCGATGCCGAAGCGGCCGCCGAAGCGTGTCTCGTCGAACTCTTCAAAGTCGCGGTCGCGGAAGAAGGCGGAGGCGGAGGCGTTGTAGTTGGTGCCGAAGAGGTTGGGCTCGGCGAGCGAGATCTGGTAGCGCTCGATGAGGTCGCCCGGGAGCGCTTCGACGGTGAAGGTCTGGCCCGCGCCCCGGAACGCTCTGCCCGCGAAGAGCTCGCCCACGGAGTCGGGGGTATCGGCGATATCGAAGTTGCGCTGGGTGAGCGCGATGCGTCCGAAGAAGCCGGTATCGGTGGAGACGGCGCCGCCGAAATCGAAGCTGCCGGTGTTGGTTTCCTCGACCTCGATGAGCACGTCGCGATAGTCGGGCTCGGCGGGGTCGGGGGGCTGGAGCGTGAGCTTGACGGAGCCCGGGCTGAAGAGGCGCAGGCGTCGGATGCGGTTCTCGGTGCGGCGCTGCGCCGTGGTGTCGAGCGGGCGGTCGGGGAGAAGCTCGATCTCGCGGCGGATGACCTTTTGCTGCGTGATCTCGTTGCCCTGGATGATGATCTCGCCCGTCTTGTACTTCTGGCGCGGGTTGACGCGGAGCAGGAGATCGACCTCGGGTAGGTCGGGGTCGCGGAGGTCGGCGCGGGAGGCGGAGACGCTGGTGTAGCCGAGCTGGCCGTAGGCGTTGGACACGGCCTGCACGGATCGGCGGAGCTCGCGTTCGGAGTAGACCTCGCCGGGCCGGATGGTGAGCAGGCCCGCGATCTGCTCGGGGCTGAAGACGTTGTCTTCTTCGGGGTCGGCGTAATCCACGAGCACGCGGCGGAGGGTGTAGACGCGCCCCTGCTCGATGAGGAAGGTGATGATCGCCTCGCGGCCGTCGGGCGAGGGGAGCAATTCGTAGTCGGCGCGGGCGTCGAGGTAGCCGGCGTCGCGGTAGTAGCCGACGAGGCTCGCGACGTCGCGCTCGAGGATGGCTTCATCGATCGCGCCGCGGCCGAACAGGCCCGAGATGCGCGTATCGGTCTGGCGGCGCAGGAGGCGTCGGCTGAACGCGAGCGCGCCGTCGGTGGCTTCGAAGCGGATCTCGTTGATCTGGATGCGGACGCCCTCGCGGACGCGGAAGATCAGGAGGCCCGTCTCTTCGAGCTCGTCAATATCGATCTCGACGGTGGCGTTGAAGAACCCGCGCTCGCGGTAGACCTCCTCGATGCGCCGGGCGGCTCGGTCGATCGCGAAGCGGTCCACGGGTGCGCCCTCGAGGCGTCCGATGATGGGCCGGATCTGCTGGTCGGTGAGCTCGGTGTTGCCGACGACCTCGGCGGCGGCGATGATCGCGCGCGGGACGAGGGTGTAGATGACGTTGACCGAGCCGTCATCGAGCGGCTGCACGAGCGTCTCGACGCGCGAGTAGGCGTTGAGGCGGTTGAGGCGGGTGACGTCGTTGCGCACGGTGTCGGCGAGGAAGGGCGTGCCCGGTGCGGTGCGGATGTTGTTCTCGGCGCGCTGGGCCTCGAAGCCGGTGAGCGGAACGAACTCGGGGTCGCCCGGCTGACGGTTGACGAGGGGTGTCCGCAGGATGACGGCCCGGATCGGCCGGTTGTCGTAGGGGGAGGGCTCGGATCCGGTCGGTGTCGGCGGCGGGGCGATGTCGGGTTGCGGCTGCGCGAGGCTGGTTGCGGCGGTTCCGGCGAGCGCTGCGGCGACGGCGGCGGCGGTGGCCGCGCGGAGGTTCTTGCGTCGGGAGCGGTTGGCGGGGCCGAACACGGAAGGGAGAAGGTATCCGGGCGCGGGTGGGGGGGCAACGCGGGGAGGGCGGGGCATTCGGGACTTGGCATTCGGCATTCGGATGAGAGAGTGAGGAGGAGTGGTAGAACGCGGAGCCCTCACCCCGGCCCTCTCCCTGGGGGAGTGGGGGGGCGCGTCTCACCGAATGCCTCTTGCCGAATGCCGAATGCCTCGACTTACTGCAGCGTCACAGGCATGACGACGTAGAGGAAGTCGGCGCCGGAGCGGAAGACGCCGGGCTTGCTGGAGGCTTTGAGTTCGATCATGACCTCGGGCTGCTCGATGACCTTGAGGGCATCGACGATGTAGCTGGGGTTGAAGCCGATCTCGATGTCGGAGCCCTCGTAGCTGGCGAGCTCGACGTCGATTTTGGCTTCGCCCATCTCGGGGACACGGCTCGAGAGCTCGAGGGTTTTCTCGCCGCCCGAGAAGGCCATCCGGACGCCTCTGGATTCCTCGTTGGTGAGCAGGGCGGCGCGGCGGACGGCCGAGGAGAGCAGGTCGCGGTCGAAGGTGACCTTGATGTCCTGGTCCTTGGGGATGACGTCCTCGTAGGGGGGGAAGGCGGCCTCGATGAGGTTGGAGCAGAGGACGGCGCGGGCGCTGGATTCGTCGGCCCCGGGCTCCATGCCGACGGCGAAGGCGATCTGCTGGTCGCTCACGGCGATGCCGATGGGCTCGTTGGGGTCGGTCGCGAGCTTGGCGATCATGTTGAGCGCCTTGGCGGGGATGATGGGGCTGACGGTCTCGCCGTCGCCGGAATCGAGGGTGGTGCGGGCGAGGGCGAGTCGGCGTCCGTCGGTGGAGACGAACTCGAGCTTCTTGCCGTCGCGCTTCACGAGGACGCCGTTGATGGCGTAGCGGCTGTTTTCCTTGGCGGCCGCGAAGAGGGTGCGCTTGACGAGTTCGACAAGGGCCCCGGCGCGTGCGGTGAAGGTGCGCTTGCCGCCCGAGGGGGCCTCGACGGATTTGAGGGTGGGGATGTCCACGAAGTCGCCCGCGGGGAAGCCGCGGAGCTGGAAGTGGGCATCGGCGCCGCGGATGTGGAGGACATCGCCGTCGGCCTCGAAGGTGAGCGTGGGCTCGTTGTCCTCGGCCCGGACGATCTGGGCGAGCTTGTCGGCGGGGATCAGGGCTTCGCCCTCCTGCTCGACGTCCACGCGCTCGGTGCGGAGGGTGAGGGAGATCTCGGCGTCGGTGGCGGCCATGGTGAGCGAGCCGGCGTTGCCTTCTTTGGAGGCGGTGAGCTTGACGCAGGTGAGCTGCGGCCGCGGTGTGCGCGCGGCGACCACGCCGGAGATGAGGTTGATGGCGTCGAGGAACGAGGCTCGGTCGCAGACGACCTTCATGGCGGGTGCTCCCTTGGGGTGTGGATGGACGATCGGCGCACACGCGGCGCAAACAGCGTCGGATCGGCCCCTTGTGGTGCGGGGCGAGTGTACCCCAATGGAGGGCGGCCCGTTCTGTTGGGGGTGAGTGGGGAGGGGCGGTGCAGATCTTGGGGTCGAGTGTGATTCGGCTGTGTTCCGGCGACGCGGCGGACTTGCTCTCGGGGTGCGGGTCGTCCATAATGACGGTTCATGGCCGATCCCGGTGGACATGGGGTCGGCTCGCCAGCGCAGCGACCGCCCGCGGCAGAAGCCGGGCCGGGCGTCGCCGCGGGTGTGGTTCCCGACGACATCGAGGCCGCCCTTGCGGCGGCGGCGGCACCAGCGACGCGGGCTTGATCCGGCAGTGGTCGGAAGGAGTCAGCGATGTCATTCGAAGCCGCCGTTCATGCCCAGGCGATCGAGCTCGACCGTCACGCCCTTGAGATGTGCGCGGCCGCGGGGAGCGGTCACCCGACGTCGGCGATGTCGATCGGTCACATCGTGACGGTGCTGGTGTTCCGCTCGATGCGGTGGAGCCCGGACCTGCCTGACTACCCGACGAGCGACCGGCTGGTGCTTTCTGAGGGCCACGCGGTGCCGGCGGTGTATGCCGCGGCGGCGCAGCTCGGGGTGATGGTCGGCAAGCCCGGCGAGGAGATGCGGAAGCTGACGCCCTCGGATCTTGACACGCTCCGCGACGCGGACAGCGTGCTCGACGGGCACCCGAACCCGATGGAGGGCTTCCCCTTCTTCGACGCGGCGACGGGCTCGCTCGGTCAGGGACTGAGCGTGGCGGCGGGTCTGGGCAAGGCGGCGGTGCTCGACGGCACGGACCGGCGGATCTACTGCATCATCGGCGACGGCGAGGCGCGCGAGGGTCAGATCCCCGAGGCGCTGGACTTCATCGTCGATCACGGGCTGACGAATGTGCTCCCGATCTTTAACTGCAACGAGTACGGGCAGGCGGACCGGGTGAGTTCGCAGCAGTCGCCCGAGGTGCTCGCGGAGAAGCTCAAGGCGACCGGTTTCGAGGTTGTAACGATCGACGGGCACGACCCGGACTCGATCGCGCAGGCGTTCGATCGGTTCGCGGAGATCTCTGGGACGGAGTCGGCGCCGCTGGCGGTTGTTGCGAAGACGGTCAAGGGCTGGGGCGTGCCGAGCCTGCAGGGCGGCGGGTGGCACGGTAAGCCGCCGACGGGCGATCAGCTCGAGCAGGCGATCCGCGAGCTCGACGAGACGCGTCTGGATATGACGAGCGCCTTGGGGCAGGGGGATCAGTTCATGATCCAGCCGCCCGCGGAGGCGCCGGCGAAGGAGACGGTGATCCCGGAGCTTCCGACGCTGTCGGAGGCGATGAAGTCGCTCGATATGGAGAGCGTCCTGCACACGGGCAAGTGGGCGACGCGGAAGGCGTACGGCGTGGCGCTTCGGATGCTCGGCAAGTCGAGCCCGGATGTGGTCGCGCTCGACGCGGACGTGAGCAACTCGACCTTCGCGAACACGTTCGCGAACGACGCGGATCTGGCGGATCGGTTTGTGGAGTGCAAGATCGCCGAGCAGAACATGGTGTCGGCGGCGGTCGGCATGTCGGCGGCGGGCAAGATCCCGTTCGTGTCGAGCTTCAGTAAGTTCCTGACGCGGGCGTACGACCAGATCGAGATGGGCCTGTACTCGGGCGCGAACCTCAAGATCGTCGGGTCGCACTCGGGGATCACGCTCGCGGCGGACGGGCCGAGCCAGATGTCGCTGCCCGACGTGGCGTGGTTCCGGTCGTTCTCGACAATGAAGGATCACCGCGGCAACCCGGGGTGCTACGTGCTGCAGCCGGCGGACGCGTACGCCGCATACGCGCTGACGGGCGTGATGGCCGACTACGACGGCATGTGCTACATGCGGACGCTGCGTGCGGACACCGAGTTCCTGTACTCGGACGATCACGTGTTCAACCTGGGCGGGCTCGAGGTGCTGCACGAGGGCCGCGACGTGGCGATCTGCGCGTCGGGCTACATGGTGCACGAGGCGAACCGGGCGATCGATCTGCTCGACAAGGCCGGCATCAGCGCGACGCTGGTGGACGTGTACTCGCTGCCGTTCGATGAGGAGAAGCTGCTCGACGTCATCGCGGCCAACAACGGGTACGCGATCAGCCTCGAGGACAACTTCGGCGGCGCGCTGGGCTCGGCGATCAGCGACGCGCTGACGACCGCGGGAGACGCATTCCAGCTCGAGCAGATGCACGTCAAGCGGATCCCCAAGAGCGCGCGGACGCCGCAGGAGATGCTCGAGATGTGCGGGTTGACGGCCGAGGACGTCGTGAAGCAGGTGATGGGCCTGCTGCAGGTCGTCTGATCTGATTCGGGCTGAGACTGGCGGGCTTCCGATCGAGGTTCGGTTAAGTTGTGTTTGACGGATCGGTGGGACAGGCATCCTGCCCGTCCGAGCGGCATCGGAAGACCACAGAGACGGGCTGGAAGCCCGTCCCACCCTGCAAACATAATCCGTCAAACAGGGCCTAGTCGGGCTGCGGGCAGGGTGCGCCCGAGGTGAAGACCTCGATGAAGAAGAACAGGTCGGAGATGTTCACGACGCCGTTGCGGTTGGCGTCGGTGATCGCGTCGTTCTGCTCGCTCTGCGGCTTGACGAACTCGTTGATGTAGCCGAACAGGTCGGAGATGTTGACGACGAAGAAGGGTGCGGCGACGTCGGCGGGGTTGCAGCCGAGCAGCGGCGGGATGTTGTCGATCAGGCGGATGCGGTAGCCGCCCGACGCGGTGTGCAGGCCGCCCACGCCCCGGTCGGGGAAGGCGGTGACCGCGAGATGGAGCGTGCCCGCGCCGTCGGTGAGCGCCTCGAACATGGGCAGGCGTGAGCCGGTCTCGAGGTTGTCGTCGGCGAGCTGGACGGTTTGGCCGTTGGCGTCGAGCTGGACGATCAGCGGATCGAACTCGGCTTGCGTGACCTCGACGATGATCTCGCCGTTCGGGCGGAGGCCCTCGATGGTGATGAAGTCGCGGTCGCCCACGCAGACGGGCTGCGCGCAGCCGGCCGGGTCGTTGTTGACGATGGCGTCGTAGGTGATGGCTTCGGGCGGCGCGGGGACGCGGTAGCGGCGGAAGTCCGCGCGGTCGAGGAGCTCGTCGGGGAGGATGCGCGTCTCGATCGCGATGCCCAGGGCGTCGCGGAAGGTGATCTCGAGCGTGTACTCGCCGAGCCGGTCGTGGCGGAAGGCGGGGTCGAAGTCGTGGTTACCGTCACCGGTGAGTTCGAGGACGGCCGCGGGCGGCTCGACGCCGTTTGGATCGAGGGCGAGCGCGATGCCGAAGAGCGCGGAGCCGTCGCCGGTGCCGAGCGGGCTGGCGTCGTCGCTGCGTCGGATCTCGTCGCCCGCGCTGTCGAGGGCGCGCATGAGCGTGTCGGGCGTGCGGCAGCCGAGATCGACGCCCGGCTGGTTGTTGACGATGTAGGAGAGCAGCGCGCCGGGGTCTTCGAGGCCCGCGAGGTTTGAGGAGCGCGGGCCGATAAAGGCTTCCTCGCCCGTCGTGAAGGTGTTGGAGGCGACGACGCGGCGGTCGGTGATGCCGCGGGCGGGGGTCCGGACGAGGGCGACGAGCTCGAAGGGCCCGAGCTGGCCGTGCGGCGGGTTGCCGGGCAGGTCGGCGTTGCCGTCGAAGTCGAGATCGTTGAAGCCGCTCACGGCCCAGAGGACCGGGAAGGGCGCGGGCAGGTCGATGAGCGCGCTGCCGAGTCGGTCGGCGTAGGGGCCGCCGTCGTCGTTGGAGGTGAACTGGGTCGCGCCGAGCAGCTGGACGCCGAGGCGGGTGTCGGGGAAGGGGCCTGTCGGCATCGCGCTCCGAAGCAGCGGCTGCTGGCCGCACCCGCGGTCGTCGAGGGTGCCGACGATCTCGAAGTCATCGACGACCTCGGGGATGAAGGCGGGCCCCGGGAAGGTGTCGCTGAGCGGCTCGATATCGGGCATTGCGACGGACTGCGCAGTGCTGTGCGCCACACCGAGCGAGGCCGCGAGGGCGGCGGCGATGCACTGATGGCGCGTCTTGCTCTGCACACTTCAAGTGTGCGCAGAGCCATCAAAAACGCCAGTCGTAACAGGATTTTGCTTACGCCGTTCTCGAGGACTTCTTACGTGTGGATCACACGCCCCTCCGAGTCCAGCGCCGCCTCGTGCACGGCTTCGTGCAGGGTCGGGTGGGCGTGGACGGTGGCGATGAGTTCCTCGGTCGTTGCCTCCAGGCGGCGTGCGACGGAGAGCTCGGCGATGAGCTCGGTGGCGCTGTCGCCCATGATGTGGGCGCCGAGGATCTCGCCGCGGGGGAGGCCGCGGATGATCTTGACGAGGCCCTCGGTGTGCATGGAGGCGATGGCCTTGCCGTTGGCGGTGAAGGGGAACTTGCCGATCTCGTAGTCGGTGCCCTTCTTCATGCCGCGGGCCTTGAGGTCGCGTTCGGTGAAGCCGACGGAGGCGACCTGCGGGTGGCAGTAGGTGCAGCCCGGGATGACGGTGTAGTCGAGCGGGATGGGCTCGTGGTCGAGCTTGCCGTCCTTGACGGCGAAGCGCTCGACGCAGAGGACGGCTTCTTCCGACGCGACGTGCGCGAGCCAGGGCGCGCCGATGACGTCGCCGATGGCGTAGATGCCGGGGATGTTCGTCGCGTAGGTGAGCGGCTTGGGATCAAGCGGGGCGTCGGGGCCAAGCGGGACGTAGTCGGTCTTGATGTGTCCGCGATCGGTTTCGAGGCCGAGGGCGTCATCGAAGAGGCCGTCGAAGCGTCCGACGACGCCGATCGCGAGGAGGACCTTGTCGGCTTCGAGGGTCTTGGCGTTGGACTCGTCGGCCTTGCCGTCCTTGAAGGGGGCGATGGTGACCTTGACGCCGTTCTTGGTCTTCTCGACGGCCGTTGTCACGTGACCGAGCTCGAAGTTGATGCCCGCTTTCTTGTAGTGGCGGAGCATCTGGCTCGAGATGTCGTCGTCCTCGACGGGGAGGATGCGGTCCTGCATCTCGACGACGGTGACCTCGGTGCCGTAGGAGTGGTAGACGTAGCCGAACTCCATGCCGATGGCGCCGGATCCGACGACGATGAGCTTCTCGGGCTTCTCGTCGTTGTACATCGCTTCGCGGGCGCCCCAGATCTTGTCGCCGTCGAACTTGGCGAAGGGCAGCTCGCGGGCGACCGAGCCGGTCGCGACGATGACCTTGTCGGCGGTGATGGTCTCGCGCGCCGAGCCCTTGGGTGTGGCGGGAGCGCTGGTGAGTTCCTCCTGCACGTCGCAGTCGTAGATCTCGATCTCGCACTTGCCGGACTGCGCGCCCTTGGTGATCTTGGCGTGGGCCTCGATGTGCTCGATCTTGTTCTTCTTGAAGAGGTAGTTGATGCCGCCGCTGAGCTTGCCGGCGACGTCACGGGAGCGCTTGATGACCTTGGACCAGTCGAAGCTGACCTCGCCCTTGATCTGCAGGCCCCATTCTTCCTGGTGGGTGAGCTTCTCCATGAGCTCGGCGTTGGCGAGCAGCGCCTTGGAGGGGATGCAGCCCCAGTTGAGGCAGACGCCGCCGAGCTTGGCGCGTTCGACGCAGGCGACCTTGTAGCCGAGCTGGGCCGCTCGGATCGCGCCGACGTAGCCGCCCGGTCCGCCGCCGATCACCACCACGTCGAAGTGCCGCTTGTCCGCCATAGGAGATGTCCTTTCCCTCGAGCTGCGTTCGGCGGGCCGCCATCGGTCCGCCGGGGAGGCGATGTTAGACCGCGGTCCAACAGCCGTTGGGCGCGACGCAGCGCGGTTCGTGGGTGGGGGGCGTTGGAGTCAGGAGAGGTCCGGGAAGGTTCGGCGGGGTCGAAAACGACGACGGGACCCCGTCGGGGTCCCGGCATCTCTCTTCCATTCTCATCGCCGTACGGCTGGTGCACCCGTTGGGCGCTGGGCCGTGAAGCCCCCTCTTCGCACCTGACCGGGTGCTCCACGCACTCCGAGGGACTCTCCTCCTGTCCCTCCGAAGCTCTCCTGCGTGAGGCTTCCGGTGCCGATCAGCCGGTTGACCGAAGTCTGGTTCCCTGGGCCGCGATCATCTCTCTTCAGCCAGCGAGGTGGCGATCACTCCGACTCGTGTGGCGGGCCGTGTTGGGAAACAATTCGGTATGCCGATCGGCATTCAGGTTGTGGCCGCCCCCTCCGGGCGAGGGATCAAGATAGCAGATCCACCGTCCCACACAACGGCTCCACCACGAAATCACGGCGGTGAAGCATGAAGATTCAGTGAGGGAGAATCACCTTCTTCCGGGGTATTTGGGCTTATCCACAACAGAGCCTCCGCCTCGTACTTGTGGATCGTGCCGCTCCAGATGATCAAGTCTGGATTGCGTTCGCGTGCCGCGCCCCTGATTCTGCTTTCAGGGAAGGTGTTTTCGGTGCGGAGAACGAATACTGTGGTGCCGCCCACCTGTTCGGAGTGGGGAATGTGGCTGGTATCGAGGTTCGTTCTCCACAGAGTTTTCACGAAATCGGGGGAAAGCTGCTGGCGGAGGTGCACGGCGAGTGCTCTCACCGATTCAGGGCGTGCCTCGACGACCTCGTTGGCCACGATTGTGAGCGGCAGCGACGGGTCGGCGGCGAGGATCGCCTCGGCGATCTCGCGGCCCTGGGGCTCGCC
>JBCDKU010000037.1:0-26384 GCA_038746265.1 Planctomycetota bacterium
CGAAAGAGGGAGATTCTGGAGAAAAACACCCGGAGCTGTACGTGAGCGTCAGCGCCGAATGACCCGCACGTTTTCCCGCCCGGCGTCCGGTTTCTCGCGCGGCCGGAAGGCGGACTTGATCGCCCGCAGTGGGATCGAGATCAGGAAGAAGAGCAGGCCCAGCACGATCGCGGGGATCAGGATCACCGCGATCAGGACGAGCATCAGCGCGAACCCCACATAGATCGCGAGGCGGGTGTGCCACGGGGCGCGGCCGTGGCTGGAGATCACGACCCTGCGGTAGCCGTCGAACTGGTTGCGCCAAGAGGCAGTCATCATGCCATGGTATTCGGGAAGCGGGGAGGGGCCGTTTCGGGGGCGTGCGATCGGGCGGCTTCGCGGGCTGTGCGGAGGGCGTGCGGAACGGTGCAGAGGCTGTCGGTTGGGCCACGGGGTTTCAGATTGTGTCTAGGCTGCAGTGCGGGTGTCGGGTAGGATGCTCGATGGCACGCTCTGAGGTATCGCTTGGCTCAAGACACCACAACATCTGGTAGTGAATCGCCTTCGGGCGGCTCGAAGCCGTTCGTGCACCTGCACTTGCATTCCGAGTACTCGCTGCTCGACGGCGGCAACCGGCTCGACAAGCTCGTCAAGCGCGTGGCCGAGCTCGGGATGGACGCGGTCGCGGTCACGGACCACGGCAACATGCACGCGGCGGTGAGCTTTTATGAGCAGGCGAAGGCGGCGGGGATCAAGCCGATTCTGGGGTGCGAGGCGTATGTCGCGCCGGGTGACCGGACCGATCGGACGTACACGGGTGTGCAGGACGGCGGGTACCACCTTGTGCTGCTCGCGGAGAACCTGACGGGCTGGCAGAACCTGATGAAGCTGGGGTCGGACGCGTACCTGAACGGCTTCTACTTCAAGCCACGGATGGACCGCTCGACGCTCGAGGCGCACAGCGAGGGTCTGATCGCGATCAACGGGCACCTCGGGTCCGAGATCGCGATGCACCTGATGCGGTACGAGCAGGACAAGTCGGACCAGCACTGGCAGGCGGCGGTCGAGGTCTGCGACTGGCACCGCAGGGTCTTCAGCGATGACGGGACGGGTCCGCGGTTCTACGTCGAGATGCAGCACCACGTTCTCGAGCAGAACGCGATCAATCCGCACCTGATCCGGCTCGCGCGGGAGCAGGACCTGCCTCTGGTGTGCGACAACGACAGCCACTTCCTGCTGGCAGAAGACCACGATGCGCACGACACCTTGATCTGTATCTCGACGGGCAAGGTCAAGGACGACTCGACCCGGATGAAGTACACGCCCGAGCTCTATGTGAAGAGCCCGGAGGAGATGTGGGGCATCTTCGGCGCGGAACAGTACAACAACGAGGACATCGACCCGGGCCGTGGGAACGCGGGCGTGGAGGCGCTCGAGAACACGAGGTCGATCGCGGACCGGTGCGATGTGGAGCTGCCGATCGGGGCGAATCATGCGCCGGTGGTGATCGTGAAGTCGCCGCCAAAGTCGAAGCTGCCGAACCACTCGGACAAGACGTACAAGGGCGACCTGACGGCGTGGTTCAAGGACTTCTGTGAGCAGTTCACGCTCGATCCGGCGAACGACCCGGACCTGCAGCAGGAAGAGCTGAAGAAGGACTGCGACAAGGCGCTGCGGCTGCTCTCGGAAGCGGGGATGGTGTGGCGGTACGGAGGCGAGATCCTCGAGCACCGGCACGACGCGATCGAGGGGACGGATGAATGCACACAGAGGCGGGACGCCTGTGCCACGGAGGCTGAGCGGGACGGCTTCGACAAGTGGGCTCGCCTCAACCGCGAGCTCAAGATCCTCGCGAACAAGCTGATCTCGGCGTACTTCCTGATCGTGTGGGACTTCGTGAACTGGGGTCGGCAGGGCGGGATCCCGGCGCTCGCGCGTGGCTCGGGTGTCGGCACGATGGTGGGCTACGTGCTCGGCCTTTCCAACGCATGCCCGGTCCGGTACGGGCTCCTGTTCGAGCGGTTCACCGATCCCGACCGCACCGAGTACCCCGATATCGATATCGACCTCTGCCAGGATGGGCGGGGCGACGTCATCAACTACGTGCGCGAGAAGTACGGGCACGTCGCGCAGATCATCACCTTCGGGACGCTCAAGGCGCGGGCGGCGATCCGCGATGTCTCGCGGGTGCACGAGCTGCCGCTTGCGGATGCGGACAAGCTCGCGAAGCTCGTGCCCGAAGAGCTCAAGATCACGCTCGACAAGGCTCTCGATCAGGAGCCCGAGCTGAAAGCGTGGTACGACCGCGACCCGCAGGTGCGGCGGATCATCGATACGGGGCGTGTGCTCGAGGGGCAGGCGCGGCACGCCTCGGTGCACGCGGCGGGCGTGATCGTCGCGACGCGGCCGCTCGATGAGGTTGTGCCGCTCTACAAGGCGTCGGGCTCGGACGACGTGATCACCCAGTGGGACGGCCCGACGTGCGAGAAGATGGGCCTGCTCAAGATGGACTTCCTGGGCCTGCGCACGCTCAGTGTGATCGAGCGGGCGAAGCTGCTCATCGCGCAGGGGCTCGGCGAGGACGCGATCTACAAAGCGGTCGGGCGCGAGGCGGGCGACGGCGGGCCCGATCCGCTCGATCTGGATCGGCTCAAGTACACCGACCCGCGTGTGTTTGGGCTGTTTCAGCGCGGCGACACGACGGGTGTGTTCCAGTTTGAATCGGGCGGCATGCGGCGTCTCTTGCTCGAGATGAAGCCCGACCGGCTGGAGGACCTCATCGCGGCGAACGCGCTGTTCCGCCCGGGCCCGATGGACCTGATCCCGGATTACAACCAGCGCAAGCACGGGCGGCAGGAGGTGCCGAAGGTGCACCCGATCGTGGACAAGTTCACCGAGTCCACCTACGGCGTGATGGTGTACCAGGAGCAGGTGATGCAGATCGTCCACGAGCTGGGCGGCATCCCGCTGCGTCAGGCGTACGCACTCATCAAGGCGATCAGCAAAAAGAAAGAGAAGGTCATCAACGCCAACCGGCCCAAGTTCGTCGAGGGCGCGGGCGAGCAGGGACTCAAGAAGGACCAGGCGGAAGAGCTGTTCGAGCTGATCCTCAAGTTCGCGGGCTATGGCTTCAACAAGTCGCATTCGACGGGCTACGCGATCGTCGCGTACCAGACCGCGTACCTCAAGACGTACTTCCCGCGGCAGTACATGGCGGCCTTCCTGAGCTTCGAGAGCCAGGCGCAGAAGGTCGCGGACTGGCTGCCCTATCTCGAGGACTGCAAGCGGACGAAGACGATCGACCCCGCGACGCGTTTGGTCGTGTCGAGCGGTATCGAGGTGCGCCCACCCGAGGTGAACAAGTCCGAGGCGGACTTCAGCGTCGTGTTCGACGAGGGCGAGGAGCGGATCGCGTCGAACGGGCACGTGCGGTTCGGGCTCAAGGCGATCAAGGGAGCCGGGGCGCGGGCGATCGAGGCGATCATCTCGGAGCGCGACAGCAGCGGCCGGTCATTCGATTCGATCTTCGATTTCTGCGAGCGCGTGCCGCCCGGGACGGTGAACAAGGCGACGATCGAATCACTCGTGAAGGCCGGCGCGTTCGACGCGGTGCACGGGCGCGAGGCGCGGGCGTCCTTGGTCGCGACGATCGACACGGCGGTGTCGGCTGGTCAGCGGGCTGCTGAGGACAAGGCGGCGGGGCAGAACCAGCTGTTTGGGTTCGGCGACGCGGCGCCGGTTGAGGAAACGAAGCCGGCCGAGATGCCGCTCGCGCGGGCCGAGACGTGGACAGAAGCCGAGACGCTCAAGCAGGAGAAGGACACGCTCGGGTTTTATGTGTCGAGCCATCCGCTCGAGGAGTGGTCGCCCTGGATCTCGGCATTCACGCGGACGTCGTGCTCGATGCTGAGTGAGCTCGGTCAGGATCACCGCGTGATCGTGGCGGCGATGGTGCAGTCGGTGCGGCCCATCATCTGCCGCAACGGCCGATCGGCCGGTCAGAAGATGGCGATCGTGACCTTCGAGGACGCGACCGGGACGTGCGACGCGGTGCTGTTCGCGGACAACTACGCGAAGTTCGGCGATCAGCTCGAGGGCGAGAAGCTGGGCGACGCGAAGTTCGTGCTGGGCCGTGTCGATCTGAAGCGCGGCGACCCGCAGATCCTCGTCGATCGCCTCGTCCCGATCGACGGCGCGCCGCTGCAGCAGGGCAAGCTCGTGCTGACGCTCAGCGATCAGCGGCTCAACGGCTCGGCGGGGGTGGTCGTGCCGCGGGTGCGGGAGGTGCTCGACGCCGCGGACCCGGCCCGCGATCGGTCCGAAGGTGATCGGCTCGCGGACGAGACGATGGGGTCGGCGGTGCCGTACGACGTGGTCGTCGAGACAGACCGCGCGTGGATCTCGATGGAGCTGGAGGCCAAGCCCCGGGTGCGGATGACGCCCGAGCTGGTCAAGGAGCTGACGGGGATGCTCGGGCCGGGCGGTGTGCGGCTGGTGGGCGGGGTATCGATCGACAAGACGAAGCAGGACGGGCGGGAGCGGTACCGGAAGCGGGCGTAGCGGGTGGTGTACGCTTGCGGCATGAAGAGAGCGATCGTCATCTCCGCCGTCTCCGTGTGCGTTCTGCCCTGCCTGGTGCTCATCGGCTGCGAGAGCGGCGCCGAGACCAGTCCTGCGACCAGGGGCTCGGCCGAGTCCAATCAACGGATCCGTGCTCGCGGCTCGCTTGATGCCGAGCTGACGACGGCGTGGAACCGGCTGCGGCCGACCGTCCTGAATGCCAACGACGGCATCCCGATCAACATGATCACGATCCGGCCCGATCGGCTCGCGTCGGCGGTGCAGGAGCTCGATACGCTCGCCGCCGCCCACGACTGGGCGGCGTTCCGCACGCGGTGGCGCGAGTCGGCGCTGCAGACCGCGGTCTTCTTCGGGATCAATCAGCGGTTCCGGGGCGACGAGGCCTCGCGGCGGCGCGATCAGGCGCGGCAGCGGATCCAGGATCTCGAGGCGTTGCTGGCGCTGTGGACCTGATTCAGCTCGGGTCCCGGATCAGGCTTTGGACGACGGCTTCGCCGCCGGCGAGTCTTCCCAGCGGATCTTGAGGTCGTGCTCGAGGCCCATCAAGTCCATGACCTTGCCAACGGTGAAGTCGATGATGTCGTGGATCGAGCGGGGCAGGAGATAGAAGCCCGGGTTGGGTGAGCAGAGCGTCGCGCCGGCGAGGGCGAGCTGCCGCATGTTCTCAATGTCGATGAGGTTCAGCGGCATCTCGCGGTGGCAGATGATCAGCGGCCGGCGTTCCTTGAGCGTGACCATCGCAGCGCGTGTGAGCAGGTTTGAGCCCGCGCCGGTCGCGATCGCGCCGAGGCTGGTCGAGCTGCAGGGGACGACCGCCATGCCGTCGTGGATGAAGCTGCCCGAGGCGATCACCGCGCCGACGTCCTTGTTTGGGTGGGCAATGAGGTTGGTGGCAAGGGCGTCGGCAGCGGGCGACGACGCGAGGTGCGGGCAGAGCTCCTCGAGCGTGATGCGGCGGACGTCGCACTCATCGAACAGGAGCCGCTGGCCGTACTCGCTGACGACGAGGTGCAGCTCGTGGCCCAGCAGCAGGATCTGCTCGACGAGCCGGAGGGCGTAGGGAGCGCCCGAGGCGCCGGAGACGCCCACGACGAACTTGCGGCCGGTGGCGGCGGGGGCCGAAGCCGGGGGGTCGGCTCGGGGCGTCATGTGGTCGTAGGCGGGCATGTATGAGTTTAGTCGTCGCCCGGATCGCCCCCGATGCACCAGAATCGCACTACGCTGCCGATCATGAACCGCAGGAAGACACGCTCGCTCTCGCTCTGCTCGCTGCTGCTCCCCGTGCTTCTGCTCGGCGGGTGTCTGGGGTACTCGACCTACCCGCCCGTGGACGGCCAGACCGCCCGCGCCGACCCGAACAGCACCGCGCTGACCGAGGCGGTCGTCGTGGCGCTGCGGTGGACGCTCAATCGGCACCCCGCGCCGGCGACGGCCGAGGGCGAGCCGGCGGCGGCGCTGAACCTGTTCTCGGGCGTGTCGCGCTCGACGTACGAGTGGGTCTCGGAGCAGGCGGGGGGCGGGCTGACGCCGATCACGCCGCGGACGGCGTCGCTGCCGACGTACCACATCACGCAGGTGCGTCTGCGCGGATCGGTCGCGGAGGTGGATCTGCTGCGTCCGGTGTTCGACCTGCGCCGCGCCGACGGCACGCTGCCGCTGCAGCCGCTGACGATCCACCTCGTCGGGGCGTACGGCACGTGGAAGGTCGAGCGGCGTGTGCCGTTCAGCGTCAACAGCCAGGAGGCGCCGGCGCCGTTCTACCTGCCGCCCCGGCGTTTGCCGACCGGTGAGGTCATTGAGGACGAGACGCCGTGACGAGCGGCGCGGAGACCTTCCATCTCACGGGGCTCGCGGGGCTCGGGGCGGATCGGCTCCGGGAGTTGCTGACCGCTGCGCGCGAGATGGGCAAGTCGCCGCCCGAGCGCAGCCTTGAGGGCCGTGTGGTTGCGCTGATGTTCTTCGAGGACTCGACGCGCACCCGCGCGAGCTTCTCGATCGCGGCGAAGAAGCTGGGGTCGGACGTCTTCGAGCTCGCGGGCAAGGGGAGCTCGGCGAGCAAGGGCGAGACGCTCGCCGACACCGCGCGCACGATCGAGGCGATGGGCGTGGACGCGATCGTGGTGCGTGTCTCGGAGTCCGGCGCGCCGCGCGGGATGGCGCAGCACGTGGACTGCCCGATCATCAGCGCGGGCGACGGGCGGCACGCTCACCCGACGCAGGGTCTGCTCGATCTGCTCACGTTCGCCGAGGCGCACGGGCGTGCGGACACGTTCGATCTCTCGGGGCTCACGCTCGCGATCGTGGGCGATCTGAATTCGAGCCGCGTATTCCGGTCGGACGTCGCGGGGTTCAGCCAGCTCGGGGCAGAAGTCATCGCGGTCGGGCCGCCCTCGATGGCGCCGGGCTCGCTCGAGGCGATTGGCTGCCGCGTGGAGCGGGATCTGGATGCCGCGCTGGAGCAGGCAGACGGCGTGCAGATGCTCCGGGTGCAGTTCGAGCGCGGCGCGGGGACGTCGATGGCGTCCGTCCGCGAGTACCGCGCGGGCTACGCGCTCACGCTCGAGCGCGCGAGGCGGATGAAGCCCGGGTCGGTCGTGATGCACCCGGGGCCCATGAACCGCGGGATCGAGCTGGATCACGATGTTGCAGAGGGGCCGACGGAGCGCGAGCCCGATCTGCCGCGGCCGATCATTCTCGAGCAGGTCGCGGCCGGCGTGCGGGTGCGGATGGCGGTGCTGCAGGATCTCGTGATGCGGAGCGACGCGCGGCGATGAGCGGGCTGGTGTTGATGATCTCGGGCCCATCGGGAGTCGGAAAGACAACGATCACGCGCGGCGTGGAGTCGCGCTTCGACGACGCGGTGTTCAGCGTGAGCTGCACGACGCGGCCGAAGTCGGAGAAGGACCGCGAGGGCGTCGATTACCGCTTCGTCACGCCCGATGCGTTCCGGCAGATGGTCGCGGACGACCAGATGCTCGAGTCGGCGGAGGTCTACGGCAACTTCTACGGCACGCCGCGCGGGCCGATCGACGAAGCGCTCTCGGCGGGCAAGCTGGTGCTGGTGGAGATCGACGTGCAGGGCGCGAAGCAGGTCAAGGAGAAGATGCCCGGGGCGTTCGGCGTGTTTGTGCTGCCACCGAGCGACGAGGCGCTGCTCGAACGCCTGCGCGGCAGAGGCCGCGAGGGCGAGGACGTGATCCAGCGGCGTTTCCAGCGCGCCCAAGATGAGATCGCCGCGGCGCGGGCGTCGGGGGTATACGACCTGTTCGTGGTGAACGATGAGCTGGAGCGGGCGCTTGGGGAGGTTGTGGGGGCGGTGGAAGAACAGCGGGTCCGATGAAGGCGTAGTTCAGTCTGTGCTTCGATGGATTTGCAATCCGGTTGTATTCATCGCGTCGATCGTGACGATTGTCATTTCTACAGCGATTGTCGCGATGTATGGCGACGCACTCGAGAATCCATCGAGAGTTGGACGCTTGGTCCAGTCGCCGTTTTACAAACGCCGATGGATCGCCCCGCAACTCGGGCCATGGGACCTTGGCTTCAGATCCAACGACTCCTCGTTGGTGTACTCAGAGCTGCTATTTGGTGGATGCGGCAGTACACCGCTGTTTGATGGCTACCAGGTGTTTCAACTTGGCATCGCGTCGTATACAGATGTCACAACCGAAGACTGCTCCTTCGCGATGACGGGGCGTAAGCGGACGCGTGTCTTCAAGGCGGAGTTCGAGAATGCGAAGGTCACAGATCCAAGACTTCTCGATGCCATTGCGGACGAGTACATCGAGGCGAACTCTTTCCAGCGGTTGCTATCTGCAGACACCATTCGCGTGATCCGGCACGGACCGGTGATCGAGCGGACAACCCTCTACTCCGGCTACGCCATCAACGCCCTCGCCCTGACCTCCCTCATCAGCATGCTCATCTCCGCCCCATCGCTCCCCGGCTTCGCCGTCCGCACCGCACGCCGCTTCCGAAGGCCGGCGTGGGCGTGCGGGGGATGCGGATATGACCTGCGTGGGACGCCCGAGAACGCGCCGTGCCCAGAGTGCGGGGCGGAGAGGGTGACCGTGACGGCTCGCGGGAGGGAGTAGCGGACATGTCTCGCGTGCTTCGACTTCTCTGTCGCCCAGTCGTGTTCTTTGTCTCGATCGCGCTGTTTGGGTTGTGCTGCCTCAATGTGTTCAGCCATGTAGGCCCGCGGTACCGGTCCACTGTTGCCGGGCCAATCATCCGCTTCTTTAATCCACCGCCTCAAACGAAGATCACCGTTGATGGCGCTCTGTATGGCCCCATCGCGGTGTTCCGACGGGTTGAGAACGGAAGCCTCTTGGCCGACCTTGATATCGAGGTGGACGAGCTCTCGAAAGCTGGAGTGCCGACCGACCCGATCATCTACGCGACGTTCGTTCGGTATGAGATCGAGTCGGGGTTCTTTGCAGCAACGCAAGCCGAGACGTATCGAGATCTTCAATGGTCGCAGCGGACCCGGAACGGCGAGTGGATTGACGGGTTCGATCCGACCTCGGCGGAGGCGCAGCAACTCCGGAACGAGTTCGCCGATCTTGTACGTTCCGCGAGCTATCGAAACCGTGAGCGGCTGACGAGAACCGATGTCGTCTTTACTGTTGACCTGAGTCGGACTGAGGCAGAACTCCTTCGCTCCGGCGGCGAGCGGTCAACGCGCACACAGCCGAGCGGCTACGCCATCAACGCCCTCGCCCTGACCTCCCTCATCACCATGCTCATCTCCGCCCCATCGCTCCCCGGCTTCGCCGTGCGAACCGTCCGACGCTTCCGAAGGCCGGCGTGGGCGTGCGGGGGATGCGGGTATGACCTGCGGGGGACGCCCGAGGACGCGCCGTGTCCGGAGTGCGGAGCGGAGAGGCTGGCGGCGGACGCGCACCGAGAATCCGGGGACGGAGTCTGAGTTGCGACAAGTCGTTCAAAGTCCAGTCGCCTTTGGCTGTTCATTCCTGTTCCTCTGTCTCACTCTGATGGCCGTGTGCATCACCCACGACTCATTCGGTCGCATCGGATCGAAAACCGGCCAATTCATTCGCTACCGCTTAGCAAGCCGCTTCGGATATTCCCCAGCAGCTGTCACCGGGTGGTTCCCGCGCAGCATCACGCCGTTCGTCGTGACTGAAGACGGCGAAGTCTACACACTCCGAGAATCCACGCGAGATGAGCTCCGACAGCTCAAGAGTCGTACAAATGCGACATCCGGCACGCTCCGATTCGTCTATGACAAGGGCGATACAGGGCTCTACGCAGTCACAAGATCGTTCGAGAAAGGAACGTTTTGGGTTGGCGACGTCGATGCGGCAACACGACTTGCCATCATCGAAGAAGGCAAAGACTTTGTACGAGACTTCACGGCACCAGACTCAGCGCTGCTTTCCCGAAAGAACATCAACGGGAGAATGAAAGAATTCCGATTTGCCGAGGAAATCATCCGCGGCGAGATCGACGTCACGCACCCCATCTACTCCGGCTACGCCATCAACGCCCTCGCCCTGACCTCCCTCATCACCATGCTCATCTCCGCCCCATCGCTCCCCGGCTTCGCCGTCCGCACCGCACGCCGCTTCCGCAGGCCGGCGTGGGCGTGCCGGGGATGCGGGTATGACCTGCGGGGGACGCCCGAGAACGCGCCGTGCCCGGAGTGCGGGGCGGAACGCAGCCCCGGTGCGGCGAGCCGGTAGAGTCGCGGCATGACCGCGCGACGTGAGAGACACTGGACCCCTTGGAAGATCGCACGGGCGGTCGGGCTGTTCTGCGTGCTGTTCGCCGTCGTGTTCTGCGGCGTGCTGTCGCTCTCGCTGATCCGCGAACCGTGGTCCTCGACCGCTGCCGGGTCGCTGCTCGGCAACCGGCAGGTCATCCTGACCGAGGACGGCGCGAAGCCAGTCAGCTCGATCGGGGTCTTCATCGAGGAGCGGTCGTTCGGCATCGGCGGCCTGCACCTCCACGAACCAGTGGACGGCGATACGCTTGCGCGGATGACGATCGCCGTCACTCATCACGACCGCACGCTACCGACTCGGCCGTGGCGCGACGCGGTGCAGATGCACTCGATCTCGCCGAGTTCGGGAGAGGTGCTCGGGCTTTCACGCCGCGAGCAGGTGCGGATCGCGCGGAGCGCGGTTGATTTCTCCAACCCCGACGACTTCCGCGGCATCGAGGGCGTGCCGGTCCGCATCCCGAACCCGCTGACGCGCGAGCTGTTCGCGGTCTCGGCGATGACGGGCAACACGCCCGCCGCGACCACACCGCCCGTGCGGCCGCTCGCAACGTGGATCTGGCTCGACCTGCCGGGCTGGCTCGCGGGGAACTGGAGCTGGATCACACCAGCGTTTGTCGCGGCGCTGCTGGTCGCGAGCGCACCGACGGTTGTTCCGGTGCATCGCCGCGTGCGGCGGCGGAAGCGTGGGCTGTGTTTGGCCTGCGGGTATGACCTCTCAAGCGTGCCGCCCGGGAGCAGCTGTCCCGAGTGCAACACGCCGCGCGAGTGAGCGTTATTCGCAGGCAGCAGGGTTGGCCGCCATGAATTCCTCGCGGACGATCTTGCCGTCCTTGACGGTGTACATGCCGATCTCGTTCATCTCCATCCGCGGCCACTGGCCGTCCTTGGACTCGATGTCCATCGTGTAGCGGACGGTGAAGCCGGTCGGGCCGCAGTAGGGACCGTCGGCCTTGCAGCTGTGCAGCTGGACCTTGTCGTAGAACTCGTGGTGCTTCTTCTGGATCTCGTCGAGCCCCTTGTGGGTCATGCCGTCGGCCTCGACGGACTCGAACTCGGGGTGGTAGTGCTTGGCCCAGAGCGGGGCGTCGTCGCCCGCGCCGCTGTTGATGTGATCGACGATCGCCTGGCCGAGGTCGTGGTTGGGGTGCTTGGGCTGCATGGGGTCTCCTTTCGGTCGCCCCAATATACCCGAAGTCCTTAGCTGATCGTCAGCGTGGGCTTGCTCGAGCCACCGCGCATCGCGGCGAGGGCGGCCTGGCTCTCGAGGTTGGTCGCGAGCTTCTCGAGGGACTTGGGCAGGCGGTCGCCGCCCGCGGTCCCGCCGTCGAAGTTCCGCGTCGGCTCGCCCGAGTCGGAATTCGCGCGGAGCGCCGTGTTGATCGGGACCGCGCCGAGGAAGGGCAAGCCAAGCCGCTGCGCCATCATCTCCGCGCCGCCTCGGCCGACGATGTCGTACTCCTTCTCGTCGTCGCCGATGAAGTAGCTCATGTTCTCGACGACGCCGAGCACCTCAATGCCGAGCTGCTGGAACATGCGGGCGGCGCGGACCGCGTCGTCTTGCGCGACCTTCTGGGGCGTGCAGACGACGACCGCGCCGGTGAGCTGCAGCGACTGAGCCATCGTGAGCGGGACGTCGCCCGTGCCGGGCGGCAGGTCGATGATGAGGTAGTCGAGATCGCCCCACGTCGTGCGGGTGATGAGCTGGTTGAACGCGCCGTGGGCCATCGGGCCGCGCCAGATGAGCGGCTTGTCGGGCTCGACGAGCTTGCCGATGGTGATCGCCTTGAGCCCGTGAACGGCGTAGGGCACGAGCTTGTTATCGATGACGGACTGCTCGAGTGCATCGAGGCCGAGCATGGTCGGCAGCGACGGGCCGTAGATGTCGCCGTCGAGCAGACCCACGGCATGGCCCTTCCGCGCGAGCGCGACGGCGAGGTTGACGGAGATCGTGCTCTTGCCGACGCCGCCCTTGCCCGCGCCGACGGCGATGACGTGCGTGACGTTGGGTAGCGCGTTTGCCTGCGACTGCGGTGACGGCGGCGGCGACGCCGCCTGTTGTGCTGGTTGCGATTCGGTGCGCCCCTGCTCCGGGTCGTCGGGCCCGCCTCCGGTCGAGAAGACGGTGTTGCCGCCGTGATCGACAAACTGGAACCTCAGCGCCTCGACGGGCTCCTTGGTACGGGCCGCCTCGTTGCGGATCGCGCGGTCGCACTCGGCCGCGAGCTGCATCATCGCGGGGCGGTCGGTGTCGTCGGGGAGGTTGAGCTTGATCGAGGCGAAGCCGTCGCACGCGGCGACCCACTGCAGCTCGCCGCCCGTCACGAGATCAAGACCCGAGGGCCCGTCCACGGTCGTGAGTGCCCGCTTGACCAGATCCTTGCTCAAACCCACCGCGTGCCGCCTTTCTCGCGCCTGCGCCGATCCGCCCAGCAACCCCGAAACCTCGGCGTTCCGAGCACGTACAACCGCATGGGCGCGGTCTCGTTTCGATGCTAGGCTGCACTGGACATCGCCCAAACGGAGCGACCCGATGCGGATGATCCTCGCCATCTCGATACTTGCCGGCACCGCCGCGGCCCAGCCGTTGACGTTCGATGGTCGCTGGCCGCAGACCCCGACAACCCCGCGCGAGCGCGGTGAGCTGGCGCTGGCCGGGCCTGAGGTCGTGGACCGGTCGGTTGTCGGGCTCGGCGGCATGATGGGCGGCGAGGAGATGGCCTACCGCAACATCACGGCAGAGGGCGCCCGGCTCGCACTCGGACGCCTCGCGGGCGGCGAGACGCCCCCCACCGTCCGGATCGATACCGCCCGTCGCGATGACCTGCTCGCCGAGATCGACCGGACGGCCGCGGATCGGTCGGCCTACGACGAGAAGCACGCGGCTCGGATGCTCGAACTGCAGACCATGCTCGCCCGGGCCCGCGACGCGGTGAACCGGGGCGGTAAGGCCTCGACGCCCGCCGACGTGCTCGCGGACGGGCAGGCCGAGCTCGACCGGCTCGTCGGCGAGCGTCCCGGGGTCGCCGATGCCTGGAAGCGGGTCCTGGCGGAGATGTCCGCGATCGAGCAGCGGTTCGCCGAGCGGTACATGGCAGAAGCCGAGGCGATGCAGGACCGACGCCGGGCGCTCGAGGAGGTCCGTCAGCAGCGGGCGGTCCGGATCGGGCTGCTCGAAGAGGCCGCGAGCGAGGCGGACGACATGGGCTTCCGCGTCGAGGAGCTGCCCGAGGCGGTCCGCTCACGGCTCGACCGGCTGCCGCACGAGCGGCGGGAGGTCGCGATCAGCCGGCTGCGGCTCGCGCACATCGAGAAGATGAATGCCCGCGAGGAGCCGGACGGGTTCGTGCCCGACGCCCCCCCGCCGCCGCCCGAGCGGCAGATGCGGCAGATGGACGACCGGGTGCTGCGGGCGGCCCCGACGGCGTCGCAGAAGCCGCCGCCCTCGATGGACGAGGTGCCGCTGCCAATCCTGCCGCCGCCGGACGAGCGGTAGCGGGCCGTCTGCGGCCAAACAGAATTCCTTTCGGCGGGCCCCAGAAAAGCCGGCTTCCAAGCCTTTCCGGGGCTGTTGCACCAACTCTTTTCCGTGCGCAAGTGCTTTCCAGAGCGTGAATTTGGGCAAATTAGTAGAAAGAATGAAGATTATGTGAGACCTGCAGTAAGTCTCGGGCGTACACTTTTACGATCTCTCTCTCCTCCAGCGGGGCGCTGCATGTCGGCGCCTCGCTTTATTTTTGGATTCTGTCGCGGACGATGGACGGGATCCGGCCGACCGTTGCACCGGTGACCGACGCACCCGAGACATCGAGGACACCGAGCCGCCTCGCCGCGGGCGTCCGCGGCGCGATCGCGGCAGGGCTGTGCGGTGCGAGCCTGATCGCGCTCGCGGGGCCGGCGGTGTGGCTTCTGGATCTGATCGCGAATCTCGCGGCCCAACTCGCCGTGGTGTCGCTCGTGATCGGGGCGTGGTGGCTTATCCGGAAGAAGCCGATCGCGGCGGGGGCCTGCGTGCTCGCAGGGGTTGTCGCGTTGCTCGCGGTGGCCCTTGCCGCGCCGCGCCGGCTCACGCTGGATCAGAGCACGGCACCGGATCTGCGTGTGCGTGTGCTCATCGTGAACGCGCTCGCGCAGAACGAGGATCGCACGGTCGCGGACATGATCCTCGCGCAGGACGCCGACATCGTGTGCCTGCACGAGTCGCCCTGGTGGCTCATCGAGGAGCTCAAAGAAGGCGGCCGATGGCGCGAGACGTACCCCTACTACTGGCTGAGCGACCGAGCCGGGCCGGGGTTTCTGGTGCTGCTCTCGATGTGGCCGCAGCGGTCGGTGACGGATCTGCGTGATGGAGCCCAGTTCGCGGCTCTTGGCCCAGGCCGCACAGCGGTCATCGATCGCCCCGCGGGCGCGTTCGTGATGTCGATGCTGCACCCGCGGAGCCCGCGCTCGCCCACGCGGTGGCGTGAAGGCAACGAGATGATCGATCGGCTCATCGAGCGTGACCGCGACAACATCCGGCCGCGCGGGCTGCCGCTGGTGGTCGCGGGCGATCTGAACACGACACCGACAGGCGTGCGCTCACGATGGCTCAGCGAGCGGCACGGCCTTGCTCGCGCTAAGCCGGTACTCGCGGCGGCGGGCACCATCGGACCGGTTTGGCCCTTGTCGATCGCGATCGATGACGCCCTGGTGCCACGGGGCACGCCCGTGACCGCATGGCGGACGATCGACCTGCCCGGCAGCGATCACCGGGGTGTGCTCGTTGAATTCGAACTGCCGGATCGACGCTAGCCGTTGCCGGACGGCGTTTGCGCGTGTTCTTCCGCTCGGCGGACGGCCGCCTCGCGGCTCCACACGGCTTCGCCGTCCCCGAGTCCGAGGATCCTGGCAAGTTCATCCAAGTCCGTGCGCAACACGTCGTAGATCCGATCAACCTGCTCGGGGGTCGCTCGGCTCTTCGGAACGCGCGCCTTGGGGAGCACCGCCTGCCTGATCTTCTCGCGGACCGCGGGCGACAGCATCGGCCGGACAAGCCGGACATAGAGGGGGTTGCCCTGGATCGATCGCCAGGCGCCGCGGACCTGCGGCTTGCCCTCGCTGCGATTGAAGACGCGTTCGGCGTCCACGCGATCCTCGGCGGCCTCGACGCCGATGAACCGAGCGAGCGACGCGGTCGAGCCGCCGCGGTTCGCGACGTGATCCTCGAAACGCAGGATCCGCACACGATCGGGGCCGAACGCATCGAGCCAGGGCCGAATCTGCCAGGCATACCGCGTGAAGTCGAAAAGGTCAGACGACTCATCGAGCGCACGCCCGAAGTCAGGATCCGCGTTGCCCTCGAGCCGAGCGTGATGATGGTGGCTCTCGATCCGCGCGACCGGCTCGCGAACGGCGTAGATGATCCGGCACTCGGGGTTGAGCGCCGCCGCTCTCTCCGCCGCGCCCTCGTGAACGGGGCGCTTTGTGTACGCGGTCGAGGCCTCGCCGCAGCGATCGGTCGGTTTGGCGGCCGCAAAGAGCGCGGCGAACGCCGCTCGACCGTCCGGCGTGAGTGCGTCGGGGGAGCAGAGCAACTCCGGCTCCTTGTCCTGCGGGAAGAAGATCCCGGGCTGCGTGAGCAGATCGCGATAGATCGTCGTGCTGCCGCACTTCATGCCGCCGACAATGAGGAAATCCGGGACCATCTTCATCGCGCAGCCTGGCCCTGCACGCCCGGCGCCGCGAGATGCGCGTCGGGTCGGTCAAACGTGCTCGTCGCGAGCGCGTGCACGCCCGCCTCGTAGTCCGTCCGCCAGTCGCGCTCCGGATCGCCCGTCGGCTTCACGCCGCTGCGCGGCTCGAGGATTCCGGAGAACTCCAGCGCCCGCCGCGCCCCGTCGATCGGGTCGCCGCGCCGGCGCCACTCGGTCAGCACGTCGCGGCTCCCGCGGCGGTAGGTCTCGATCTTGCTGGGATCGGTGACATCGCGCAGCGCCCGCGCGAGATCGTCGGCGTCGCCCTTCTTGAACAGATCGCCGTTCACGCCCGGCTTGACGAGCTCGGCCGCTGCGCCGACAACCTCACTCGCGATCACCGCGAGGCCCGCCGCGCACGCCTCGGGGATGACCGCCGCCCACGGCTCGTAGTCGCTCGGCAGCACGTGGATATCCGCGAGCTTGTAGAGCGCTCCGACGTTCTCCGGACCGTCCACGAAGCCGGTGAACATCACGCGGTCTTGCAGCCTCTCCGGTACGAGCGCCCGCGTCTCTTCGAGCAGGTCGCCGCCCCCGACGAACATCAGATCCCATTCGGACCGCTCATCGACGATCTGCGCGAACGCCTCGACAAGCAGGTCCGGTCGCTTCACGCCGGTCATGCGGGCGCAGTAATTGATGAGCCGGCGGTTCGGGTCGATGCCCCACTTCTCACGCATCGCCGCGATCGGCTCGTCGGGGAGCGTCATGATGAGCTTGTAGTTGGGCTCGTGCGGCATATAGAACGCGGGCTTGCCGGCGCTGCCGTACGGCAGGTAGTACTCCACGCCCCGCGTGCCGCAGGGCATGAGGCCCGTGAGCTTGCCGAGCACGGACGGCACGTAGAACTTCTTGAAGAGCTTCGCCGGGCCGCGAGCGCGGTCGCCGAACTTGTTCGAGTCGTTGAACATGAAGCACGGCACGCCGCTCGACTTGCACCAGCGGATCACGCGGAGCAAACCCAGATCGTTGTAGCCGGTGATGATGACCGCGTCGATCTCGGCGCTCTTCAGCCAGCCGATGATCTCGCCGCCCCGGCCCCACTGCCTGAACGCGGCGCCGAAACCCTTGTTCTTGTCGGTCATGGCTTCGCCCGGGCCGAACACGACCGGGTTGATGACAGCGGGCAAGGGGTTCTTCCACGCGGAGTTGTTCTTCTCGTGCTTGAAGCAGCTGAACAGCTCGAGCTCGGGCAGTTCGTGCGCGATGCGGGTGTGCTGGCTGAGCCGGTAGGGGCTCGGCGCGTTGGCGACGATCGCGAGCCTCGGCCTGGACTTGGGGCCGGGACGGACCTTGTCCGGCGTGACCTCTTGTGCATCAACAACGATGTTGCGGTCGCGCGACTCACTCACGCCTGGGCTCCCGTGCGAGCCGCATCGTAGAGCCCGTCGTACACCTCGCCGAGCCGCTCGGGCTCGAAGAAGTCGAGCACCCACGCGCGACCGCGCTCGCCCATCGCACGCCGCCGCTCATCGTCCGAGAACAGCCCTGAGACCGCCGCCGCGAATGCCTCGGGCGTCCGATCGATGATCTCGGCCCCGCCGCTCGCGGTGAGCTCCGGGTGCGTGTCCACGCCGCGCGTCGTGACGACGGGCGTCCCGCAGACCAGCGCCTCCGGGAACACGAACCCGAAATTCTCCTGGCTTGTGGGGAGAGCAAACATACCGGCGAGCTGATACACGCTCGTCTTCATCTCACCCGTGACAAGCCCAAGGAACTTCGCGTCGCCCTCGACACCAAGCTGTTTCGTGAGCGCACGGAGCTCCGCGGTGTACGGCTCATCACCCGAGCCCACGATGAGCCCCTGGCACTCGACGCCGCGTCCCTTGAGTTCCGCGAGCATCCGCAGGAACACGTCCGGCCCTTTCTTGTAATGAAGGCGGCTCAGGAACAGCACCGCGGGCCGGTCATCGATCTGACCCGAGAAGTGCTCCCGCGCAAGTTCAGGGCCCGGGAGCTCGCGGTAGGGCGAGAGATCAAAGAGCAGCGGCGCGACGACGCCCCGGGCGGGCCCGAAGTACTTCTCTGCCTGGTCCAGCTCGGCCTGCGCGGTGCAGTGAACCGCCGCGGCCCGCTTGAGCGTCTTCGACGCACCGGCCGCGAGGAAGAGGCGCTTTTTGAGCGAGCTCTGCGCCATCGACCAGTCGTCGAGCATGCCGTGGACGCTGTTGACATAGGGCACGCCGCGGCGATCCGCGATCCGCGCGGCCTGATGCAGGAACGGGTGCCAGACCGCGTGCAGGTGCACCACGTCGGCGCCCGCGATCTCCGATTCCAGCGCGTCGAGCTGGCTCTGGTCGAATCGTCCGAGCTTGCGGCGTGGACGCCCGATCTCGACGAGGCGGGGCGTGCCTTCTCCGGTCCAGTGCTCGGGGCTGCCCGCCGTATCGTGGACCACGACCACGATCTCGTGCCCGCGCCCCGCCATGAGCTCGGCAAGATCGAGCACCGCGCGCACGACGCCGCCCCGGGCGAGGTCGAGCGAATCTGTGACGTGGACAATGCGCACGGGCGATCCTTGGCGGGCGGGAGTCTCTACGCAGGGGGCAGCCCGCGGGCCGCGCGCTTCAGCTCGCGGACGTTGAGCACGATCATCTGCTCGTACATCGCCTGCATGACGCAGTAGTCCAGGCCCGCGCGTCCGTCGAGCAGGCCGAGCTTGAGGACGTACATGTACAGGAACTTGATGACCGGCCGCAGCGGCAGCCGCCATGAGAGGTTCTTGAGCGCCCGCCGGCGCACGACGCGGTCCGATGAGAACAGCCCGCCGACGCCGGCGGTCCCTTCCTCGAGCTCGGCGAACGCCTGAGCAGCCTCCTCGCGGGCGTACCTCTCATGCCGGCGGAACCACTCACCGACGCCCTTCGAGAAATTGTGGTGGATGAACAGGCTGCGGCAGTACCCGTGCCCGCCCTCGATCCGGGGCTCGGGGCCGTGGCCGCGCTGCACGAACCGCACGCCCTCGGTCCGGAAGAACCGCATGATCGACCCGGGCGGCATCGACCGCCGCAGCCAGCGACCCCGGAACATGTTCTTGCGGCCAGCATAGAACGCCACGCGATCCTCGTTCGGGTCGGCCGCGATCGCTTCGAGCTCGGCCCGCAGCTCGGGCGTCATCCGCTCATCGGCGTCGAGGTAGAACACCCACCCGTGCCGGAAGTCCGCGTGGTCGAGCGCCCAGTTCTGCTGCTCGGCGAAGCTCTCGAACGGGTGCTCGAGCACCCGCGCTCCGAAGTCCGCCGCGACGCGGGCGGTCGCGTCGGTGGACCCCGAGTCCACGACGACGACGTCGTCCGACCACCGGACCGATTCGAGGCAGCCCGGCAGGTTCGCCTCTTCATTGAGTGTGAGAACGAGTATCGAGATCGGCATCGTGGTGGTCGGAAAGAGGTGACGTACGGGTCACCACGGAACAGGGTTGGTTCAAGTTCGGAACCTCGCGTCCTTTATCGACTCTTCGCGCTGTTTGTCCAGAAATGAAACCCCCGGAAGCCACGAGCCGTGGTACTGTTGCGTTGAAGACCGAAGGGTCTTCGAGAGGCCCGGACCTTCTTGGTCCGGATTGACACTCACAGGGATGAAGAGACCCAGAGAGGCAAGACACCTCATGATGCGCACTTCCGTTCTCGTGGCCGGGGCGTTCTGCTCGGCGGCCGTGGCTCAGCCGGTCTTCACAATCGATTTCTCGAACAAGGGCAACGGCGATCCGTTTGTCAACGGCGAGGAAGTCGGCCCGCAGGACCTGTTCCCGCCCTTCCTGTCGATCAACGGCTTCGACGCGTCGAACAACGCCGCCCCGCTGTCGATCTTCGACACCGACCCGGCCGGCCCCAACGCCGGCGGCGGCGACCCCGACCTGCTCGTCGGTCTGGGCAACGCCCTGATCCTGCAGAACCGGGGCCTGCTCGACCAGACCGTGCCCGGCATCTTCGACACCGCCGACGATACCGCCGCCGGCGGCACCATCAGCATCGACCTCGTCGGCACCTTCCGCCTGCTCTCGATCGACCTGATCGACATGAACGGCGGCAACGGCGGCACGGTCACGCTCACCGACAGCAACGGCCTCACCCGCGTCTACGACGTCCCGGCCGAGTGGACCAACGACATCTCGACCGCGGGCCCCGACGGCTTCGGCACGCTCGACCTGACCACCCTCGCCGACCAGGACACCTCGGACAGCCCGGGCGTGTTCGCGACCGCCTCCGAGGATGCGGGCTTCAGCGCCGGCTCGGTCGTCGCGCTCGACGTGTTCTTCGTCGGCTCGGGCGGCATCGACAACATCCGCATCGAGGGCATCGTCCCGACGCCAGGCGCCGCGGCAATCTTCGGCATCGCGGGCCTGACCGCGACACGTCGCCGCCGCTAAGCCAGCGGCACAACCAGACACCCCACGCAATCGTGGAGAGGGCCGTCCGAGTTACTCGGTCGGCTCTTTCTCTTTTTGGACCGCCTCCCGGATCGCCGCACGCACGACGATCGCCTCGTGCGGCCCGGTCACGCTCAGCGAGCGCGACGAGGTCCACGCCCAGTCGTCCGACGCGAACGCCAGATCGATCGCCCACAGCGGCAGGATCCCCGGGAACGTCCGCCCCGAGCCTCGACCGGCGACCGTGTGCGATTCGGTCATGCCGGGTGTCAACGCGTCGAGCGAGGCGCTCGCTCGCGTGGCGTTGAAGTCGCCGACGATGAAGTCCGCCGCCGGGAAGCCCCGCCTCGGTTCGGCTCGATCGATCCATCGCCCGAGTTCGTCCGGGACGCGGCCCGGGCCCGGCCATCCGACCGCAGCATCGGAGATCGATCGCATCACGGGCGTCCGCGGCATCAGCGGATCGCTCGGCGCATCGATGATCCAGATGCACACGGGCCGGCCGACGAGTTCCGTGGCGTCCACGATGACATACGCGATCCCATTCTGGAACGCGCCGTTGCGCTTGGCGGTCCAGGCCGAGAGGTCGAGGTCGGGCTTCGCCACACCGTGCTCGATGAGCGGCAGGCGGCTGACAACGGTCGAGCCGAGCAGATTGACGGTGTGGACGGCTTCCTCGCCGCCGACGAACCCCGCGTCTCGCTGCCGCTCGAGCAGCGCCGCGGACAGCTCTTGCCGGCCCGCGCTCGGCCGCGGGTTCGCCGCGATGAGCACATCCGCCGCAAAGCCGGGCCCGCCCGCTTCACCGGACCCCTCGGCCCACGAGAGGTTCCAGTAGCCGATCGAGAACTCGGGCCCGCCGGTCGCCTGGGGCGACGCTGGGAAGAACTTCGTCTCAAACACCGCCCACCACGCGACGAGGGCGATCAGCGAGAGCACCAGCAGCGGCCGCAGCCTCGCCCCCGCGAGCCGCAGCCCGACGAACTCGCACGCGGCCGAGACCAGCACCGCGACGAGCACGCCCGCCGCGACGAGCGGCGTCGGGAGCCACCACAGAAACTGCGACCACAGGTGCTCGTCCGTCCAGATCCGTCCGGTGAGCCACGCCGCCAGCAGCAGAACGCCCGCGAGCGCCGCCAAACGTCCGATCATCGGCAGCGCCCGGCGGCGGAGCCAGCGGACCGGGCCCGGGCGGCCGTCCCGTGATGTTCTCGATCGCGATGCCACTGGTTGCTCGTTCTACCATCGGCCCCCGCCGGTTCGCTTCCGCAGCGAGGATCGGGTCGGGAATTCGTTGGCGCGGGGCCCGTGAGCCCCCGGAGAGACCGAAAGGCCCCCGTCATGGCGGATCACAGCATCGACTGGTCGAGCAAACGCGTCGTCGTCACGGGCGGCGCGGGCTTCCTGGGACGCCACGTCATCGAGGGCCTCGAACGCCGCGGCGTGACCGCCGACCGCGTGTTCGTCCCCCGCCGCAAGGACTACGACCTGACCGAGAAGGACGACTGCGTCCGGCTCTACAAGCAGGCCTTCGACGGGCAGCCCGTGGACATCGTGCTGCACCTCGCGGCCGAGGTGGGCGGCATCGGCGCCAACCGCATGAACCCGGGCCGCTACTTCTACGCCAACATGGCGATGGCGCTGCACCTGATTGAGCAGGCCCGCGAGGACGGCCTCGTCGAGCGCGGCGGGCAGTTCGTGCAGGTCGGGACGATCTGCGCCTATCCGAAGTTCACGCCCGTCCCGTTCAAAGAGTCCGACCTCTGGCTGGGTTACCCGGAAGAGACCAACGCCCCCTACGGCGTCGCGAAGAAGGCCGCCTGGCAGATGCTCGACGCGTACAAGCTGCAGTACGGCATGAAGTCCACCTACGTCCTGCCCGTAAACCTCTACGGCCCGTGGGACAACTTCGATCTCGTCACGAGCCACGTCATCCCCGCGCTGATCCGAAAGTGCGTCGAAGCCAAGGACGAGGGCCGCGACTTCATCGAGGTCTGGGGCACGGGATCGGCGAGCCGTGAGTTCCTCTTCGTCGAGGATGCCGCAGAGGGTATCCTGACCGCGGCCGAGCGGCTCGATCACCCCGAGCCGATCAACCTGGGCACGAACATGGAGATCACGATCAAGGACCTCGTCGAGCTGATCGCGCGGCTCACGGGGTTCGCGAGCGCGGACGAGCTCGACAGCAAGATCCGCTGGGACTCGACCAAGCCCGACGGCCAGCCCCGTAGATGCCTCGACGTCGAGCTCGCAAAGAAGCTGATCGGCTGGGAAGCCCAGGTCGGTTTCGAAGAGGGCCTCAACCGCACCATCGCGTGGTTCCGCGAGCACGGCGCGGTCGGGGCCGCGAACTAACGCGACGCGGTCACGCCGCCGCGCGCGTCGAATCTCGATCGAGCAGCGAACGGCAGGCCGCGATGAGGCTTCCGCGGTCGATCGGCTTGGTGGCGTACTCGTCGCAGCCCGCGTCGAGACACTTCTGCCGATCGCCCGACATCGCGTGGGCCGTGAGCGCGATGATGGGTGTCGTGACCCCCCGCCGCCGCAGCTCGCGCGTCGCGTCGTAGCCGTCCACGATCGGCATCTGCATGTCCATGAGGATCAGGTCGAACGCCCGGCTCGGGCTCGACTCGGGGTCCGCAGGATCGACCGTGTCGATCGCCTCCTCGCCGTCGCTGCAGATCGTCACCTCCGCGCCCGCCCGGCGGAGGTAGTGACCGATGAGCCGCTGGTTGTCGGGTCCATCCTCCGCGAACAGTACCGAGACGCCCGAGAGTTCAAGCTGCGCACTCTGTCGCGCGTCGCCGAGCGAGATCGCGCAGCTCCGTTGCCATTCTCTTTCCGATTCGATCCGCGCCATCGGCACTCTCGCAAGACCACCCGTCGCGATAGAGACGACGAACGTGCTGCCCTCGCCGAGCTCGGAGTCCGCGGTGATCCCGCCGCCGAGCATCTCCGCGAGATTGCTCGAGATACACAAGCCGAGACTAGTCCCGCCGAACCGCCGCGCGCTGGACTCATCAAGCTGCGAGAAGGGCTCGAAGCGCCGGACGGCGCTCAGCTGCTCCGCGGACATCCCGCAGCCCGTGTCGGCAACCTCGAACCGCAGCAGCTCCGCCTCGCGGTCGCACGAGACGAGCACGCGGACGCCGCCCTGATCCGTGAACTTCACGGCGTTGCCGATCAGGTTCAGCAGGATCTGCCGCAGCCGGACCGGATCGGTGCGGATGCACGAGGGCAGCTCGGTCGCCGCGCGGACCTCGAGCGCGAGTCCCTTCTCGGTTGCGATGTTGTCGGCGAGTTGCATCACCTCCCACGTCATCTGGATCGGATCGACCTCGATCCGTTCGACCATGAGCTGGCCTGCATCGACCTTCGAGATATCGAGAATGTCGTTGATGATCGCCAGCAGGTGCCGCGCGTTCGTCTGGATCCGGCTCACGGTGTCGGCAAGCCGGTCGGGGTCGGCCTTGATCTGGCTGTCCGAATTCGCAAGATCCGCGAACCCGAGGATCGCGGTCATGGGCGTTCGGATCTCGTGGCTCATGTTCGCCAGGAATGACGACTTCGCCTGGTCCGCGTGCCGGAGCTCTTTCTCGAGTTGTACGCGATCGGTGATGTCGAACGCAATACCGAGCACGCCACAGACGTCCCCCGCCCCGTCGAAGAGCCGCACCTTGCTCGTCCGGAGCCAGAGGGTGTCGCCGCCCGAGTTGCCGAACTCCTCCTCGATGTCGAGCTTGGGCTTGCCGCTCTCCATCACCTCGCGGTCATCCGCGCGGAACGCGACCGCGTGCGCCTCGGGCCAGGCGCAGTCGAAGTCCGTCCGGCCGATGAGCTGATCCACCGACTCGAACCCCGCGTCCCGGACGAACCGCGAGTTCGCCCCGAGGTAGCGGTGATCGCGGTCCTTCCAGAAGACGTAGTGCGAGAAGCGGTCGAGGAGCGAATCGAGCACCGTCGAGAGCTCGATCTTCGTCAGCTGCGCTCCCGCGTCCCGACCCGGATCGGGGGCCTCGCGATCCAGACGCTCACCGATCTGCGTCAGCGCGCGGCCACACCCTGCAAGGCACCGCCCCGCGCGTGATCGGATCTCGTTGCGTCAACCCAGAGCTCGGACGCCCATATCGGGACCTCAACAGCACGGCACCGAGCCGCCACACCTCCTTCGTCCGGTCGCGCGGCTCTGTGCAGCACCGGATCTCGCTCGTCGCAAACTCCGATGGATCCGCCGAGGCAGCCCAAGCGATCCGCAGCGACAAGCCCCCGGCTCGGGGTGAAACTCGCCGCCCAAACCGCAAGCGGGGCAGCCGGAATCCCGTGCTGCCCCGCGGAAGGTGTGAGAGTGTCAGATGGTCCGGACCGTTACCGGCGGCGGTTCCTGTTTCCCCGGTTCCGGTTCCCGCGGTTCCGCGAGCGGTTGGCCGAGCGGTTCACCGCGCGGCGGCGGTTGTTGTCGTTCCGGGCGCGGTGCCTGATGATCGCGCGGCGGTTGAAGGTGTTGAACCGGTTCCGCTGCACGAACGACGACCCTATCTATCTATCCTCGGTGTGTACTGAAAGAATTCTCTTGACGAACTTGAAGCGTCGGAGGAAGGAAGGAACGGACGGACGATGGTGGTGCTGCTGGAGCTCGACTGGTTCGTGTCCGGGGCCTCGGCGCTCACGTACGGCGTCGCGAGCCTGGGGATGGTGTGCCTGAACCACATTTTGTTGGACGACCTGGGCTTTCCGTCGACGACCGTGCTCTTGGCGTCGCAGGCGTCGATGACTTTTGTCGCCGCGTCCGCCGCGCGCCTCGCCACGAAACCGCCGAACAACTTGAGCGACGACACACGGCGGCTTTCGGGGCAACTCACTGCGCTGGCGAAGGCGGCAGCGCCGAAGATGGCTGCGCTTTTCGTGTTCGACGTGGCGTTAGGCCACGCGGCGGCGCGTTGGCTCGGGCTAGACGCCTTTGCGACGCTGAGACGCAGCTGCATTCCGATCGCCGCGCATTTAGAGCCTCGTTTGTTCAAGAAGAACACGATGAAAATCACGTACGCCGTGGTAGCCGCGTGTTACTCGGCGTTCGTGGGGCCGTTGCTGGCCATGGTCCTCGGCAACGACCGCAACCGAGCCTTCGACGCCACCACGCTCCGCGGGGTGGTTTTGTCCCTGGCGTCGGCGGCCGTGGTGGCTTTTCGCGTGGCGTACATGAAAGTCGTGATCCAAACGGCCTCAGACCTCGCGCGGAACGACATCGCCGAAAACGTCCGTCGAAGACACGCCGGAACCAATAATTCGACCCGCGACCTCGACGAAAGCAACAACAGCGTCGAAGAGGACTTGTTGTTGGACGACGACGACGACGACGACGACGACGATAGCGACGACGAGGGCCGGCGGCTGTTGGCGTGCTCGTCGCTGTCGCACCGGCGCGGCTCCGAAGGGGCGACGCCCTCCTCAAAGCAACAACAACAACAACACCAACAGCGCACGGTCGTCGTCGGGCCCCCCACTCGGCACAGACAGCATCGGAAGGGAACCGCAAACGCGAGGAAGTGCCTGCTGGGAGAAAGGGACGCGTCGTTCGCCGTAAACTTTCTCGGGCTCACGGCGGCGTACTCTTTGCCGTTGATTCTGGCGTTCGGCGTCGCCTTCGACGGCGCCGGCGTTGCCAAGTGCGCTTCGTTTGCGGTGTCCAGGTCGTTCGCGGTCACGTTCGCGGCGGTGATGCTGCTCGGACCGGTCCACGAGGTGGCCGTGTATTGCTGCGCCTTCACGAACAGCGCGCTGACGACGCTGATCGCCGGGGGCTTCAAGTCGACGGCCCTGTCGACTTATCGCGCGATCACCGACGCGCCGCGACACCATCAGAGCTACGACTTTTGGGAGATTCTGGGCGTGGTCGTCACGTCGGCGGCCTCTCTCGTGTACACCCACGCGTGGTGGCAAGACCAACGAGCGAAAGAACTGCTGCGCCGCGAACTCGAGC
>JBCDKU010000038.1:0-25829 GCA_038746265.1 Planctomycetota bacterium
CTTCAGGGCGGCTCCGACCGGAGCGGCCCAGAGGATGGCGAGCCCGAGCCCCGCGCCCGCGAGCGCCCCGCCCGCGAGATCGCCCGCGCCGACGCCGGTCGCCGCGACGAGCAGGCCCGGCCCGATGAGCGCAAAGGAAAGGCCCCGCGGCTGGATGTCCTTCAGGTCATCCGACACGGGGCCAGCGTAGTTGTTTCGGCGGTCGCGTTTAGTTGCTGACCATCACGAAGCCCGGGTCGAGCGCATCGAGGCGATCGACGAGGGTGGGCATCGGCGTGACGTAGTCCATCCGCTCGATCAGTTGGTCGATCTCGCTGATCCAGATTTCGTAGCCGAGCTTCGTGAGATGGACTCCGTCCACCGAGAACTCGTCACGCAGAACGCCGGCGTCATCGACGTAGCGGTCATAGAGATCGACAAACCGGATACCGAGCTCATCCGCGACCTCGGCGAGCCGCTCGTTGCCCGCGGTGATCATCGGGGCGTAGATCGACCGACGCGAGGGGAGCACGCTGAAGAGCACGACCTCGGTCGAGGGGCTTTGGGTGTGAATCGTCTCGACGAACTCACGAACGTTCCGCTGCACGACGCCCGGCACAGGATTCCCTACAAAGTCGTTGTGGCCGATCATCACGAAGACTTGTGCCGGCTGGCGGCGGGTGATGGTGTCCACGCGGTGCACCAGATCCGCGGATTTGTCCGAGCCGATACCGAAGTTCCGGACCGGCAGGCCGGCGTAGTGCTCCGCCCAAGGGTAGGATTCTGTCAGGCTATCACCGATGAAGATCACTTCGTTTTCGAGGACGGGCATCGAATTGTGCACCGACAGGCGGTAGCGGTAGCCCGCCTGGGTTTCGGCGCGCGATTCGGTCGTGAAGCCGAATCGGTGCTTGATGTAGTTCAAACCGCCGCGGTCCATCAGGGCCTTGGTGCCAAGGCCGATGCCTGCGACGTTGATCAGCAGCGAGCCGGCGATCGCGATGCGAGCGAGCATCCTCATGCCGTAAAGGTGCCACGGGTTGCCCAGTGTGCCAGTGGGTTCTCGGGATTCTGCTGATTCTGCGGGTCGCGCTGGTCGTATCGTCCTTGAGTTACAGGACTTTCGCCTGCGCGAAATTCTCTCGATCTCGGATGCTGTTCGGGCCGAAACCGGTCCCGAGGCACGCTCGAATCCGGTTTCCCCGATGGCGACCCACATGGATCAGATGATCGATAGCCCCGCTGCGTTGCCGTCTCAGCCGGACGCGGTGTCTGCGGTCGAGCTGCGAAATGTTATAAAGGTGTACGGGCAGGGGCGGCAGGCGGGGACGCGGGCCCTGGACGGGGTCAGGCTGTCGATCCGGGCGGGCGAGGCGGTCGCGCTGCTCGGCCGGTCGGGGTCGGGCAAGAGCACGCTGCTGAATCTGATCGGGGCGATGGACGTGCCGACCTCGGGCGAAGTGGTGCTCGGGGGGCGGCCGATCTCGGCGATGTCGGGCTCGGAGCGGACGGTCTTCAGGCGGCGGCGTCTCGGGTTCGTGTTCCAGTCGTTCCACCTTGTGCCTTCGCTCTCGGTCCTTGAGAACGCCGCGGTGCCATGGATGCTGGACGGGGCGTTTGACGCCGAGGCTCGGCGGGACCTGACCGACCTGCTCGGTGGGCTCGGGCTGGCGGACAAGCTGGGCGTCTACCCGGATGAACTCTCCGGCGGGCAGCGGCAGCGGGTCGCGATCGCGCGGGCGCTCGCCCGGCGGCCCGAGCTGGTTCTCGCGGACGAGCCGACGGGGAATCTGGATTCGTCAACGGGGGCGTCGATCCTGGATCTGTTCGATCGGTTGCGGCGCGATCGCGGCTTCACGCTCGTGCTCGCGACGCACGACGAGCTCGCGGCTGAGCGGTGCTCGTCGCGGATCGTGCTCGAGGACGGACGCGTGGTCGAGGGCGGCGCGTGAGCGGGGGACGCTGGCGGCTCCTGAGTTCGCTCATCCGCGGGCATGTCGCGCGGCACCCGCTTGAGGTCGCGCTTGCGCTGCTTGGGGTGGTGCTCGGTGCATCGGTGGTGGTGGGCATCGACGCGGCTGTCGAGGCGTGCGTCTCGGGGTTCCGCGCGACGGTGACGGATCTTGCCGGCGACTCGACGCACCGGATCGTGTCGCGGTCGGGGCCGCTGCGGGATGAGGACTTTGTCGAGCTGCGCGTGAACAACGCGACGATGCCGCTGACGCCCGTGATCGATCGGCGGGTGGGCGTGGAGTCGTCGGCGACGCCGCTGCGTGCCCGGCTGGTGGGGATCGACGTCTTTACCTACCGGAGTCTCGATTCGCTTGAGTCGCTTGATGAGCAGCTTTCCGATGATGCGTTCGAGCGGTTCCAGACGGTGCCGGGGACGGTGCTGCTCGTCGATCGGCTGGCTGAGCGGCTCGGCGTGGATGCCGGAGATTCGATCGCGATCGATGGCGGGACGGCGGTCGAATCCGTCGAGGTTGTCGGCGTGTTCACGCTCGAAGAACCGGCGGCGTCGAGCGCGCCGGATCTGATCGTTGCGGATATCGCGACGGCGCAGGAGCTGACGGGTTCGATGGGCACGCTCGATCGGATCGAGACGCGGATCGACGAAGCGTTCACGGACGAGCGGATCTCGGCGGCGCTGCCGGGGCATCTTGAGCTGCGCTCAACGGGCGAGGCCGCGGGGCGGCTCGAGGAACTGATCGAGGCGTACCGGCTGAACCTGCTGGCGCTCTCGATGATGGCGAGCTTCGTCGCAGTGTTCATCGTGTACAACGCGTCGCTCGTCAGCGTGAACCGCCGACGCGAGACGCTCGCGATTTTGCGGTGCGTGGGCGCCTCGCCGAAGGATCTGGCGCTGGTGTTCCTGCTCGAGGCCGCGGTGTTGGGCGTGCTTGGAGCGGTGATCGGGGTGCTGCTTGGTCGCGGTCTCGCGGCGGTGTTCGTGCGGCTGATCTCGGGGACGCTCGAGGACCTGTACGCCGCGGTGAGCCCGGGCGAGCTCTCGATCGGTGTGCTCACCCTCGCGAAGGGCGCGGCTGTTGCGATCGGGAGCGCGCTGCTCGGCGCGGCGATCCCCGTGATCTCGGCGAGCAGGGTGCCGCCGGTGTCGGCGATGGGCTCGACGACAACCGCGCGGCGATCCGGTGCGTGGGTGCGCGTGCTGACCGCGTGCGGCGTGACGTCGTTCGTGTTCGCCGCGGCGCTGTGGATCAGCCCGGACACCTCGATCATCGGCGGCTACGCGATCGCGGCGAGTGTGTGGCTCGGGTTCGCGCTCGTCACCCCGGGCCTTGCAGGACTCGCAGCGCGTGTCGCGGCGTGGCTCTCGCGCCTCGCGCCGATGGGCCGCGGGTTGCCCGCGCTGCTCGCGGCGAGCGATGTGCGGCGGAGCCTCGGTGTCACGGGTATCGCGGTCGCGGCGATGATGCTCGCGATGGCGATGAATGTCGCGATCCTCACGACGGTCGGCTCGTTCCGGACGACCGTGCTCAACTGGCTGGACGGTCGCTACCGCTCGGATCTGTACATCGCGCCCGAGCTCGCGGTCGAGGAGCGGGTGCCCTCGACGCTCGACCCGGCTCTTGCGGAGTCGATCGCGTTGCACCCGCAGGCGCGGGACGTCCTGTTCTATCGGCATGTCGATGCGACGGTCGAGGATCGGCCGATCTTGTTGACCGCGACGGACCTCGGTCTGACCGAGTCGCAGGACCTGCTGCCGTTGGTGGGTGAATCGCTGGCGGAGCCGTTCGATGCGGGCCGGCATGTTTTCCTGAGCCAGCCGCTCGCGATCAAGCTCGGCCGCGCGATCGGCGACACCGTGTCGTTCGCGACGCCGGCCGGTCCGTGGGAGGCGACGGTCCGCGGCGTGTTCCATGATTTTGTTGCCGATCGCGGGACGGCGCTGGTTGATCTCGGGACGTACCGCGCGCGGTGGGGGGACACGCAGGTCAACGCGGCCCATGTGACGCTTGTTGACGGTATCACGACGAGCGACGGGCAGGCGGCGTGGAACGCGGAGTTCGGGGGCGACTACCCGATCGTCGTGCACAACCACGGCAACCTGCGAGCCGAGGCGCGGCGGATTTTCGATCGGACGTTCCGCATCACCGACGTGCTCGGTTGGCTTTCCGGGTTGGTCGCGCTGTGCGGCCTCACGGGGGCGCTGCTCGCGCTCACGACCGCGCGGCGGCGTGAGTTCGCGGTGCTGCTCGCGGTGGGGGCGTCGCCCGTGCAGCTCGCGGTGCGTGTGGCGAGCGAGGGGCTGATCATCGCGCTGGTCGCGGTGGGGCTGGCGATCGCGGCGGGCTCGGCGCTCGGCGAGATCCTCGCGGGCGTGATCCAGTTCCGCAGCTTCGGTTGGACGATCGAGACGGCGGCGCAGCCCATGTCGTGGGCACAGGCGCTCGCGTTTGCGCTGGTTGGGGCGGTGGCGGCAACGCTGCTGCCGTTCCGGATTTTGTCGGGGGCGGCGCCTTCGGAGGGGTTGCGGAGTGAGTGAAGGGAAGGCATTTGGCATTCGGCATTCGGCATTCGGCTTTTTTGGGGCAGTCTCGTGCTGTGCTGGTGTTCTCGCACAGCCCGCCCTCACCCCGGCCCTCTCCCAAGGGGAGAGGGGGGCAGAGCCTGCGCGGGATGATGATGGGTTCCTGCTCGCGAGTGCTCCTCGGGAATGGTCGTTCCCTCGGGACTTTGGGCGGCATGATGGGTTTGGGCTGGAGTGGTGGTACTTCACGGGGAATGTGAATGCGGATGACGGCCGCGAGTTTGGGTATCAGCTGACGTTCTTCCGGAACGAGTTCACGCCGAAGACCGAGGCGGATCCGGCAGCGGCGATGGCGCGGCCGAGCCCGTGGCGGACGCGGGAGCTGTACTTCGCGCACGCGGCGATCTCGGATATCGGTGGTCAGTCGTTCTGGCACGCGGATCGATCGTCGCGGGCGCGGCCGGGTTTGGCCGAGGCTTCTGATAAGACGATGGATGTGCGGCTGCTTGATTGGTCGTGCGTGATGGAGGGCGACACGATCCGGCTCTCGGCAGGCGAGGGGGATCACGCGATCGAGCTGACGTGCGTGATCGAGCGCGGGCCGATCCTGCAGGGGCCGGGCGGGCTCAACAAGAAGGGAAGCCTGCCGGGGCAGGGGTCGTACTACTACTCGCTGTGCCGTCTGCGGACATCGGGCACGCTCACGGTGGGCGGCGACACATTCAAGGTCTCGGGTCTGTCCTGGATGGATCAGGAGTTCAGCTCGAACCAGCTCTCGGGTGATCAGGAGGGCTGGGACTGGTTCAGCATCCAGCTCGCCGACGGGCGCGACGTGATGGCGTACCAGCTTCGCGCGACGGACGGCGGCGAGCCCTACACGTGGGCGACGGTGGTTGAGCGGGACGGCTCGACGCGGTACCTCACCGGGGATGATGTCCGGTTCGTGCCGGGCGAGGTGTGGACGAGCGGGGGGACGGGCGGGGCGTACCCGCAGCGGTGGACGATCGCGATCGACGGGGTTGAGCCGCTGACGGTGCGGACGCGGTTCACGGGGCAGGAGCTGATCTCGGGGGCGGGCGGCGACATCGCGTATTTCGAGGGCGCGATGGAGGTCCTGGACTCGGGCGGGGTCCGGATCGGGCTCGGGTACGTCGAGATGACGGGGTACGACCGGCCGCTGGCGGAGGATTTCTAGGTCGCCCGCGGAATCGTCTACAGTGGAGGGCAACGGGATCGGAGGCCCTCCAATGAACGGAATCAATCGACTGGTCGCGCTCGCTGTGGTGCTCGTGCTCTCGGCGGCGGCGTTCGCGCAGCCGCCCGTGCGGTACGCGGTGAACCTCGACAAGCACTTCGCGCAGCTCGTGGAGATCGAGACGACGATCGACACCAAGGGGCTGGACGAGGTGACCGTCCACATGCCCGCGTGGCGGCCCGGGCGGTACGTCCTGCTCGACCCCTCAGGCGATATTCGGCGCTTCGAGGTGACGGACAACGTCGGACGGGCGCTCCCTTGGGAGAAGGTCCGGCGTTCGAGCTGGAAGATCGAGACCAACGGAGCGGCGGAGATCACGATCAAGCACGAGATCTTCGCCGACCGGCTCGGCGAGCGGACGATCCACGTGGACGGCGAGCACGCGTTCATCTCGGGCGTCGCGGCGTTCCTGTACACCGATACCTACCGGGGCGAGCCGCTCGAGGTGACCGTGAACATGCCGCGCGGCTGGGAGGTCGCGACAGGTCTTGAGAAGCACCCGCGGAAGCGGAACACGTGGGTCTCGCCGGACTACGACATTCTCGTTGACAGCCCGATCGAGGTCGGCACGCACACGCTGATCGAGTTCGACGTGGACGGCACGCCGCACGAGATCGCGATCTGGGGCTCGCCCCCGGAGGGCGTCGAGCTCGACGAAGACAAGTGGGTCGAGTCGTTCAGCAAGATCGTGCGCAGCCAGGCGGCGATGTTCGGCGAGATGCCGTACAAGCGGTACGTGTTCCTCGTGCACGCCCAGCCCGGCGCGGGCGGCGGCACCGAGCACTGGAACTCAACGATCATGCAGACTCGTCCCTCGGTGTTTACGTCGGACCGCGCGTGGGACGGGTTCCTCGGGCTTGTGAGCCACGAGATGTTCCACACGTGGAACGTCAAGCGGCTGCGGCCCGCGGGCATCACGCCGTACGACTACCAGAACGAGAACCTCACGCCGCTCCTGTGGGTCTCGGAGGGCACGACGAGCTACTACGACGACCTCACGCTCGTCCGCACGGGGCTGACCACGCCGCGGGATTACATCCGAACCATCGGCCGCTCGATCAACGGCTACCGCAACAACCCGGGGCGCCTCGTGCAGTCGGCCGAGATGTCGTCGATCGATTCGTGGACGCGGTTCAATCGGCGCAACGCCGACACGGGCAACACGACGATCTCGTTCTACACCAAGGGCGCGATGATCAGCCTCGCGCTCGATATGTACTGCCGCGAGCTCACGCGCAACCGCGTGACGCTCGACGACGTGATGCGGACGCTCTACGAGGAGCAGCCGCTCGAGAAGGACGGCTTCAGCACGCAGGAGATGATCGAGGTGATCTCGCGGCTGACCGGCCAGTCGGCCGCGCCGTTCTTCGATCGCTACGTCCGCGGCGTCGAGGAGCTCGACCTCGAGAAGGCTCTCGCGGTTGTCGGCCTGAGCCTGAAGCTCGAGCCCGAGGACGCGGAAGAGGTTGCCGACATCGGGCTGCGTGCGTTCAGCCCGCGCGTGAGCTCGGTCACCCCCGACGGACCGGCCTTCAACGCGGGGATTGTGCCCGATGATGAGATCGTCGCGATCAACGGCGTGAAGTTCGAAGGCAACCTGGGTAACGCGCTCGAGTACGTCGAGCCGGGCGACACCGTGACGATCACCCTGTTCCGCCGCAACCGGCTGCTCGAGGTTGAGATCAAGGCCGCGGGCCGAGTGGACGCGGACTGGACCGTCTCGAAGCTGGAGAACCCGACCGCGGCTCAGAAGGCGGCGTACGAGTCGTGGATCGGATCGCCCTGGGACGCGCCGGCCCGCGGCGATCGCGACGGGGCCGACGCCGAGTGACCGTCGCCGCCCGCGAGATCGATGCGTCGTTCGACGTGCCCTACCGGCACGCGCTGCACGTCGCCCGCGGTGTGTTCGATCCGGGCAATCCCACGCTTGCGGGCGTGCTTGAGCCCACGACGTCCGAGGGTCGTGCGCGTGTCTTCGCGTGCGTGGACGCCGGCTTCTTCGACGCCAACGCCGACCTGCCGCAGGCGCTCGGCGACTGGCTCACCGAGTACGCGGACCGTGTCGAGCTCGCGGGCGAGCCGCTCGTCTTGCCGGGCGGCGAGGCCTCAAAGAACGAGCCCGAGGTCATCGAGCAGCTCGTCGCGGGTTTCGATGACGCGAAGCTCTGCCGCCGGTCGTACGTCATCGCGATCGGCGGCGGTGCGGTGCTCGACGCCGCCGGGTACGCCGCCTCGCTCTTTCACCGCGGCGTGCGGCTGGTCCGCATCCCGACCACGACGCTCGCGCAGGCCGACTCGGCTGTCGGTGTGAAGAACGCCGTCAACGCCCGCGGCAAGAAGAACCTGCTCGGCACGTTCGCCGTGCCCTCGGCGGTGATCAACGACGCCTACCTCCTCCAGACGCTGGCGGACGAGCACTGGCGGGCAGGGTTCGCCGAGGCGGTGAAGGTTGCGCTCATCAAGGAAGCCGAGCTGTTCGAGTCCATCGCGTCGAGCGTGGACGCGATAACCGAGCGCGATCTCGATGCGTGCGAGCCGATCATCACGCGGTCAGCCAAGCTGCACCTAAGTCACATCACGGACAACGGCGACCCGTTCGAGCAGGGCGCGTCGCGGCCGCTCGATTTCGGGCACTGGTCCGCGCACCGTCTGGAAGAGATAACAGGCTTCGAGCTTACGCACGGTGACGCCGTTGCGATCGGTATCGCGATCGACTGTGCCTACGCGACGGCTTTGGGTCTGATCGCCCCGGACACCGCGACACGCACCGTGACGCTGCTCGAATCGCTCGGCTTCGACCTCGACCACGACGCGCTCGACGACGCGGACAGTCTTCTTGCGGGCATCGAGTCCTTCCGTGAGCACGTCGGCGGCGACCTCGCGCTGACGATGCCCCAGGGCCTCGGCAACATGACCGAGGTCAACGAGTTCCACGAGAACGCGCTGCGGGACTCGATCGCCGCGGTGCGTGCGCGGGCGTGGGTGACGGCGTGATCCCCGCGGACAAAAAGAGGGTCCTGGATCTGTACTTCCTTGAGCACCGCGCGAAGGTGCTCGATGTCGCGGCGTTCCTCGATCGCTACGACCGAGCGGCCGGTGATGACCACGACCCGAGGATGCTCGCGCTGCGGAAGACGATCGAAGTCCTGCAGGGTGACACTCCCGATCGCGCGAAGCGTGTGCTGGAGCTGCTCAGCGATGTCACAGCCGAGCCAATCGAATCCGCGCCCGCGAAGGGCGCGACCGGCGCGCCGGAGCCCGGCACGGCGGAGTGGGACTGATCGGCGTGCGCTACATCGACCCGCACATCCACATGGTCAGCCGCACGACCGACGACTACGAGCGGATGGCCCTCGCGGGCTGCGTCGCGATCACAGAGCCGGCGTTCTGGGCGGGCTTCGACCGCTCAAGCCCCGAGGGATTCCGCGACTACTTCCGCCAGCTCACCGAGATCGAGCCGAAACGCGCGGCGGCCTACGGCATCAGGCACCACTGCTGGCTCTGCATCAATCCGAAGGAAGCCGAGGACCCGGCGTTCGCGCGCGAGGTCATCGAGATCATCCCGGAGTTTCTGGACAAGCCGGGCGTGCTCGGTATCGGCGAGATCGGGCTCAACAAGAACTCGAAGAACGAGCTTGAGATCCTCGAGGCGCAGATTGACCTCGCCGCGAAGCACGACCGGCTGGTGCTCGTGCACACGCCGCACCTGGAGGACAAGCTCAAGGGAACGAAGCTGATCCTCGACGCGATCAGGCGCGACGGCCGCATCGACCCAGGGCGGGTGCTGATCGATCACGTCGAGGAGCACACGGTCGGCATCGTGCTCGATGGCGGCTTCTGGGCGGGGATGACGCTCTACCCCGAGACGAAGTGCACGCCGCAGCGGGCGGCGGACATCATCGAGATGGTCGGAACGGAGCGGATCTGGATCAACTCGGCGGGTGACTGGGGGCCCTCGGACCCGCTGAGCGTGCCGAAGTGCCAGCGCGAGATGCTGCGGCGTGGGCACAAGCTGGAGACGGTCGAGCAGATCAGCTTCGGCAACCCGCGGGCGTTCCTGAGCCAGTCGCCGGCGTTCTCGATCGGCGGCGGCGAGTAACCTTCGCCCATGCGTGACGCGCTCGGGGAGGGGACGGTGCTGGGGTACTGCACGAACGTGCACCCGGGACGCACGCTGGACGAGATCAAGGCCCAGCTCGATGAGCACGCGGCGGGGGTGCGCGAGCGGGTGTGCCCGAAAGACGAGCTCGGGGTGGGGCTGTGGTTCCCGGCGAGCGTGGCGTGGCGGCTCGCTGCCGACGACAAACTGCTCGATTCGTTCAAGCTCTGGCTTGAGCAGCGGCGACTGTTCTGCTTCGGGTTGAACGGGTTCCCCTACGGAGACTTCCACGCCGACGTCGTGAAACACGCGGTGTACGAGCCGGACTGGTCGAGCGAGCGGCGTGCGGAGTACACGCGGGATCTGGTGAAGATTCTTGCTCGATTGGCTCCGGATGACGTTGAGCCGTTGACGGTGACGACGCTGCCGCTGGGTTGGGATGGAGCGGGGAGTGATGCGGAGTCTCTTCATCGGGTGACGACGAACGCTCTTTCGGCGAGGTCCGAGCGCGATGTGGTTCTTTGCGTTGAGCCAGAGCCCGGCTGCACGCTGTCGCGCGCAGCGCATGTTGCGGAGTACGCATGGCGACTCGGTGAGGAACTGCCCCTCGGACTCGGAACAGCCGGCGTGTGCCACGATGTATGCCACGCGGCTGTACTCAAGCTCGATCAACGTTCAGAGCTCAAGACGTATCGTGATCGGAAAGTCTCCGTTGAGCGGGTGCAGATTTCTTCATGCCCTGTTTCGCCTCGCGGGCCGGAGGAGCTTGGGCGATTTATCGAGCCCCGGTACCTGCATCAGACCACAGTGGGGGATGCGTTCTTTGCTGATCTGCCCGAGGCCTTGAGTTCTGGTCTCACGGGAGAGTCAAGAACCCACTTCCACGTCCCGGTGCATCTCGGTTCCATCGGTGATCTTGCGACGACGCAGAACGAGATCGCGCCCGCCGTCCGAACCGCACGGCACCACCATCGAACGAGAGTCTTCGAGGTCGAGACTTATGCGTGGGGCGTCCTCCCGGACAACCTGCAACCCGCCGCACTGGCTGATGGGATCGCGCGGGAACTCGAGTGGTGCCTTGAGAATCTGACGAAGGGCCTCGCGGACACAAATAGCGATCCGCTGTTCGGCGGTGACGCATGAAACTCCGCCCCTGGCTCGAGCTCACCCGCGCCAGCAACCTCCCCACGGTCTGGTCCAACGTCGTCACCGGCGCGACCGTCGCCGCGACCGCGACCGGTGGCTGGACGCCCACGCCCGAACGACTCACCAAGCTCGTCACGATCGTGATTGCGGCTTCGCTCCTCTACTGCTTCGGCATGGCGCACAACGACGTCCGCGATTCCGATCGCGATCTCACCGCGCGGCCTGGCAAGCCCATCCCGTCCCAGCGGCTCGCAAGGCGGGCGGCCCGCGCGTTCGCGTACATCTGCCTCGTCCTCGGCGTCGTCCTCGCCGCGATCGTGTCGCTGCAGGCGTTCTACGCCGCGCTGCTCATCGGCTTCTGCGCGACGCTCTACAACCGCGAGCACCAGAAGCACGCGAGTTCGGTCCTCTGGATGGGCCTGTGCCGCGGGCTGCTCTACGCGCTCGGCGCGTTCTCGACGGGTCTCGAGCACGCGCCGGTGTTGTTCTGGCCCACGCTCTCGCTCGCGGGCTATGCCGCGCATGTCACGCTGCTCGCACGCGCAGAAAGCCGTCCCGACCACCACCTCTCACGCTGGTCGGCGTACCCGCTGCCGATGTGGGGTCTGTTCACGCTGCTCAGCATCGCCGACGGGCTCGCGAGCTTCTACACCGTCGGCTGGCTGCTCTTCGCGTTCTGGGTCACATACGCCACGCGCATCGCGATGCGCGGCTTCCTCGTCCGCGGCGTCATGGCGTGGATCGCCGGGATGAGCCTGCTCGACCTCGCGGTCATCGCGTGGTCGGGCCAGGTCTGGATGATGCTCGTGCCCATCGGGTCCTTCGCGGCGACGACCTTCGCCCACCGCCGCATCCTCGGGAGCTAGACGTGCCGCACCGCACCGCCGTGATCCTGATCGTGGGCCTGACCGAGTCGCTGATCGGCGACGACACGCCGAAACTCAGGGCGTTCAGGAAGTCCGCACGCTGCGCGCACCTCGACCCGCCGACACCCGCCGTGACCTGCACGTCGCAGGCGTCGATGCTCACAGGTCTCGAGCCTTCCGATCACGGCATCATCGGTAACGGCTGGTACGACCGCGAGTCCGCCGAGATCCGGTTCTGGAGGCAATCCAACCGTCTTGTCCGGGGCGAGAGAGTCTGGGAGACCGCACGCCACCGCGACCCGTCCGTGACGTGCGCGAAGCTGTTCTGGTGGTTCAACATGCACTCGTCGGCCGACGTGAGCATCACGCCCCGACCGATCTACAAAGCCGACGGCCGCAAGACCCCGGACGTCTACGCCGAACCGCCGGACCTTCGCGAGGAACTCCAAACGAAGCTCGGCCGCTTCCCGCTGTTCAACTTCTGGGGCCCGGCCGCATCGATCGAATCAAGCCGCTGGATCGCTCGGAGCGCCGAGCACTGCCGCGACCGCTTCGATCCCACGCTCAGCCTCGTCTACCTCCCGCACCTCGACTATGCGCTGCAGAAGTACGGCCCCGGCACACCAGAAGCCTCGGCGGCGCTCCGCGCGATCGACGAGGTCGCGGGCAGCCTCATCGAACGCCTCGAAGCCGGCGATACCCGTGTCATCGTCGTGAGCGAGTACGGCCTCGAATCCGCGACCGGCCCTGTTCATATCAACCGCGTTCTCCGCGAAGCCGGCCTGCTCCGCGTCCGCGATGAAGACGGCGCCGATCTGCTCGACCCGGGCGGCAGCCGGGCGTTCGCGGTCGCCGATCATCAGGTCGCGCACGTGTACGTCCGCGACGTGGACGACCTCGCGCGCACGCGGCAGGTCTGCGAGTCACTCGACGGCGTCGATCTCGTCCTCGATCAAGCCGCGCAGCGCGAAGCCAAGCTGTGGTGCGACCGCTCTGCCGAACTCCTGCTGGTCGCGCAGACCGGCCGATGGTTCACCTACTACCCGTGGCTCGACGACGCCCGCGCACCGGACTTTGCACGCACCGTCGAGATCCACCGCAAGCCCGGCTACGACCCGTGCGAGCTCTTCGTCGATCCCGCGCTCGGCAACCCCAAGCTCGCCGTCGGCCGCCGCCTGCTGATGAAGAAACTCGGCTTCCGCGCGCTCATGGACGTTATCCCGCTCGACGCCACGCTCGTCAGGGGCACGCACGGCCGCCCGGTCGTCGGCGCGGACGGGCCGCTGCTCATCGCGCGCGGCGGCATCACCGACGGCGAGACGGTGCCCATGACCGCCGTCCGCGACGTGATCCTCAGCCGGCTCTTCTCGGCACGCTGAGCCCGCCGATCAGTTGATGCATCCGCACGTGAACAGGTCGATGTACGCGAACAGATCGGTGATGTTGATGATGCCGTTGCCGTCCATGTCGGTGCTGGCGGCGGGCGGCGACATCGTGAACGCGTCGATGTACTGGAACAGGTCGGTGATGTTCAACACGCCGTTGCCGTCGTAGTCCGCGAGGCACTGGGCCCGCTTGAAGTAGAGCAGGTCGTCGGCGTCCACGTCTTGGTCGAGATCGACGTCGCCGTCGCCGTACGAGGGCGCGCCGCTGAAGGCCGCAGACATGTTCGCCTCGATGATCGCCTGGTCGGTCCCGTCGAGGAGGCCGTCGAGGTTGACGTCGCCCCGCTTGGTGCCGAGGGCGTCGAGCAGGTCGTCCACGTCGTCCTCGTCGATGATGAGATCGCCGTTGGTATCGGGGCTGATCTCGTAGTTGCCCTCGCCGCCACCCTCCATCTGGCCGCTCGCGCCGAGCGGCTGGTCGCCGATCGACATTGAGGGCCCGACGAGACCGATGACCAACGGCTCGTTCGTCGCGGGCGAGGTGCCGGCCAGACGCCGCAGGTCGGTCCAGTCCTTGAACGAATCACGGATCGCATCGATATCGATCGCATCGACGACACCGTCCGCACCGACCGGGGCGTAGCCCGCTGCCGAGCGTCCCGAGCCCGCGACATCGAACCGGCTGTCGCCCGGCTCGTAGGGCTCGTTCGGGTTCGCGAGCACGGTGCCGAAGAAGTTGCGGTCGCCCACGATCTCGCCCCAGGTCAGATCGATCATCTCGAAGCCGAGGCGGCGGTCGAGCGTGCGGTCGGCGATGCCGTCGCCGATCTGGAAGCCGTCGATGACGCCGTCATTCTCGCGATCGATGCCCGTGACGGGCGAGATATCGAGCCCGTTGCGCTCGAGCACGAGCCCGTCCGCGAAGTAGCGGACGTCCTCGGCGTCGAAGCTGCCGTCGCCGTCGAAGTCTCCGAGGATCTCGATGACGCCGAAGCCGACGCCGTTGTCGTCGCGCCAGGTCGGCCCGTCGGACCGGTCGAGGAACGCGAGCAGCATGTCGAAGGTGTCGCCGACGTCGCGCAGCCCGTCGTTGTTGAAGTCGCCCGCAACCTTGTTGCGGAAGCTGAGCTGGGTGCCCGGCGAGAGCTGGTTGCCGCGCTGATCCACGTAGAACGTGCCGAACTGCGAGCCGCCCGGCGCGTTCGCGTCGGAGTAGGGGCCGTCGGGATTTCCGAACGAGGACGACCGCTCCGGGACCGCGCCGGCGGTCTGCTGCTCGAACTGCGCGAGCCGGCTCGTCAGGAAGATCTCCTGCGCGAACGACGTGAACTGCTCCAGATCGCCGCCCCGCCCGTTGACGTTCTCGAACGGGAGCGGCTGCTGGTCCACACGCGGATCCGTCGCCGCGGTCAGACGGCTGAACACGCCGGGGAGGAAGAACCGGGACGCGACCGCGAACGCGGGCGATTGCGGCGCGGTGTTGCTGAACGGGTCGGCGGCGAACGCCTCGAGCGACCGTCGCGCATTGTTCACGAAACCGCCGGCCGCGATGTTCGGCGGGAACGGGTTGTTCTCGAACGGGTTCGCGCCCGACTCGTTCTTCGGATCGAAGCCGAAGCCGCCGAGCTGCGGGGGAAGCGCCCGCGGATCGCCCAGCACCGCGACGACGCCGATCGCATTGATCGCGTGCCCCTCGGGCCCGCCCTCGAGGATGTTCTCGAGTGTCGGACGGACGAAGCTCCTGCCACCGCGGAGGTCGTTGCGCACGCCGAGGATCTCGAGCCGTGTGCCGAGATCGCCCGCCTCGACGATCCGGCGCGGGGAGCTGTAGCCGACCGCGAGGCGGTGGTTGCGGACACCGCGCTCGATGAGCGAGAGGCTGCGCTTGGTCGAGGGCTCGAAGCCGACGCCGAGACGGCTGCTGAAGTTGCCTGTGTTGCTCAGGCCGACCGCCTCGCCCGTGCCCCATGAGGGATCGAAGCCGATGCTGTTGCCGACCGCGTTCGCCGCCGCGAGGCCCGGGCGGCCCGTCACTGCGAGCAGGTTCTCGCCGTTGAGACGCCGACCGGTGATGAGCAGGTGGCGCAGGTCGCTCGCGTCGATCTCTTCGAGGCCCGCGCCGAAGCTCACGATCGGCGCGAGCGGCTCGGCCACGATCGGGAACTCGAAGATCGTTTCCTGATCCGGGCGCGTCGTCAGCGTGTTGAGCCGCCGCAGCTGCGCAAGCCCGCCCGCATCACGTCCATCGAAGATCGGCACCGGACGGCCCTGCCGATCGCGGATCGGCCGCGCGCCCCCGCCGTACCCGGGACGTCCCGGCACCGAGAGCGGCGATGACACCTCGCCCGGTACCGCGGTCAGCCACGAGACCGGCGAGCTCAGGAAGGCGTAGTCCAGCGTGAAACCCGCGTTGTTGTTGTCGCGCAGCGCCGAGAGATATGTGCCGTCCGCCCGAGGCAGGAACGGCAGGCCGCCGCGGTGGTTCGGGTTGAGCAGGCTCGACGGATCGTTGAAGATCACGACCGTCCCGCGGCTGAAGATCGCCGAATCAACAAACGCCGAGTTGCCCGGGTCGTCCGACGGCCCGTTCATCTGGTTCTCGTCCACGTTGTCCGGGCTGAAGTCGAAAATGCCCGCGAAGCGATCGAACTCGATCAGCGCCGAACGCGGGTTCATGAACCGCTGGCTGAAGAACAGTGCGTTGCCGTTGTCAGGCTGCGGTGAGCGGACAAGCTGATCGGGCTCGCCGTTCGTCGTGAGCGACTGACCGTCCATATCGAAGTCGATGAAGTCCACCGTGAACTGCGGGTCGGCGAACAGCTCGCTGAACAGGCTCGACCCGTTGCCGCTGACAACCGGAACCGGGGGCGGCGGGGCCGTCTGCGCCATCGCGCACGTGCTGAGCGCAAGCCCCCTGAGGGCAACGAGTTTCGGAACGAAGGGTGTCTGGCGCCGCATCGCGATGGCCTCCCGTCGGAGCCTGGTCTCTGGGTCTTCTCATCCACGCTCGCCGGAGCACCCCGGGAGCGGTCTCTACGAGGACCAAGGTATCAGCGACGTCCAGAACGTCTACACACGCGTGTAAGGAAGTTTCTGATTTTCGGACCTTCCCGCGGGATCCCGCCGCCCGGTATAAGTCACTGGGGCATCGACAGTCCCGAACGATCGAATCCCGCAGGAGCGCTGCACCGTGAACCCAATCAAAGCCCTTCTCTGCTTGCTCGCGACGGTCTGGCCCGCGGCCGCGTTCAGCCAGGTCATGCGGATCGATCTCAACGCCGCCGACCTCTCGCGGGGCCTGCTCACCTCGCGCGTCCGCGTCCCGGTGCCCGATGATGTCCAGTCAGACGGCGGCGAGATGCCGCTCTGGTTCCCCAAGTGGGTCCCGGGCACCCACGGCCCGACGGGCCCGATCACCGACGTCGCGGGCATGACCATCAGCGCCGAGTTCGAGAGCGGGGCCCCCGACGAGGTCCTGAACTGGACCCGCACACCCGGCGAGGTCTATCGCGTCGTCGCCGACGTCCCCGCTGGCGCGACCACGCTCCTGATCGAGATGGCCGCCTCCGCCGGCGTCGGCAACTCGGGCACGCAGGCCAGCGGCGCGCCTGCAGTTGGCGTGATCAACGCCAACACCGTCGTCCTCTACCGCGAGGGCGACAGCGCCAGCGAGATCACCGTGCAGGGCCGGCTGGCGCTGCCGAACAACTGGACCTTCGGCACCGCGCTCGAAACGGCCGACCGCATCGAGCAGGGCCCGTTCACGATCGTCACCTTCGCCGAGACGTCGCTTGAGGACTTCATCGATTCGCCCATCGTGCTCGGTCGCTTCGGCCGCGTCTTCGAGCTCAACGCGGGCGACGCCCCCGACTTCACGCCCCCGCACCGGCTGCACGTCGTCAGCGAGATCCCGACGGCGCTCGAGTTCAACGAGGATCTGCTCGAGGACTACCGCGCCGTCGTCACCGAGGCGTCGCTGCTCTTCGGGAGCCACCCGTTCGAATCGTTCGACATTCTGCTCGTCAGCACGGACCAACTCGGCCGCAGCGGTTTAGAGCACCAGCGTTCGACGCTCAATGTGCTGCCGCGCGACACGATGCTCAAGCCCGCGATCAACGAGTGGTGGCCCAGGCTCTTGATCCCGCACGAGTACGTCCACGCGTGGTGCGGCAAGTACCGCCGGCCCGCGGGCATGGCGACCGACGACTATCACACGCCCAAGAACACCGAGCTGCTCTGGGTCTACGAGGGCCTCACGCAGTACCTGGGCCAGGTCCTCGAAGTCCGCGCAGGCCTGATGGATGAAGCCAAGTTTGTCCATGCCCTGCACGATCAGGTCATGGGCCTCCGCAAGCAGCAGGGCCGCCGCTGGCGCCCGCTCGTCGATACCGCGCGGTCGAGCCACCTGCTCCGATCAGGCGGCGGACGCTGGGGCGGGCTGAAGCGCAACCAGGCGTACTACTTCGAGGGCGCGCTCTTCTGGCTCGAGGCCGACGCCCTCATCCGCCGCCTGACCGAGGGCGAGAAGTCCCTCGACGATTTCTGCCGCCTCTTCTTCGCCCACGCCGAGGGCGATCCGGTCCCCAAGCCCTTCATGCGCGACGACGTCATCGCCGCGCTCAACGAGATCGTTCCCAGCGACTGGGACGGCTTCTGGCGGTCGCGTGTCGATGTCACGCTCACGGACCTGCCACTCACCGGCATCACGTCCACGGGCTACCAGCTCACCTTCAAGGACGAGCCCCAGCACAGCTCAAAGCTTGACCACACCGATGGGCTCGGCGTCTCGGTCTCCAATGGCGGCACGATCACAACGGTCATCCTCGGCTCGCCCGCCGACCGTGCCCGGCTCGCGCCGGGTATGAAGATCGTGGGCGTGAACCAACTGGTCTTCAGCGCCGACAACCTCGCGATTGCGCTCGCGCTGACTGAGGACTCCGGCGAGATCGAGCTCACCCTCGCCTCGGGCGAAAGCCTTGAACGCCGCACCATCGCCTACGACGGCGGCCTCCGCTACCCGCACCTCGGGCGCATCGAGTCACGCCCGAACGTCCTCGCGGACATCCTCGCGCCGCGGCGGGAGATCACCGACGACGAGAACGCGGACGATTAGCCCACGCCGCCCGTGATGAGCGAATCCGCGACGCGCCGGAAGCCCGCGATGTTCGCGCCCTTGACGTAATCGATCGCGTCGCCGCTGCCGCCGTGCTCGGCGCACTGGTCGTGGATCGTCCGCATGATGTCGTAGAGCTTGTCGATGGTCTGCTCGCGCGTCCACGGGATCCGCTGCGCGGCCTGCGCCATCTCGAGCCCCGAGACCGCGACACCGCCCGCGTTCGCCGCCTTGCCGGGCCCGTAGAGCACCTTCTTCTCGCGGAACAGGTGCACCGCCTCGGTGGTCGAGGGCATGTTCGCGCCCTCGGCGATCGCGGTGCACCCGTTGTCGAGTAGCGTCTTCGCCTCGTCGCCGTCGAGTTCGTTCTGCGTAGCGCAGGGCAGCGCGACATCGCATGCGGTGCCCCAGGGCTTGCTGCTTGCCTCGAACTTCATCCCGTCGAGATCGCCCGCGATGTCCTTCAGACGCCGGCCCTGGTTGCGCGCGTCCTGGATCGTCTCGAGCATCGACTGCGTCAGACCCTCGGGGAAGTGAGCGGTCCCCTCGCTGTTCGAGAGCGTCAGCACCTGGGCCCCCAGCTCGATCGATCGCTCGGCCGCGTACTGCGCGACGTTGCCCGCGCCCGAGATCAGGACCCTCTTGCCCTCGAGCGTCTCGTCCTTGGTATCGAGCATGAGCCGCGCGAACTCGACTGTGCCGTAGCCGGTCGCCTCGGTGCGGCCCTTGATGCCGAATTGCTCCAGCGAGCGGCCCGTGAGCGTCGCGGTGTGCCGGCTCGTCAGCCGCAGCCAGCGACCGAAGAGGAACCCGACCTCGCGGCCGCCGACGCCGATATCGCCCGCGGGCACGTCGATGTCCTCGCCGCCGTAGCGGTGGTACTCGTCCATGAAGGCGTGGCAGAACCGCATGATCTCGTGCTCGGAGCGGCCCTTGGGATTGAAATCGCTGCCGCCCTTGCCGCCGCCCATCGGGAGCCCGGTGAGCGCGTTCTTGAAGCACTGCTCGAACCCGAGGAACCGCAGCGTGTCCTCGTTGACCGACGGGTGGAACCGCAGCCCGCCCTTGTAGGGGCCGAGCGCGTTGCAGTACTGCACCCGCCACGCCCGGTTCTGCTCGACCTCGCCCTTGTCGTTCGTCCAGCGGACCGTGAACCCGAGCACGCGATCCGGCTCGGAGAGCCGGTCGAGGATCCGCCACCGCCGGTACGACTCGTTGCCGTCGAGGACCGGCTTTACGTCGGCCGCGACCTCGTCGAATGCCTGTTGGAAGAGCGATCCGCCGTGCTGGTTCTCGGTCATTGGTCCCGCGCCCCTTTCGTGTGTGCGTGGATGCATCGTTGCCTCGATATGCACGCGAGGCGAAGAGATCGCACGATTTGCGCATTGTCCGGGTGAGCGGACCCGTTCGGGCGGGTCCCGTGCGCACATCTCCGGGTGTGCCCGCCGCCCAGCCGAGGAAGGACCCGGGTGTCGATCCGCGCGGGCACGGAGAAATTTGGCCCAATCGATCGGGCGTCCCTGACCGACCCCAACCGACGGCACGCACAAGAGGTGCGATGAGGATTCAACCTATGAAACAATTGCATCGATCGTCGAGAATCATCGTTCTCGCGGCCGCCGGATTCGCCCTCTCCGCGGGCCTGACCGCCTGCGGCTCGTCTTCGAGTTCCGATACGAGCCTGCTGACGGTCGAGCGGTCGATCCAGTTCGGCGACCTTGACCGGGCGGTCTACCGACTCGACCGGATCGAGGCCGAGTCGAGGCTCAGCAATGCGGGCCGGTTGCAGGCACAGTTGCTGCGAGCCGAGATCGCGATCGCCGCCGATCAGCCCGAGGACGCCGTGGACCTCGTCGAGGACGCGCTCGAGTTCGATGAGCTCGCCGCGCCCGCCCACGAGCTCCGGGGCAAGGCGTACATCCGCATGGGCCGTTTCACTGAGGCCGCCCGCGATCTCGCGCTGGCCGAGCGTCAGTACGACGAGCTGGGCGACACCATCCGGGCCCGCGACCTCAAGGCCCTCGCGACGGGGCTCGACTCTTACTCGAACGGCGACTTCGCCGGTGCCCGCACCGCCTGGGGCGGGATCGAGTCCGAGCGGCTCCGCAACCAGATCGATCTGTTGTCCGATTCGACGCTCGCGTCTCAGAGGGGCCGGTGAACACCATGAACGCCAAACCACGCCTCATCCACGCCGCCGCCGTCACGCTCGCGATCCTCGCGGGCAGCGCCCTGCCGGCGACCGCCCAGACCAGCCAGCCCACGCAGGATCGCGAGCGCCTGATCGACGTCGGTGCGCTCGAGGAAGCGATGACCCGCGCCACGACACCGCTCGCCGAGCGCGTCGAGGCGAGCCGTTTGAAGGAAGCCTTCGAGGGCGTCAACGAGCTTCTGCGCGCAGACTCGGTCGATAAGGCCCAGCTCATCGCCGCGCTCAAGAGCCTCCGCGACGAGATCCAGACGTTCACGGCCGACTGGGACGACTCGGTCGCCGCCCCAATGTGGACCGCGCAGGACCAGGTCGGGAGCACCATCGCCCGCGTCCGCAGCCTGCTCGCCAAGGGCGACCCGGACTCGGTCGATGACCGCACGAGCCGCATGCTCGACGGGTATGACCGCCGCCTTGAGCAGCTCGCGGTCTCGATCCAGAACGAGACCGACGAGGTCCGCCGCGACCGTCTGCGGCTGATCTTCGCCAACACCCGCTCGCTCCGCGACGTCGTGCAGGCGACCGGCTCGTTCAACCTCGGGTCGGCCCGCGAAGCGGTCTACGTCAAGACCATCCGCGCCCTCGCGGCGCTCGAGGCCCAGCTCACCAACGCGATGTTCGAGATCGAGCGGGTCCGCCTCGTGCTCTCTGCCGAGGGCGAGTTCATCGCCGATTACGTCGAGTTGCTCGAGGGCCTCGTCGAGGCCGAGACGCTCGCCCGGATGCTCTCGGCGACCGCCGCCGACGGCTCGAGCGGCATCAGCTCGCTCGTCAACCAGATGGGCGAACTGAGCCTCCGCACCGACGAGCTCGGCTCCAACGTGGACCTGTTCGTCGAGGAGCTAACCGACAGCATCGAGCTGCAGGCAGAAGAACTCGCCGACCGTGTCGAGCTGCAGCGCTTCGGCAACATCGATGTGGACGACGAGGTCGCCGAGTACGCCGCCCGCGCCAAGGCGCGGCAGCAGGCCCAGCAGAACCAGAACCCGACCGGCACCCGCGCCAACCGCCCGGGCGGCAACCGCTAAGGACAAGAGGACGACCAGACATGATCACCCACGCCATCATCTCGATCGCCCTCGGCACCCAGCTCTCGGGCTACGCCGCGCACGGCTACGAATCCGCCGTCACGGGCGCGGTCATCTCGATCCCGCCGGGTGAGGACCGCGACGCGCCCGCGAGCGAGCGGGCGAAGTACCGCCGCCTCGAGCGCGACATCCGCAAGATCGATTTCGACTACGAGAAGCTCCTGCAGAAGTCGATCGAGGACGCGCAGAACTCCGAGGACGGCGAGGTCTCGCTCGAGCGCCAGGCGGAGCTGATCAACCTCCGCGACGAGCGCGACCGCCTGCTCAACCGGCTCCAGCTGCTCGCCCTACGGCACGGCTGGGACCTGCCCGATTTCTCGAACAACTTCGGCTCGGGCAACGCCGCCGGTGAGGGCGGCGAGCCCCGGATGACCGAGAAGGAGCAGGTCTTCGCGTCGGCCGCGAACGAGATCCGCTCGCGCGCCTCCGAAGAAGCCATGATCATCGCCCGCCGCATCCCGCTGCCGATCACCCCCGTGGTCGTGCCGCGGTAGCGGCGTCCAGAGAAGGAGGGCCCACCCGTGTGGCAACAGATCGCCGAGGCGACCGGGATCTTCTTCTACCCCCAGCTCGCGCTCTCGCTCGTCGTGACCGGGCTCGTGATCGGGTACGCCGTCGCGCTGACCCGGGGTGAGCTCCGCAAAGCCAAGGACGCGCCGTGGCGCCGCACGCTCGACCCGCTTGCCGCGATCGCGGTCTCGGTGGGGCTACTGGGTTCGGTGTACTCGTTCGCCCGGGCGTTCCAGGGCTTCGAGGGGCAGATCAACATCTCCTCGATTACCGCGCAGCTCAGCGTCGCGTACTCGACGACCGCGTTCGGGCTCGTCACCAGCATCATCGCGGCCCTCGGCAGCTACGTCCTGGGCATCGCGACCAAGGCCAAGCCGGCGGTGGAGGACTGATCGCGTGTCGAAGCGATGGATGATCCCGATGATCGACTTCGTCTTCCTCTCGCTGGGCGGGCTGCTTGCGCTGCTCACGCAGATGGAGGTCATCGAGTCGGTCCCGCTCGATCTCGCCTCGGGCGACGCCGCGGCCGCGATGGAATCCATCGAATCGCAGAAGGACACCGTGACGATCACCACCACCGGCATCGCGCTCAACGGCGGCACCATCACCCGTGATGCCCTCGCCACCGCGATCACGCAGGAGGTCGTGCTTGTGCGCATCGATAGCGGCGTTGCCGCCGGCGAGTTTCTGCCCGTGTTGACGGCGGTGCACGCCTCGGGTGAGCGGGACGTGCGGCTGCAGTTCGAGAGCGGCGGGAGCGGGGCGACACCGTGAGCAAGTCGAGCCTGACCATCGGGATGCTGATCGCGTTGATCGCGCACGCCGCGGTCTTGTTCGTGATCGACCTCAGCCGTGACGATGAGCGGGCCGAGCCCCGGCGCGTCGCGGTGCCGCTGCCGGCGTTGCCCGAGCCGCTGCCGACGCGCGAGCCGGATCAGCAGGTCGCCGAGGACACCGAATCCGATCCTGAGCCCGAGCCCGTCGAGACGGAGTTCGCCCGAGCCGACGTCCGCGGCGAGGTCGATGGTGCTGAGACGGGTGAGATCCCGACGGAGATCGCCGAGGAGCAGCCGACGGAGGTTGCTCAAGTACAGCCGGAGCCTGAGTCGAAGCCAGAGCCGGAACCCGAGCCGCAGCAGCGGGTTGAGACCAGCGACATCGCGGACCGGGGCACGGAAGTCGCTCCCGAGCCAAAGCCGCAGACCGAGCGGGTCACGCCCTCGGATGTCGAGGTTGTGCGGACGGCACAGCGATCTTCTCTGCCCGTCAAGGGCGATGCGGACGGGCTGCCGCCCGTGATCGTGAACTGGACGACGCCCAAGCAGGCCCAGGAGGTCGCGCGGCGGCTCTCGTTCCGGATTGTCGCGGTGGACCGCCAGAACAACGTTCTCGGACAGATCGCCAAGGTGGGCGATCCGCGGCTCATCCCGGTGGAACCGGCCGAGGAACGCTTCAGCAACCGGGCCCGCGTGATCGAGGACCCGCTTTTCTTCGGACGGGGCGTGCAGGCGTCCGCGGGCGGTCGGATCGCGACCTTTTTGATCCTTGTGCCGACCCAACGCGATCGTTCTTTCGAATGGACTGTGCGGCGGGCGATCGAGCGTGCAGGATTACAACCGGCGGACGTCGATCACGTCGAGGCCCGGTTCGTGACCGAGGGCGAACGCGATCGGCTTCGGATCGACCGGCTGCACGTGTCAGGTTCCGGGTCGGGCGGTACCGTGGGCGGAGGGGATGAACGCCAGCGGGCGGACGGGAGTGTCAGGTGAGCGTCAAGCGGACAGCGGCGATGGGGTTGCTCTGGGTCTCCGGCGTGGTGGTCGGGGGTGGGGCGATCGTGCTGCTGCAGCGCGGGCCCGAGCCGACACCGCCCGTCGAGTCAAGCGCAGAACCCGCCAAGAGCTACGGGCCGGAGATCACGCTGGTGGTGCCGGATGATGTTGCGCCGGTGCCTTCTGCCGACGAGCCTGAGCTGATCGCCGAGGATGCGCCGTCTGGCGATGTGGTGTCTGAGAGCGTTGTTGCCGAGGTCGAGGCGGATCCGGAACTGGAGGTTGAGTCACGATCCGAGGGCGGTGTGATCGCGTCGGAGCACACGGCGAGCGTGACGGAGCGCGTCGTCGAGCCGGAACCCATCGAGACAGCACCTGTCGAGCAGGCCGAGGCGGCTCCGTCGCTTGCGGATCTGGCTCGTGAGCTCGGCGGTCGCCGGGCGACGCCCGTGAAGCGCAGGGAAGGGCCCGCGGAGATGACGATCGGTCGCCGTGCGACGCTTGAGTCCGTGATCGATGAACCTGAGCCGAAGGCGAGCGAGGTTGAAGTTGTCATCGCGGAGCCGGAGCCGAAGAGCGTCTCGACACCCGCGCCGATGCCGGAACCCGTCGCGGTGCCGGAGGTTTCGGCGGATCTTGCTGCCGAGGAGGCGCGGAAGAAGGCGGATGAGCTGGGCGATATCGCGGTCGAGCTGATCGAGCGGTCGGCCGCGACGCCGATCCAGAGTCTGTCGTCGTCGATCACGGAACTGCAGGGAATCGTCTCGGCGATCGGCGGGCTGCGGCAGGGGCTGGAGCAGCTTCAGCCGCAGAGCGCACTCGATACCGAGGCCGCGAAGCTCGACGGGCTCGCGGACACGATGCGTGATTTCCAGGCGTCGTCGCTCGAACTGCACCGTCGGCTGCTGATGCTCTTCAAGGAGAGCGTCGAGCGGACGCCCGAGGAGCGGGCGGCGGATTCGATGAAGACCGCGGCGGATGACCGAGCGAAGACGCCGGCCCCGTCGGACGAGCCGGCCCCGCTGCCGGAGCAGTAACCGCAAGATTTGACCAGCCGGCGCGCTGCCGACGCACGGTGCTACGGTGCGATCCGTCGCACGGTGGAGGACTTACGCATGCGCCCGCTCCTGCTTCTGATCCCGCTTGCTGCTCTTCTTGGCTCGTCGCTGCTCGGCGGCTGCGCGAGCCACACGCCGATCGACCAGATCAAGGTCCTGAGCGAGCTGCACGAGTCGGGCACCGTCCCGATCGGGCGGTGGGGCGAGCTCGACGAGCCGCACGGCGAGGTCTCGATCGGTCCGGGCGAGAACGACATCGTCTACTACGACCGCCGCGGCATCGAGGACGGCACGCTCCTGAGCTTCGGCAAGGAAGGGGCGGGGGCGCGGATCGATCAGGGGCTCATCGCGCTGGGCAACATGACCATCGGCAAGCGCGAGGTCGCGGTGTTTCTCGCGTCCTACACCACGCCCCGGCAGGACTACAACCCGATCCTGCACGGCTCGAACCGCAAATCGCATGTGCGGGCGCTCGCCGCCCGGGTCAACCCGGAGACGAACCGCCTCATCTGGCGCGTGGGTGACTTGTCTGAAATCGCCGAGCACCAGGCGTTCCGCGTGAGCGGCGACATGCCCTGGTCGCGTCCGTCGCTCGACTGGGACGACACGCTTCGGTGTTTCGACACCGGATCGTTTCTTGGGAGCATTACGGTTAAGGAAACGCAATCCGGCGCGAAGTGGAGCGTTCCCGTCCCGTAAGCGGTTGTGCGACAGCGGGTCCGGCCCATCGCTCGACTGCATGGTCGCGATGGGGTGCTCGCCTTGATCAATCACATCCTTGCAAAAATCAGAAAGTTCGCGAAGTGCGGGAGCGCTCGTAGGCGTTTTTCCGATATGTTGATGCGCCGGTGATCGTC
>JBCDKU010000039.1:0-25695 GCA_038746265.1 Planctomycetota bacterium
CCCGAACCCGGGCGACCTGATCGTCGCCTTGGGCGGACGCACCGGCCGCGACGGCATCCACGGCGCAACATTCTCATCCGCCGAGCTCACGGACACCCACGCCGACGAGTTCAGCCACGCCGTCCAGATCGGCAACGCCATCGAAGAGAAGCGTGTCCTCGACGCCATCCTCAGGGCACGTGACACCGACAACGGCCCCCTCTTCACCAGCATCACGGACTGCGGCGCGGGCGGCTTCAGCTCCGCAGTCGGCGAGATGGGCGAAAAGCTCGGCGCCGACGTCCACCTCGACAAGGCCCCGCTCAAGTACGACGGCCTGAGCTACACCGAGATCTGGATCTCCGAAGCCCAAGAACGCATGGTCCTCGCGGTTCCACCGTCAAACCTCGACGCCCTCCAGCAGATCTGCGACGAGGAGCACGTCGAGCTCGCCGTCCTCGGCACGTTCGGCACCGACAACAAGGACCTCGTCCTCAACTACCACGGCACCGAGGTCGGCCGCCTCCCGATGGCGTTCCTCCACGACGGCATCCCAACTCCAACACGAACCGCGTCCTGGTCACGGTCCGCCGCGCCGCAGCCAACGACGGATGCCCCACCCTCCATCTCAGAAGCTCTGCTCAAGCTGCTCGCCCATCCCAACATCGCAAGCAAGCACGCGATCATCCGGCAGTACGACCACGAGGTGCAGGGCAACACCATCATCAAGCCACTGCTCGGCCCACGCAGCGTCGGACCATCCGACGCCGCTGTCATCGAGCCCGTCGCCGGCACGGGCAAGGGACTCGCGATCGCGTGCGGCCTCGCCACGCTCATCGGTGACACCCAGCGCGGCGGCGACCCCTACCTCATGGCCCTCGCCGCGATCGACGAAGCCGTCCGCAACCTCGTCGCGACCGGGGCCGACCCCGACCGCATCGCGATCCTCGACAACTTCTGCTGGCCCAGTTGCGGCAAGCCCGAGAACCTCGCCTCGCTCGTCCGCGCCGCCGAGGGCTGCTACGACGCCGCCAAGGCCTACCGCACGCCGTTCGTCAGCGGTAAGGACTCGCTCAACAACCAGTTCACGACCGAGTCGGGCAGAACCATCGAGATCCCACCGACCCTACTCATCACCGGCATCGCCCCGATCCACGACCTCGGCAAGGTCATGACCAGCGACCCCAAATCGCCCGGCTACTTCGTCCTCCTGCTCGTCGGCGAGACGCAAGGCACGCTCCTCGCGTCGCACTACGAGCACGTCGCGGGCCCGCAGAAAGGCGACCTCCCGCGCGTCGATCTCGAGAAGGGCCCCGACACCGCCCGCAAGATCCACACCCTGATCCAGCAGGGCCTCGTCCACGCGGTCCATGACGTCTCCGACGGCGGCGCGCTCACCGCCGTCGCCGAGATGCTCATCGCCGCCCACTCACCCGACGCCCCGATCGGCGCCGAGGTCACGATTACAGATCCCGTCGAGTGCTTCGACGAATCCCCGAGCCGCTACATCATCGAAGCAGCCCCGCACGACGTCGCGAGGATCCGCGAACTCCTAGGCGACACCCCATGCACCGGCATCGCCAACCTCAACGACTCCGGCGCCATGTCCATCGCCGGCGAACGCCTCAGCATCGAAGAGCTCACCCACGCCTGGAGATCCCCGCTGGACTGGTAACGAACCACACCGCCCTCCCCCGCCATACCCAATCAGTCGAGAGGGCTGAGGCGAATGCTCCCCAACCTACTCGTACTTCTCACCTACAACCGAATGCCGAATGCCGAATGCCGAATGCCGAATGCCGAATGCCCGATGCCGAACGCCCTACCTCAGCCCATACTCCTTCAACTTCCGATACAGCGTCCGCTCCCCGATCCCCAGCATCTTCGCCGCCCGTTCGCGGTTCCCGCCCGTGAGCTGCAGCGTCTCGCGGATCGCCCGCTTCTCGATCTGCTCAAGGCTCGTCCCCGCGAGCGAGCCAGCGCCGGCTGAGCCCTCGTCCTCCGCGTCCTCGCCCGCCTGCACCTCGTCTGGGATGTGCTTGACGTCGAGCACGACCTCCTCGCCCGGCTCGGCCTCACCCACCGCCATGACCGTCATGTTCTGCACCACGTTCATCAGCTGCCGCACGTTGCCGGGCCAGCCGAACGACGTCAGACGCATCAGCGCCGCGTCCGTCACGCGAGGCACCTGACCGCCCTCGACGAGATCCCCCGCGAACCGCGCCACCGCATGCTTCACGATCCGCGGCACATCGTCCCGCCGCTCCCGCAAGGGAGGCAGGTGCACGTGCGCCGCGTTGATCCGGAAGTACAGGTCCTCGCGGAATGTGCCCTCCTCAACCGCCGCTTTGAGATCCCGGTTCGTCGCGCTCACGAACCGCACATCGACGTTCCGCGTCGAGTTCGCGCCGAGCCGAACCACGTCGCCCGACTCCAGCACGCGCAGGAGCTTCGCCTGCATACTCAGGGGCATATCCCCGATCTCATCGAGGAACAGCGTCCCCTTGTCCGCGTACTCGAACACGCCCTCCCGGTCTTTCTCGGCGCCCGTGAACGCCCCGCGGACATGCCCGAAGAGCTCATCCTCGAGCAGGTTCTCGCTCTGGCCCGCGCAGTTGAAGGGCACGTACCGCCGATCTTTCCTCGGCGAGTGATCGTGCACCGCCCGCGCGATCAGCTCCTTGCCCGTGCCGCTCTCGCCGGTGATCAGAACAGGGATCGTGCTCTTCGCGACCGTCGCGACCGTCCGCAGGATCTTCCGCATCGCGTCCGACCCCGCGACGATCCCCGCGAACCCGCCGTCCTGCACGAGATCTTTGAGCTCGCCCGCCTCGGCCCGCACCGTCCGCTGCTCCGCCGCCCGGTTCACAAGCGAGCGGAAGACCTGCAGGTCGAGCGGCTTCTCGATGAAATCGAACGCGCCGAACGTCTTGAGCGCCTCCCGCGCGGTCGCGGCGTCCCCGTGCGCGGTGACCATGATCGCCTTCGCCTCGGGCTGCAACTCCGCCGCCCCCGCCAGCACACGCATCCCCGCGTCGCCCCCGTCGGCTGACGTCCCCTCCTGCCCCGCCGAGGTCGGCATCCGCAGGTCCGTCACGATCACATCGAACGCCCCGCCCTTGAGCTCGGCGTACGCCGCGTCCACGCCGTTCACGATCGTGCACACATGCCCGGGCTTGCGCAGGGCATCCGCCATCACGTCGGCGTGGTCCGCCTCGTCCTCAACGATCAATACCTGGGCGCCGTGGGTCGTCTCGGTCATCGCGGCATCGTACTTCGCGCCGCCGCCGCCATCGCGATCCCGAGCGCATCCGCCACATCGGGCGGATCCAGCGGCTCGCGGATCCCCAGCAGCGCCCGCACCGACTCCTGCATCTGCGCCTTCTGTGCGCGCCCCGACCCCGTTACCGCCCGCTTGACCTCCGCGGGCGTGATCTCGGCGAGTTCCACCCCCGCCCGCCTCGCCGCGAGCAGAATCACCCCCCGGGCGTGCGCCATCTTCACCGCGGTCGCCGGGTGGTCGTAGTGGGCAAACAGCGCCTCGACCGCGACCAGATCCGGGCGCAGCCGCTCCATCATCTCCGCCAGATCGCGATCCAGTTCCAGGAGCCGCGCCTCGACCGAGGGCGTCGGGCCCGACTTCGGCATCAGCCGCACGACCCCCGCTTCAACCACGGCTGCGCGCACACCGTCGCCCTCGAGGCAGCCGTAGCCCGTGATCCGAAGCCCAGGATCGATCCCAAGAACGCGCACGCCAGAGGCTATCGGCAAACTAGAACGTCTCGGGCGACTCAAACACCTGCCACGCACCGTTCCACGGATGCCAGAACCCCAGCTTCCGCGCGTGCAGGCACAGCCGCGGGGCGATCGACTCGTCGCCGTACAGCCGATCACCCACGATCGGCTTGCCGAGCCCGCCCTTCACACGGATCCCCGCCGGCCCGTCGATCTCGACCCCCGCCACCGCGGCAACCCGCAGCTGGTGCGTCCGCCCCGTGATCGGCCGCATCTCGACCCGGGCGACCGGGATCTCGTCACCGCCCGGCGTCGTCCACATCTCGTCGGCGAGCTTGATCGCGTCGGTCTGGGCGTGCTTGCCCTGGGTCCAGTCGATCTTCTGCAGCGGCCGGTTCACCCAGTCCACGCACTGCGCGAGGTTGATCCGGTACTGCTCGGTTGTCGAGAGCTCGAGCGGCCCATCGCGGCAATCGAGCAGCGCCCGGTACCACTTCCGCACGCGGCGCTTCTCGAACTGGCCCGAGAGCTTTCGGTGCGTGTCCGGGTCGAGCGCAAGCACGAGCAAGCCCGAGGTGTCCATGTCGAGCCGGTGGCAGGTCAAGGGGCCGGTCGCGTCCGGAAACCGCTGCTCGACGCGGACGCGTGCACAATCCTGCTTGTCCTCGCCCCGTCCGGGAACGCTCAACATCCCCGCGGGCTTCTCGATGACCACAAACGATTCCTCGGCGTGGATCACGTCGATATCCAGCCCCGGCGTCGGGGCCGCATGCACGCGCGGCGGGTTGTCCGTGTGCTCGGCGTCGCTCACCCCGCACGGTAGGTCAAGCTCGCAACCCACCCCGGCCGAAGGCATAACCTCCTGATGATGACACGGATGACACGACACCTGACCTCGCTCGCCGCCCTCGCGATCGCCCTCCCGGCGGCCGCGCAGGACTGGAAGACCGCCGAGGCGCCGATCCTCTCGAACTACCGCCAGCTCACGACGGCCGAGTCGTTCGTCCGCGCGGGCGAGGCGTACTTCGACCCCGAGACCGACTGGGTGATCTTCCAGGCGGTCCCGCCGCCGCCCGAGGGCGAGGAGCCGAGCCCCCACTACTCGATGTATCTCGCAGGCATCATGCTCAACGAGGACACGCGGGAGATCACGGGTCTGATCGACGCGGTCAAGGTCAGCGTCAACGACTCGGCGAACACCTGCGGCTGGTTCCACCCGACCAAGCCCGGCATCTTCATCTACGGGACCACGATCATCCCGCCCAGCGAGGACAACGTCCCGGGCTACCAGCGCGACACCAGCACCTACCGCTGGGCGTTCCCAACGGAGATGGACATCTACGCGAGCGCGCCGAAAGAAGCGCTGCGCACAGAGATCGGGATGCTCGCCTACGGGATCAACACACCGCGGCCGGTCGTCAAGCGTGACGGCTACGACGCGGAGTGCAGCCTGAGCCCCGACGGCCGCTACCTGCTTTACGTCCACGTGGACGAGGAGCGTTCCGAGAGGATCGGCCGCGCCGACGGCAACATCTGGATCCGCGACCAGGAGCTCAACCAGGACATCGGGCTGATCGGCGCCGAGGGCTACGACGGCGGCCCCTTCTTCAGCCCCGACGGCAACTGGATCGTCTACCGCTCCGACCGCAAGGGCGACAACCTGCTGCAGCTCTTCATGGCCGAGATCGCCTACGAAGAAGGCACGGGCCGCGTCCTGGGCGTCAAGCGCGAGATCCAGCTCACCGAGAACGAGCACGTGAACTGGGCACCGTTCTGGCACCCCTCGGGCCGTTTCATCATCTACTCCACCAGCGAGGTGAGCCACCGCAACTACGAGGTGTTCGCGCTCGAGGTGTTCAACGAGGACGGGCTGCCCGTCGCCGACGCCGAGCCGGTCCGCATCACCCACGCCGACGGCTTCGACGGCCTTCCGGTCTTCAACGCCGACGGCTCGCTCATGATGTGGACGTCGCAGCGCGCCCCCAAGTCTCCGGGCGAGGAACGCCCGAGCAGCCAGCTCTGGTTGGCCGACGTCAACACCGACGCGCTCTTCCGCGCCGTCACTGGCGGCCCCCCGCCAGCCGCGGACGAGGACTAAGCCCGTCGGAACGATGAACACCACCCCGCTGGTATAGTGCGCCGCATGAGCGAGTCGGGGACGGACACAGGATCGCAGCACGATCACGCCGGCGGGCTGCCCGAGGACTACGGGCTCGACCCCATCTCGACCCTCGCCCGCGTCGCCGACCCGACACCCGCCCCCGAGCATTCCGTTTTCTGGACGCATTGGCGCAAAGCCGTCAACGCCGAGCGGCCCTCGCTCGTTGAGCGTGTCCCCGATGGCGCGGACGCCGCAGAACTCGACGCGTCCGACCGCACCGCGACGCACGCCTTCATCAGCTACAGCAACATCCGCATCGGTGCCCGCCTGCTCACGCCGCCGCCCGGCACGAAGCTCCGCGCGGGTCTGGTCTCCGGGCACGGCTACCACGCCAGCCGCCCGCTCGATGAACGCGACAACCTCTTCTCAAGCTGCCTCGAACGCGGCGTCGCCGTTCTGAATGTCCGCGTCCGCGGCTTCCCGGGCTCGCAGATCGACACGGGCGATCTCACCAAACCGCCCGGCGACCGGCTCGGCTGGATCACCCGCGGCCTCGACCACGAGGGCGAGCTGCCGCAGGACACGATGGAGTGGGTCTACCCGCAGGCGATCGCCGACATCTACAACGCCTGCCGTGCCCTGCGCTGGTGGCTCCAGGACCGCATGGCCCTCGAGGACGAGGTCCGCCCGCCCATCTATCTCCACGGCGAGAGCTTCACCGGCGGACTCGCGGTCGGTGCTGCCTCGCTGCTCGTCGGACGCGAGTTCGAGAAAACCATGCTCGACCGCCTCGTGCTCGCGCTGCCCACGATGGGCGACTGGCCGTGGCGGCTGTTCACGTCGGGCAGGCAATCGGGCTCGGGCGCCGAGATCCTGCACCTGCTCGAGACCCGCCGCGAGGTCGCGGGCCTGATCAAAACGCGCCTGCGCCTGTGCGACAGCGTCGTGCTCGCCCACCGCGTCCGCTGCCCCGTCTTGTGCAAGCTCGCGCAGCGCGACGAGGTCGTGCCCGCGCCCACCGCCGCCGCGGTCTTCAACGCCCTCGGCGTTGATCCCGGCATGAAGTGGCGCTTCGTCGTCCCGCACGGCCACGCCGAGACGGGCATCGCCAACGCCCGACGCCACGCCGAGTTCGACCGCGTCGCCGCCGACTTCCTCGATCCCGGCAAGCCCCCATCGCAGGCGATCAACGACTGGGAGCGCGGCTACGAGGTCGAGCGCGCCGAGACGACCGGCTCGACCACCGCGAGTCTCTTCGGCGCAGACGGCGCGGGCGGTGAACGCGTCCTCGTCGAGGCCTACGAGCTCGCGGGCCGCACGCTCGACGACCTGCCCTACACCGACGCCTTCGAGGCGCTCTTCGACCAGGTCGGCGACTCGACGGGCCTCGACCGCGCGGGCGTGTTCCGCAAGCTCCACAACATGCGCAAGGCCGGCAAGCTCCCGAAGATGGGCCGGGCAGAGGGCAAGGCGGTCAAGGTCGAGCCCGAGGAAGAATCCGCCCTTCGGCGGATGGTCATCGAGACCGCCGGCAGCCTCGGCCAACGCGACCGGCTGCTCTACACCGCCGAATTCGACGGTCTCGTTGAACGCTTCAACGCCGAGCACGGCCGCTCGCTCGTGCACCACGACCTCTGGCGCCTCATCGCCCGGCTCGCGAAGTAGCCCCAAAGGGCTCCGGATCCCCTAGCCTCTGGCATGTCCACCGCATCGCCGACGCAGACCGTCTCCACGCTGATCTCGGGGCTCATCGACTACGCCGGGCTCTTCCCGCCCGCGAAGCTGCCGATGGCAGACGCCGTCGCCGAGTACCACCGCCGGCTCGTCTCCGAGGACCATGCCGCGCTCGGCTCGTTCATCTGCGCCGCCTCGCGGCTCGAAGAGCTGACCGAGCACGGGCGCGTGCTCATGCCCGGCACGTACGCGACCAGCGGCTACCGCGAGATGGCGGGCCCCGGCATGGGCGAGCCCTGGTCGGTCTCGGTCGTTGTCGATATCGACCTGAGCGACGCCATCGACGCGATCGACGCCTTCAACGAGCGGCACGCCAGCGAAGACCAGGGACTCGCGAGCATCCGGGCCCTTGAGGTCAGGATGCCTACACCCGCGTTCGTGGACGACGCGCTCGAGGTCATCCCCTCCGACATCAGGCCCTTCTTCGAGATCCCGCAGGAACTCGTCCTCAAGAACGAGGACCCCCGCGGCTACGTCGCGGCGCTCGCAGGGAACGACGGATGCTGCAGCAAGATCCGCTGCGGTGGCGTCAAGCCCGAGCTGATCCCGCCCGCCGAGGCAATCGCCCGCTTCATCGTCGCCTGCGACGCCGCCCACGTGCCCTTCAAAGCGACCGCGGGCCTGCACCACCCGATCCGAGCCGCGCAGCCCCTGACCTACGACGACAATCCGCCACACGCCATGATGCACGGGTTCGTGAACGTCTTCGTCGCCGCTGCGATGGTGAAGGCGCGGCTCGCCGACGAGAGCCGCTGCGTCGAGATCCTGCTGGAGACCGACCCGAAGGCGTTCGGCTTCACGAACGACGCCGTGACGTGGCGCGACGTGACGCTCCCGCTGATCGAGCTGGCGAAGGGCCGCGAGCGGTTCGCGCTGGGCTACGGCAGCTGCAGCTTCGCGGAGCCGATGGATGATCTGCGGAAGTTGGGGTTGTTGTAGAACGTGGCGTCCTCATCGCGGCCCTCTCCCATGTGGAGAGGGAGAAGCGCATCCGCATTCGTTAGTCTTCGGGCATGCACCGCGAGCGTAAAGCGACCCTGCCCTCTCCCTCTGGGAGAGGGCAGGGTGAGGGCTCCCCACCCTCCCACTCCTCCTTTGCTCTGACTTCACCAACCACTCGAGCCCGCGACCTCCGCACTTCCTCTACACCGCCTGAACGCCTCCTCTGGAAACACCTCCGCAATCGGCGCTTGAAGGGCTTCAAGTTCCGCCGCCAGCATCCGATCGGCGCGTACGTCCTCGACTTCTACTGCCACGAAGCAACGCTCTGCGTGGAAGTTGACGGCCAATACCACGCTACCCGGCGTGAGCTTGACGCGCGGCGAGATCTGTTCCTGCAAGGCGAAGGGATCAGCACGCTCCGATTCACGGCGGGACTCGTCTCGCGTGAGATCGACGCGGTTTGTGCGACAATTCTGCGTGCTGCACGCGAACGGACCGCGGACGGCGTGACGCGAGGATGAAAGAGAGGTAGTGTGGGGAGCCCTCACCCCGGCCCTCTCCCAGAGGGAGAGGGAGGAAGAAAGCGAGCCACACCATGCCCTACGAGATCGACGAGACCCACGACCCGAGCCTCGAGAGCTGGGTCGAATCCGCCAACGACCCGGAGACGGACTTTCCGATTCAGAACCTGCCGTTCGTGGCGTTCCACCCGGGCGACAACGATCCGGACGAGACGTTCGGCGTTCGAATCGGCGATTCGTTGCTCGATCTGCAGGAGTGCTACGCGGCGGGCCTGCTCGATGACCTCAAGAAGCAAACCGCGCACCCTATCAATTTCGTATTTCGCCCGGGGGGAGACATGGCTGCCCTCTGCGAGGCAAGCCGCGACGAATTGACCGCGATTCGGCGTGCTGTATCGGCACTGCTTGCGGATCGAGCCGGAGAGCTCGGGACAAGCGACGAACTTCGGGCACGCTGCCTGATGCCGGTCCAGTCAAGCACGCCCCTCCGCTACACCGAGATCGGTGACTACACCGACTTCTACGCCTCCATCCATCACGCCACCAACGTCGGCTCGATGTTCCGGCCCGACAACCCGCTGCTGCCCAACTACCCCTGGATCCCCGTCGGGTATCACGGCCGGGCGTCGTCGGTCGTGCCCTCCGGGACCGCGATCCGTCGGCCCGTCGGGCAGCAGGCGCCGGCCGAGGACGGCGGCACACCCTCGTTCGGGCCCTCGAAGCTGCTCGATTACGAGCTTGAGATGGGCATCGTCATCGGGCGCGGCAACGAGCTGGGCGAGCCGATCTCGATCGACAACGCCGAGGACCACATCCTCGGCATGTGCCTGCTCAACGACTGGTCGGCACGCGACCTGCAGAAGTGGGAGTACGTCCCGCTCGGGCCCTTCCTCGCCAAGTCGTTCGCCTCGACAGTCTCGCCCTACATCGTGACGATGGAGGCCCTCGCGCCCTTCCGCGTGCCCGCCTACGAGCGAGGAGACAACCTGCCGCAGCCGCTGCCCCACCTCGACAGCGACCACAACCGTGCGCACGGGGCGGTCGATGTCACGCTCGAGGTGTACCTCTCCTCGCAGCGCATGCGCGACGAGAAGATCGAGCCCATGCGGATCTCGACGGGCTCCTACCGGCACATGCTGTGGACGCCCGCGCAGATGGTCACGCACCACACATCCAACGGCTGCAACCTCCAGCCGGGCGACCTGCTCGGCTCGGGCACGGTCTCGGGCCCGAAGCGCGAGAACCGCGGGTGCCTGCTGGAACTCACCTGGGACGGTGACCCGTGGGCCGAGCCGCCCGTCATGAAGCCGGGCACGGAGCGCACGCCGATCGTCCTCCCGACGGGTGAGGAACGCAAGTTCCTCGCCGACGGCGACGAGGTAATCCTGAAGGGGTTCTGCGAACGCGAGGGCTACCGCCGCATCGGGTTCGGCGAGTGCCGCGGCATCATCACGCCCGCGAGGGCGTGACCGCGGTCAGGCCGCCTCGGCCTCGCTTGACTCATCGGGCTGACCGGGAGCGATCGCCGAGTCCTTGGCGCGCTTGACGAGATCGCTCAGGTTGAGCTGCGTCTTGGGCGTGACGAAACGCACGCCGACTGAGTTCCAGTTGTTGCTGAGCTTACCGACGTGGCGGACCTGCCCCGCAAGCACCAGCGGCTCGTCGTCATGGCGCTCGAACTCGAACAGGATGATCGCGTTGTGCGGCGGGTCGAACGGCGTGCGCACCGAGAGGCCGCCGAACGAGACGTCCTTGGCGCGCACGTACACCCCGTGGACCGGCTCAAGGTCGTCATCGAGCAGGCAGGCGAAGGCCTGGCTCGAGAGTCCGTGTCGTGCGAAGGCGCGCTTTTGGCTCATGGCTGCCGTCTCCGATCGCATCCCGCCCGCCGGGACGTCCACGTCGGGAATCGGCCCGAATCGGACGCGTCTGAAGCTCAGCCGCCCGGAGTTTCCGCGGAGGACGCCGGTCGGAACAGCCCGAGGCACGCTGTGTGACCGTGAAGATGGCTCTCCCCCGAAACAGGGCCTATCTCGCCGGCCGCGAACATCCCCGCTAGGGGCACCGCCGCCGGCACGCCCGGCTCGATGTTCTCGCCGGGTTTGGCGGCCTGAGCACCATCGGATGACTTCGAGAACGCCCGCTGGATCGCCCGCGCGTCGTGGCTGTGCGATTCGAAAAGCCGCGAGCCTCGACCGTTGCAGTTGATCAGGAGGCCGCCCGCGGGCGCGCCGTGGAGCTGCTGGCCGTCGAGCAGAAGCTCGAGGTCCTCGGTCGCGGTCGTCGCGTCGCGGATCTGGAGCTGGACGGTCCTGCCGGGCCGGATCGTGTCGCCGATCGCGACCGAGCCCGACTGCTCGTCGGCCCCGACAATCTGACGGATCAGGAAGTCACCGCGCCCGAGGTGTTCCTTGTACTCATCGACCGCGGATCCGAGGAATAGACCCTGCCCAATGAGCTGGCGGTCTTCCTTGGGTAGTTCGTTGACGAGATCCTGCACGACCTTGAGCGCCGGCTTGCCGCCGAGCTGCATGAGCAGGTTGCCCTTGGACTTGGTGATAACCATCTTCGGGCCGATCGGACGGCAGCCCTGGCTAACGATCGTATCGAAGCGGAAGTCGCCGCCGATCGTGAGGCCGATGAACCCGTGGCGTGTCGCATGCTGATCGACGACCAACACGTTCTGTCCCGGGCGGGTCGCCGCGGAGGGCACGCCGCCGATCACCGGGACGACCTTGCCGCCGTGGCGCTGGGCGGCTTTGCGCGTCACACGGCTTGCGGCCGTGACCAGCCCCGACACCGGCACGCTGAACGGATCCGGGAAGATCAGCACCGCGCGGGCAGTCTCGTCGAGGCCCATCGACGCGATCGTGCGTTCGTCGGCCGCCTCGTCCTCGTCGGGTGAGAGCGTAAGTGTGTCGTGGGTGTACGCCGTGCAGCGCGCGCCCGGCAGGCGTCCGGCGAGCACGGCAACGCCCGGAAGACCCTCGACTTCTTCTGCGCCGGCGACAACCGCCTCGGCGGAGACCGCGAGCGTGTGCCGGGGCTCGACGAGCCGTGTGAGCCGCGAGGTGATCGAGGGCGTGCTCGACGCGAGCGGGCGCGAGACGAACGCGAGCATGATGTCGGGCTCGGGCCCCGGTCCGAGGGTGTCGCGCACCTGCTGCGCGGCCATCTCGGCGGCTTCGTCCGGGTCGGCGGCGCGTCCCAGCCCCCAGCCGAAGCCGAGGGCGTCGAGAGATGGATCGGCTGCGTCCTGAGCGGGCTCGGTCGGTCCAGTCATGCCCGCGACTGTAGAGCCGCGGGACGGCTCGGGATCACGCCAGCGTGGGCTTGGTCGCGGGACGGACCACGATCTCGGCGTCGCGGGCGGCACCGACAATACGAAGCCGCGGCGGCGTGCCCGCGGGCCGTGCAGCCCGGGGCAGGGCCTCGATCTCGCCCGCCGCAGCGGGGCGATCGGTCCGGGTCAGGGCGTCGAACAGACGCTCGGTCACGGCATCGGTCGCGATCTCGGACGCCCGGCGTCCACGCCCGCGCAGCGCATTGGCGAAAGCAGCGGACTCCGAGAGCCGCCGATCGGAGGTGAGGTCGCGGAGGAGGTCATTTGCGGGCGGGTTCGGCATCGACTCGGACCTTTCTGACACGGCGGTGAACGTATCGGCCATCAGGTCATCATGCGACAACTATGCTCGCCTGTCATTCGGTTCTTCAAGAAATGCGAAGGGACGCGGCATGATCGGACGGGTTGTAGGGGTGATGATCACATACGCCCTCTTTATGGTGGGCGGCGGGTTGACAGCGTTCCTTTTGGCTCCCAGTAAGGGTGCCGCGACCACGGCGCTCGCGATACCGTCCGCGGTGGCGGTCCTGATGGGCGCCTGCGCGTTCCTCGCGTCGCGGATGCCCTCGAGCAGGACGCTCGGCATGATCGGCGTCCACGTCGGGCTCGTGCTGCCGCTGCTCGTGTCGTTCGGTGTCGGGATGCGCGCCTTCAAGGCATGGGGCGGCGTCTCGGAGTACACGGCCCAGCAGTCGGCGTACGCCGAGACCGAGCCGCAGCCGGACAGCTTCGAGGCCTACCTCGAAGAGAACGAACTCACCGACTCGGTCCCGGACCACGACACCACCTACCTCGCGGCGATCCTCTCAACGCTGGCGGCCGCGAGCGTGCTCGCGTTCGTGGTGATGCTGCTGATGCGTCCGAAGCCCGCAGACCGAGATGCGGATCGTGGTGCGGACGCTGCTCCGGCGGCCGACGCGTCCGAGTGATGAGGCTCAGCCGCCCGATTCTTCGGCACTGCGGAGCGGATCGACGCGCGTCGGGTCGATGATGCGCAGCGGCACCGATTCGTCGTAGCTCGTGCTGCCGACGATGCCGACCAGACGGCCGACCAGCGAGTCGAGCAGGCCCGCCTCGCTCGGGCGAACGTACCCCAGCGTGCGGCCCGCGCCCTGGCCCACCGTGACGACGCGGTACATGAGCGGCAGCGACTCACCGTTGTAGAGCGCGCTGGGCACAAGGCGGCCCACGATCTCGTAGGCCGGGGCGTTCTCGATCGCTTCGAGGTCGGCCGCGATCGAGCCGTACCGCTCGTTCGCACGCTCGCGGAGATCGTCGATGCGAGCGATGCCGGTGCGGGTATCGCGGAGGAGCTTCAGGAACTCGACCCGCTGCTCGAGCGCAGAGACGACCGGATCGTTGCCGAGCGACGTGATCGCGCGGAGGTACTCCTGGATCAGCTCGGTGATCGCGCTCGTGTCGCTGGCGTCGAGCGCGCGGACGCGGTCGAACTGCTCCTCAAGCTGCTTGGGCGACAGGATCGGGAGCTCGCCGCGGGCGACTTCGGGCTCTGCCGACTCCTCGCCGCCGCCCGTGATGGGCTGGGCCGGATCGCCGAGCGACGGCGGCTCAAGCTGTGCGGACTCCTGAGCCGGCTCGGGCCGCGGCAGCACGTCGGGCGAGTAGATCGGATCCAGCAGCGAACGATCGACCGAGTTGGGGTCGAACGCGGTCTGTGTCGGCCGTGCGACAGGACGCTCCGGCTGCGCGGCGGGCGTGTTGGTGTCCGCTGTTTCAGTCGCCGCCTCGGGAGCCGGTGTGGTCTCGGCCGGCTCAATCTGCTGCGGCTGCTCGGTCTCGGCGGTGTTGTCGTCTGTGAGGATCGGGTCCTCGGTAGGTGTCTCGGGCAGCGGGTCGGTTTGCGACGCCGATCCGATCTGTGGCTCGGCGAACTGCTGCTCGAAGCCGCGTATCTCTTCGGCGGTCGCTGGGCGGACGGCGTTCGAAGGGACATACCCGTGCGGCTCGTGCGCGGCGACCGGCGGGCGCGGCGGGATGACGTGGTAGCCGATCAGGCTGCCGCCGTTTGTCTCGATGGGCTCGATCACCGCGAGTTCGGTCCCAGCGGGCAGCGGGCTGGAGCGGCTGAAGACCGACCGCCAGTTCTGGACCGGGTCGCGGCGGTTGACCGCGAAGAGCTGGTGGGGCTCGGTCAGCGTCGCGGTCGCGCCGTCGCTCGTCACGGTCACGGCGTCGGACGGGACGAACGCCGGCTGGTCCTCGGGGTAGATCACACGAAACCAGTCCTCGCCCGCGCCGTCGATCTTGAGCGCGTCGCCCGCGCGGAGCGTCTCGATCGGGTAGATCTCGGCGTCCACGCACTGCATCTGCGCGCCGTCGCGCGAGACGACGACCCAGATGGGCTCGCGGTCCACGATCTGGGCGGCGACCCGGGCCGGCAGCAGCGCGAGGACACCCGCGAGGGCGGAAAGAGCGATCGGACGGAGGTTTCGGATCATCATGGGCACTCCCCAGCGCTGTCGGGCTCATCATGCAGCCCATCCGATATGAGTCTACGCTCATCGTCCGGAAAGCATGTCCGGCATGACTCGTCGCGTGGGAGACGCAATGACAGACAGCGAACGCAGCCGCCGGACGCCCAGTTGGGCACGATTCGGGTTGATTCTGGTCACGGGCGCCGTGGTAACGCTCGCGGGCTGCCGCTCGCCGCTCGAGCAGCGGACGGACGCGGCGCTGCGTGAGTCGATCATGCGGTCGGTCCGCCGCGAGCTCGCCGAAGCAGAGCGGTTCGACGCCCCGCTGACGACCGAACGCGAGTCGGGCATCGACCGGCTCGAGATCCGCGAGGATCTGCTCGAGGAGGTCAAGCGGGACTACGACCCGACGTCGTACTTCCTCGACGACACCGAGCTCGACGCGGCGGCCGCCAACCGCCGGATCGCGCAGGTCGATGAGCTGATCGGCCCCGACCTCAACAACGCCCCGACCCGCATCGTCGCGATCGGCTTGCAGCGCGTCATCCGCCGCGCGGTCGAGAACAACCTCGCGATCGAGCAGGCGCGGCTCGAACCCGCGATCACCGAGGCGGACATCGTCGCGGCCGAGGCAGCGTTCGACTGGCTGTTCTTCGCCAACGCACAGTGGTCCGACATCGACCAGCCGCAGGCGGGCCCAGGCTTCTTGAATCTGCCGCAGGTCGTGAGCCGCTCACAATCGGTCACGCAGACCACAGGGGTGCGCCGCCAGCTCACGACCGGCGGCGAGGTCAGCTTCCAACAGCAGCTCATCTACACCGACGAGCGAGAGAGTGCCTTCGGCGTCCTGCCCTTCCCCAACCCCAACTCGTCCGCGACCTACACCTTCGGCATCGACCAGCCGCTGCTCCGCGGGTTCGGCTCCGACGTCACGCTCGCGCAGGTCCGGCTCAACCGCAACGCCGAGCGGCGGACGATCGAACAGCTCCGCCAGACGCTCATCGACACCGTCACCAACGCCGAGAACGCGTACTGGAATCTCGTCGTCGCGCACCGCGAGCTGGTGATCTCGAGCCGCGTGCTCGAACGCGGCGAGCAGACCGCGCAGGACATCAAGGCCCGCCGCGTGCTCGACGCGATCCAGTCGCAGGTCGCCAACGCGGTCTCGACCTCCGAGACACGCCGAAGCGCGGTGATCACCGCCCGCAACGACCTCCGCCGCGCGAGCGATGCGCTCAAGGCCATCATGAACGACCCCGAGCTGCCCGTGGGCTCGGAGGTGATGCTCGTCCCGGCGGACGACCCCATCGATGAACCCGTCGGCTACAGCCTCGCGGACAGCATCCAGACGGCGATCGAGCAGCGACCCGACCTGAGCCTGGCCGTCCTCGGGATCGACGACGCCTCGATCAACGAGGTCGTCGCGGACAACCAGCGTCTTCCCGACCTGCGGGCGTCCGCCGAGCTCGACCTGGTCGGGTTCGACAACGACTTCGCCGGCGCACTGGCGAACCAGTACAACAACGAGTTCTTCGACAACTTCCTGCTGGGCCTGTTTTTCGAGCAGCCCATCGGCAACCGGGCCGCGGAGGCCGGCTCGCGCCGGGCACGGCTGCAGCGGATTCTGTCGGTCGTCGGCTACCGCGCGACGGTGCAGAACGCGGTGCTCGAGGTGAAGAACGCCGTCGATGATCTCGTGACCAACTACCGGCTCATCGAGCAGGCCCGCGTGAGCCGCATCGCGGCGGGCGAGTCGGTGCGGTCGCTGCTCGTCGAGAAGGAACTAACGGACCGCGGCTACTCAGTCGAGCGGCTCGAGGTGGAGCTGGGCCGCCAGGACGCGCTCGCGAACTCGGAGCGGATCGAGGTGCAGGCGCTGGTCAACTACAACCGCGCGATCGCCGAGCTGCACCGCGCGATGGGGACGACGCTCGAACGCAACCGCATCGACTTCGTCGTGCCCGACGCGAATCAGCTGCTCACGGGCGAGTACGCGCTCGACTACACGGTCGAGCCGGAAGAGCCTTCGCAGACCGACGGCGAGCCGTGAGCGCGGGCAGGGCCGACATCCTCGCCGCCGCTGAGCGTCTCGGCCAAGGCGGCCTGGTCGCATTCCCGACGGAGACCGTCTACGGCCTCGGTGCTGACACGCTCAGCGAAGAAGCCGTCGCCCGGGTGTTTGAGGCCAAGGGGCGTCCAAAGGCGAACCCGCTGATCGTGCACGTCTCGAGCGAGGCGATGGCAGGCCGCGTGGTCGCCGCGTGGTCAGCCGAGGCGCAGAAGCTCGCGAAGGCGTTCTGGCCCGGGCCGCTCACGATCGTGCTGCCCCGCTCGGAGCGAGTCCCGTCGATCGTGACCGCCGGCGCGGACACCGTCGCTGTCCGATGCCCGGACCACGAGGTCGCGTTCACGCTCATCGAATCGTTCGGCGGCCCGCTGGTTGGTCCGAGCGCGAACAGGTCGGGCGGCGTCTCGCCGACGCGGGCCGAGCATGTCCGGGGCGTCTGGCCCGAGAACGAGGTGATGGTCCTCGACGGCGGTCCCTGCCGCGCGGGCATCGAGAGCACGGTGATCTCGCTCGTCGGAGATCCGGTCGTCCTGCGGCCCGGCGTCGTCGGCGTGGACACGCTCGAAGTGGCCCTCGGCGCGGATATCGCGATCGACCACGGCGACGGCTCCCGTGGGTCGCCGGGCCGCGTGGGCCCCCACTACCGCCCGACAGCGCCGGTGTACCTCGTCGATGATCTCGCGGACGTGGACACGCTCGGCGAGCCATGCGTCGTGCTCTCGCCGCCCGGGACGCCCGTGACGGTGCAGCCGCCGAACGCCGTGATCCAGATGCCGGCCGCGGCCGCGGACTACGCGGCCGAGCTGTACGCGGCCCTGCGTGAGGCCGACGCGTTCGGGCCCGCCTCGATCGCGGTCTGCCGCCCTCCCGAGACCGGGGGTGACTCAACGGACGCCGCGATCTGGTTGGCGATCCGAGAGCGGCTCGGGCGCGCGGCCGAGGAAGGCTGACACGGAAGGCGCGATCAGGAGACGGCGCGCGGGCCGCGTTCTATCGTGGGCCCGATGCGGCGGTCGATGACCGCCGAGCGCCCTGATAGACGCCCCGAACCCACGGAGACGCCCCATGTCGAAGCTCGAGATCGCCCTCGCCCCCGGAGACGGGATCGGCCCCGAGATCATGAAGGCCTGCCTGCGGATCTTCGAGGCCGCCGGTGTGCAGGAGCACGTCGCGTTCGTGGAGGTCGCCGCGGGCGAGAAGGTCTTCGCGCAGGGCGACAGCCGCGGGCTGGACGACAACGCCTTCGAGACCATCGAGCGGACGGGTCTGGTCTACAAGGGCCCGATGGGCACGCCCGTCGGCGGCGGCGGCAAGTCGATCAACGTGACCCTCCGCAAGACCTTCGGCGCCTTCGCGAACCTGCGTCACTTCCAGTCGCTGCCGGGCGTGGACACGGTCTTCAGCCGCGCGGGCGTGCCGGTGGATATCTACGTCGTCCGCGAGAACATCGAGGACACCTACGGCGGCATCGAGTACCGCATGACCGACGACGTGATCGAGTGCAAAAGACTCATCACCGCGCCGGGCTGCGATCAGGTCAGCAAGTTCGCGTTCGAGACCGCGGCGCGGCTCGGGATCAAGAACGTGCAGTGCGGGCACAAGGCCAACATCATGAAGCTGACCGACGGGCTGTTCCTGTCGCGATTCTTCGAGGCCGCCAAGAACTACCCGGATATCGAGGCGGGCGACACGATCATCGACGCGCTGTGTATGAACCTCGTCCTCAAGCCCCAGAAGTATGAGATGATCGTCCTGCCCAACCTGCAGGGCGACATCGTCTCTGACCTCGCGGCGGGCCTCGTGGGCGGGCTGGGCTTTGCGCCCTCGGCCAACATCGGCGACAAGATCTCGATCTTCGAGGCGGTCCACGGCACCGCACCGGACATCGCGGGCAAGGGCATCGCCAACCCCACGTCGCTGCTCTTCAGCGGGCTCATGATGCTCCGGCACATCGGGCTGCTCAAGCAGGCCGGGATCATCGAGAACGCCCTGCTCAAAACCCTCGAGGACGGCATCCGCACGGGCGACTTCGCGGGCGACAAGGAGCCCGTCGGCACGCAGCCCTTCGCGGACGCGATCATTGAGCGGCTCGGGCAGAACCCGTCCGAGCCCAAGGCGGTCCCGGATCAGGACACCCCGACCTTTGCGCCAAAGCCCCGGCCCGAGGTCAATCTCCGCATGAACGCCTTCGAGGGGCTCAACGAGGCCGTTGTTGGCACCGACATCTTCGTGGACTCGCAACTGCAGCCCACCGAGATCGGCCGCCGACTCGAGGCGATCTGCGACGGCACGCCCTTCAAGCTCACGATGATGTCCAACCGCGGCACGCAGGTCTGGCCCACCGGCAGCGTCTATACCGAGATCGTCGATCACGTCCGCTGCCGCTTCGAGCTGCGGGACCCGTCCCTGATCGGCCGCATCGGCCAGATGGCGACGATCCACCTGCTGCAGCGGATCGCCGAGAAGCTGACGATCATTGAGTGGCGTCCGCTCAAGGAGTACGACGGCGTCGCGGGCTTCTCGAAGGCTCAGGGACAGTAAAGCCGGGCCGGCATTCGGCGTCCGGCATTTGGCATTCAGCAGAAAACGAGAAAGGGGCGGGCCTCGCGGCCCGCCCCTTGTTTGTTTGACGATGTCCTGCTCTGCTGCTTAGCGATAGAGGTTGGTGGACTCGGTTTCCTGGATCTGACGCGTGAACTCTTCGCTCACGAGGCTCACCGCGAAGAGCGTGCGGCCCTCGTCAACGGCCCGGACCGTTGCACGCCACTCGACCACCTGGCCCGGACGCAGCACGCCGATCGGGGCGAACGTCAGATTCTGGCCGTCAGCGGTCACGTTCGTGGCGCCGGTCGCCGAGACGTACCGCTGCTCGTCGGGGAGCGTGGCAGTCACGCGGACGTTGCGGTCCGGGGCGGTGCCCTGGTTGGTCACGCGGATGAGGTAGGTCGTGGTCGTGCCGACCTCGACCGGGTCAACCTCGTCCACCACCTCGAGGAGGATGGCGGGGATGCCCTCGAAGACCGTCGAGCACGCCGTGCGGGCCGGCTCAGCGCACTCGCTCTCGAATTGAGCCGAGACGTTGACGGTGCGGGCCTCGGAGCTGCGGAGGCGGATCGAGACGTTGCGGCTCTCGCCGCCCTGCAGGTTGCCCAGAGCGAAGCGGACCACGCCCGGCTCCTGCTGGACGCCGCCCTGGCTGGCCGACTCGAGCTGCGCCGCCTGCGGGAAGCGGAGCGTGACGACGGCGTTGCGGGCCTCGCCCTCACCCGAGTTGGTCGCGGTGAAGGTGAACGTCGCGGGACGCTGCAGGAACTGACGCTCCTGGCACTGCGACTCGATGCTCAGCTCGGGGGCCACGATGACGGTGTTCGGAGCCGACGACTCGGCCTCGACGCCGTCGCCGTTCGCCGACGCCATCGACGAGTACTCGCCGACGCGCGTCGCGTTCGCGTAGAGGGTCACCACACGCTCCTCGCCCGGGCCGAGGTTGCCGATGACCTGGTTCACGGTGCTGCCGCCGCTGGTCAGACGCAGGCCGGCCGGGAGCTGATCGCTCAGGCGGACGTTGGTCGCGGTGCCCGTGCCCGGGTTGCGGACGGTGTAGACCAGCTCGACCGGGTCGCAGAGCAGGGCCCGGTTGGTCGCACGCTTGGCAAGGATCAGGTCGGGCTCGACCACCTGCGCGACGAGGCAGAGGATGTTGTTGTAGCTGACCGAGGCGCACTGCGTGACCTCGCGGAGATCGCTGGCGATCGCCGACGCCCGGACGATCCGGGTCTCACCGGCCGGCAGGTTGCCGATGGGCCAGAACAGCCCGTTCGGGCCCTCGGCGGCCGCGGGCGACGACTGGAACTCGGCCGAGTTCTCGATGTTGTCGAGGTGCAGCACGACGTTCTGCAGCGTGCCCGAGGTGATGTTCGTGACGTGGTACTCGGTCTCGAACCGCGAGCCGCGGTTGATCTGACGCGGCATCACGGTGTGGAGCAGCAGGGCGCTGCTGGCCTCGTCGCCCGTGGGGAACGCGAGCCCGACCGTGTTCTGCTCCGCGGTGATCTGGGGCTGGTAGCTGTAGCCCGAGTAGCTGGTCCGGGTCACCTGAGCCTGCGGCTCGCGCGGCTCGGGGGCCGGCTGCGAGGTCGAGTCGGCGGTGGTCTGCTGACTGGCGCAGCCCGCGATCATCGCCGCCGTCGCGGCACAGGTCAGGAAGGTGGCTTTCAAGAACTTCTGCATGTCGTCCCCTCGCAAGTGCGTCTTGGGTCCAGAACCGGCTACTCAGTGGGTCCGGGACCGGCACGGACAGCGGCCGGCTCCCGATCAAGCACACAGGATATCGCGCAGAACGTCCCGCGGCACGTCCGGATATCGAACAAACCGCGTTTCCGGCTCCACACGGCTACCTTGCCGGGCGGTACCGCCCCCACGCCGCCGGCGACGGCTGGCGACCAAGGTCGACTCGGGGCACCCGCGCCCCGCCCGCCGCGGCCCGCCACTGCGCCTCAAACGCGTCCCGGTCGGCCTGCGTCACGCGGCCGTCGAGATCGAAATCACCATTGAAGAAGGTCGGATCAGCGCCCGACCCCCACCGCTGCAGGAACAGCGACCGATCATCGCGATCGACATCGCCGTCATCGTCCCAGTCGGCGGGCGAGTCGATGGGCCCGAAGCCGAACACACGGCGCAGCCGCGGGATCTGGATGCTCCGTGGAACGGCGTAGATCCACGGCACATAACCGTTCGCCCGCATCCGCTCGAACCGGAGCGACTCGGCCGGCTGCTCGTTGTCACGCCACCTCGTCACCCAGTAGTTGATCCACGTCACGTCCGGGTCAAACTCGTACGACGGCGCCCCGATCGCGCCGAGCCCGCCGAACTGCTGCGCGGACACGAACGGCATCCGGGTCTGGTGCATGGCCCGCTTCGCGCGGCGGTCCACACTGACCGGTTCCGCGCCAACGACCAGCCGACGGCCCGTCTCGGGGTCGGTCAGCTCCGGGAGCTGATTCATCGCCTCGACAAGACTCAGGTTCTGCGAGCCTTCCATCGCGTCGAGCCAGACCGCGCGCCCGCCGCACTCGAGCCACGGAAGGAGCTGGTCGAGGTAGCTCGCGGCGTTCCACCGCTTCCCGTCGCTGGGCCGCTGCACGCGGATGTAGAACTCAACCGAGAAGTCCGGGTGCTGGTCCGCCCACCGGCGCAGGTGCGTGCGGTATGCCCGCTGCAACGCGGGCGTGAGGTCCTTGAATTCGGCGAAGAGCGGCGCGGGCTCGGCCGCTTTCCCGAGCGGATCGCGTGTGTCGGGGAAGGGCCGGTTGATGATGAGCCGACCGAAACCCAGGTCGTACGCCCGCTGCAGCTGCGTGAGCATGTGGTTCACGCAGTCGGGGATGCCGTCGTAGGGCTTGGTATCGCCCACCTTTGACATGTGGAGGTAGGTGTTGTCCACGAGCGCGGGTCGCCGATCGATCGGTATGACCTCGGAACTCGCGTTATTCGTCAGTGCAGGACCCGTCACGAGCGACGGCAAACGCCGCACAGGCTGCGACGTGAAGAGACACCCCGGCATCGCGACAAGCAACACCAGCAACGCGATGGACCGCACAGGTCTCATCGCTCGAGGCGTTCGATCGAACCGTCGTCGTGCTCGACGAGGATCGTGTCGGCCTCGCCGATGAACAGCCCGTGCTCGATCACGCCCGGGATGGCGTTGAGCTCGGCGCCGAGCTGCTCGAAGTCCTCATCGCCCGAGAGCGCGACATCCAGGATCAGGTTGCCGTTGTCGGTGACGAGGAACGCGCCGTCCATGTCGAGCCGGACGACACCGTTGAGCCCGGCCCGGCCGACCGCCGCCCGTGTCGAGGCGAGACCGAACGGCATCACCGCGACGGACAGCGCGGCGTTGGTGCCGACGCACTCGCTCAGCTTGTGACCCCGGACCGCGTACAGGGCGTGGTCCGCAGCCCACGCGAGAATCCGCTCGCGGGCGATCGCGCCGCGGCTGCCCTTGAGCATCCGCATCTGCGGATCAACCTCGTCCGCGCCGTCGAGCAACAGATCGAGCCGATCGACGGTCGCGAAGTCGAGCACCGTCAAGCCCGCTTCACGGCAGCGCTGCTCGGTGTGCAAGCTTCCGGCGACGACCTGGATATCGAGACCGTCCTTCACCCGCGCGCCGAGTTCCGCGACGAAGCGGGCGGTGGTCCGCCCGGCCCCGATGCCGATCAGCATGTCGTTCTCGACGGTGGCGAGCGCCGCCTCGGCGAGCTCATCGACATAGACCTCACCGCCAGCGGGCTGTTCTGCCACGTGTGTTCTCCCAAGCCAGATCAAGTCATCACCCCTCAAACACAAGGGTCGGCACGCGGTATGGCGGCCGCCGAACGGAAACGCGCGGACGTTCCTCGACGACTCTATGTCGCGCCGCGCGGCCGGATCGATACCCTCGCGAGGATGCCACCGAACACCACACGACTTGTCGTCGCGACCGGCAATCCTCACAAGGTCGATGAAATCCGCGCTGTCCTTGACCCGCTGGGCCTCGAAACAACCTCGCTGAGCGATGCAGGCGGTCCATTCCCGGAGCCCGAAGAGAACGGCACGACCTTTCTCGAGAACGCGACGATCAAGGCCGTCGCTTACGCGAAGGCCACGGGCCTGCACTGCCTCGCCGACGATTCCGGGCTCGAGATCGACGCGCTCAACGGCGCTCCAGGCGTGATCTCGAGCCACTACGACGCGGACGGTGGGCCGGATAATCGACCGCGGGCGGAGCGCGACCTCGCCAATACCGCGCGGGTCCTGCGCGAATTGGAGGGTGTCGAAGCAGAGAAACGCACCGCACGCTTTGTCTGTCAGCTGGTCGTCAGCTCACCAGACGGCGAGATCACGCACTCGACCACGGGCACCTTCGAGGGCCGGATCGGCGTGCCGCCCCGGGTCCCGAGCGGGGATCACGGCTTCGGCTATGACCCGATTTTCCTCGTTGCACCAGACTTCTCTGCGACCTCGGCCGAGCTCCCGCCGGACGAAAAAGCCGCTCGGTCACACCGCGGCCGCGCACTTCTGAATCTGGTCGATCTGCTGCGATCGTCGCCGATCGGTTAACGAGGTCCAAAAAGAGACGCGACCGCTGCTTTTGACAGCGGCCGCGTGGAGGAGAGAGTGAGAACTGGTTCGGGGCGATGCACGCGGTCTGAACACAAACGCGTGTGTTGCGTCACCGCGTGTTTATACGTCGTGAAGGCCCGAATCGTTCCCTTCACGCCCCGAACATTTGTTGAGCCGGCTACTCGGGGATCTCCCGGCCGGGCTCCGATAACGGCGTAACTCGAATCCGGATCAGGACTTGCTTGTGTCGTCCTTGACCTCGAAGTCCGCATCAATTACGTCGCCATCCGAACCCGATTCAGGTGATGCTTCACCCCCGGTTTCCCCGGTGCCCCCGCTTGCCTGAGCGCCGCCTTGCTCCGCGGAAGCCGCCTCGTAGACGACCTTGCCGAGCTCCATGCTGGCGGTCTCCAGTTCCTTGAGAGCGGCCTCGATGGGCTCCTTGTCCTCGGAGTTCTTGACCTTGTCCTCGAGGTTGCTCAGGGCCGACTCGATCTTCGAGCGGACATCGGCGGAGACCTTCTCGCCGTGCTCCTCGAGCGAGCGGCGGGTCTGGCTCACCGCGGCGTCGGCGCGGTTCTTGAGATCGACGACCTCACGGCGCTTTTTGTCCTCCTCGGCGTGGGCCTCGGCGTCGGCCTTCATCCGGTCGATCTCGGCGGAGTCGATGCCGCCGGAGTTCTCGATCCGGATGTCGGCGGTCTTGCCCGTGCCCTTGTCGGTCGCGGTGACCTGCAGGATGCCGTTGGCGTCCAAGCCGAACTTCACCTCGATCTGCGGCACACCCCGCGGCGCGGGCGCGATGCACTCGAGGTGGAAGCGGCCGAGCGAGCGGTTGTCCTTGGCGAAATCGCGCTCGCCCTGCAGGACGTGGATCTCGACCGAGGGCTGGTTGTCCGCGGCGGTCGAGAAGGTCTCGGTCTTGTCGGTCGGAATGGTGGTGTTCTTCTCGATGAGCTTGGTCATCACGCCGCCCATGGTTTCGACACCGAGGCTGAGCGGGGTGACGTCGAGCAGGAGGATGTCCTTGACGTCGCCCGAGAGCACGCCGCCCTGGATAGCGGCGCCGATCGCGACGACCTCATCGGGGTTGACCGACTTGTTGGGCTCGCGACCGAAGATCTCCTTGCAGATTTCCTGCACGCGCGGGATGCGGGTCGAGCCGCCCACGAGGACGACCTCATCGATCTTGCTCGCGTCGAGCTTGGCGTCGCGCAGCGCGGTCTCGCAGGGCTCGCGGAGGCGCTTGAAGAGGCTGTCGCAGAGGTCCTCGAACTTGCTGCGGCTGATCTCGACCTGCAGGTGCTTCGGGCCATTCTGGTCGGCCGTGATAAAGGGCAGGTTGACGGTCGTCTGCTGGCCCTGCGAGAGCTCGATCTTGGCTTTCTCAGCAGCTTCCTTGAGGCGCTGCATCGCCATCGCGTCGCCCGAGAGGTCGATGCCTTCTTGGTTCTTGAAGCTCTGGACGAGGTGATCGATGATCGCCTGGTCCCAGTCGTCGCCGCCTAGGTGGGTGTCGCCGTTGGTGCTGAGGACCTCGAAGACGCCGTCGCCGACGTCGAGGATCGAGACATCGAACGTGCCGCCGCCCAGGTCGAAGACGGCGATCTTCTCGTTCTTCTTCTTCTCAAGGCCGTAGGCAAGCGCCGCCGCGGTGGGCTCGTTCGATGTCTCGATCCTCGACGTCGGCGACGGCGTCTTCGAGGTCCTCAGCACCAACGGCGACACCCACC
>JBCDKU010000040.1:0-25582 GCA_038746265.1 Planctomycetota bacterium
CGCGAGGGCGCGAACAACGGGAACCGGTTCCTCGCGGCTCGTCTGAAGGGGCCGCTCGGGCTTGCTGAGGGCGGGGCGACGTATCTGGAGCCGTACGGCGAGGAGCAGCCGGCGTTGTGGGCGGCGTTCAAGGGGCGGCTTGACGGGCTGGAGCTGTCGGCGTCGGAGCGTGATGAGGTCGTGGCGTCGGCGCGGGAGATGTTCGAGCTGATCCGGCTGGTGCACGGGGACTTTGAGGCACGGCTGGGATCGGTGGAGGCGGCGGGGGTCTGAGATCGGGGAGGCGGGCGGGAAGCCCGTCCTACTGGAATTCATCACACCTTCTGGTCTCGTACCATCGCGGCCGTGGACGCCCTGACGTATCGAGATGGTGAGCTGTACGTCGAGCAGGCGCGACTGACGGATGTTGCCGCGCGGCACGGGACGCCGGCGATCGTGTATTCGTCGGAGATCATCACCTCGAACTGCGATCGGATGCTCAAGGCGTTCAGCCCGGTGGATGCGGCGCTGCGTGTGGCGATCAAGTCGGTCGGGAACGCGGGCGTGCTGCGTGCGGCGGTGAAGCACGGGGCGGGGCTGTGCGCGATCGGGGGGTTCGAGCTTGAGCGGGCGTGGCTGACGGGGTGCGACATGTTCGATGTCGTGCTCGCGGGGCTCGGCAAGACGGACGAGGATCTGCGGGCGGCGCTGGACGGGCTGTACAGCCCGCTGTTTGCTGCGGGCGCGGTGGTGCGGGAGCGTCCGGCGACGTACCGCGGGCCCGTCGGCTTGCTTGTTGCGGAGTCGGCGCAGGAGCTGGAGCGGATCGAGCGGATCGCGGACGGGCTTCGGATTAACTGCCGTGTGCTGCTTCGGGTGAATTCGGACGAGGCGGCGAGCGCGGAGAGCAAGTTCGGGGTCTCGCCCGAGGCGGCGCTGGAGCTGCTTTCGCATGATCGGAATTCGCGGGCGGCGGTGGTGGGGCTGCACACGCATGTGGGGCCCTCGATCCATGATCTGGGTCGGATGCAGATCGCGGTGGAGGGGCTGGTGGAGCTGTTCGAGCGGCTCGACTCGCAAGCGGCGGCGCGCGGATCCCAACGATTCGACACGATCGATATCGGCGGCGGGTTTGCCGCGATCGGTCTGTCGAAACGGGTGCCGACACCCGAGGAGTACGCGGCGGTCTTGTGTCCTTCGCTCACGAATCTGGCGCGGCGGGGTGTGCGGGTGCTGCTGGAGCCCGGGCGCGCGGTGTTCGGGTCGTCGGCTGTTTTGGTGACGACGGTGATCGATGTGAAGAAGGGCGAGGATCGCGCGTTCGCGGTGTGCGACGCGGGGATCAACGAGAAGACGCGGCCCGCGCAGACGGAGGGGTTCCGGATGGCGTGGCCCGTTGTGGTTCCGAAGGGGATGGAGCCTCCGCAGTCGGGCGATGATCGTCTGGATACCGAGGGCCTGGAGTGGACGGACATCGTGGGGCCGGGCGGGCTTGATAACGATGCGATCGCGCGGGGGCGGCTGTGTCCGCCGGTGAAGCCGGGTGATTTGATCGCGGTGTTCGGCGCGGGCGCGTACACGCGGGAGGCGCTGACGACGTCGGACGAGCGGTGCACGCCTGCCGAGCTGTTGGTGGAGCAGTACAACGTGCGTCAGACGCGTCCGCGTCGGACGATGCTCGACGCGCTGGGCCCTGAGGCCGACGCGGCGAAGGGCTGGTAGCGCGGGTGGTTTCGATTCTGAAGAAGAAGCGCGTGCATGTTCCGCTCGGAATCGCGGCGGCGGTGTACGCGCTGCTTGTGGTGTGGTCGCATGTCGTGATGCCGCCGGAGCCGAAGCCGGTCGTGGCGTCGCCCAGTCTTGAGGTTCCGGCGTTCACGCAGGAGGGCGTCGATACGACGTTCACGCGGCGCGGGGGGGTGGTGGCGGTTCACTACGACCATCGGCCGGCGCGTGGCGCGGAGATCGGGGCGTCGGGCCGGCCCGTGGTCGTGCTGATCCACGGGACGCCCGGTTCGCTGAGCAACTTTGATGCGGTGGCGCCGCGGCTGAACTCGGCGGGGTACGAGACGCTCGCATTGGACCTGCCCGGGTTCGGCGGCTCGACGCGGCACGCGCCGGACATCGGGATTCTCGCGCACGCGAAGATGCTTGACGCGGTGCTCTCGCAGCTCGGGATCGGCGAGGCGCACGTGGTCGGGTTCAGCCTTGGTGGTGGTGTCGCGCTGCATTTGGCGGATCTGTCGCCCGCGAAGGTGCGGACGGTGACGCTGCTGGCGTCGATCGGGACGCAGGCGACGGAGGGGATGGGGAGCTTCCATCTGGAGCACGCGAAGTACGCGCTGGGGTTCGGGGCGGTGTGGCTTCTAGAGAACGCGACGCCTCACTTCGGGAGGATCACGGGGCTCGATCCGCTGCGGGCGATGCTGGTGAACGTGTTCGACACGGACCAGCGGCCCTTGCGTGAGATCATGGAGTCGATGGAGCAGCCCGTGCTGATCCTGCACGGGCGGAAGGATCCGCTTGTCCGGCACTGGGCGGCGGAGGAGCACTACAAGATCATCCCCACGGCACGTCTGGTGATGACGCCCTATTCGCACTTCATGCCGTTCCGGCATCCGGATCTGGTGGCCGAGGAGTTGACCGCGTTCTTCGGTCGGCACGACGAGCCGGGCGTGGCGGCGCTGACGGACTACGACAACAGGGCGCCTGTCGCGGAGCGGCAGCGGCTTGAGTTTGTGCTTGCGTGGCTCTTCGGGATCCCGTGGTGGTTCAAGCTGGCGCTGATCGCGGTCGCGGCGCGGGCGAAGCCCGAGACGACGACGACGATCGCGGGGCTGCTCCTCGCGACGGCGACGTTTGACTTCGGGCTGAGCTTCTTCGGGATCGTGCTCGGGCGGATGCTCACGCCCGGCAACGAGTGGGACCGGTACCCGGTGACGCGGCGGCTGCTGACGCTCCCGTGGACGGCGATCGGGCTCGGGCTGACGGCGACGGCGTTCGCGATCGTCGAGATGAACGTGCTGGATCCGATCGGGCTGCGGCTCAATGTCGTGTTCGCGGTGCCGTTGGTGGTGCTGCTGACGCTGTTGCTCCGCGCGATCCGGCATATCGGGACGCCCGATGGGGTGCGGAAGATCCGGGCGGCGATCAAGCGGGCGCAGCATCACGAGTGGTGGCCGCAGTGGTTCATCTATGTGGCGCTGATCCCGCAGTATGTCACGCAGGCGATCCGGACGGGGCACGGGTTCGGGTTCACGGCGGCGAACCCGGGCGTGGGCGCGGGCGGCGGGGTGTTCGGGGAGTCGAAGGCGCAGATCCTCGATGCGCTTCGGTCCGCGCCCGAGGGCACGGTGCTGCAGCACGCGACGATCACGAACAACCGACCCGCGGACGTGCGCGCGAGAGAGGCGGCCCGCGCGATCGCGGATCGGTCCGAGCTCGGCGGGTACCCGATCGTCGGGAAGCCCTCGTCGGGCGACGGCGGGGCGGGGGTGCGGATCATCAAGTCGGAGGCGGATCTGGAGCGGTTCTTCGAGCAGACGCCCGCGGAGGCGGTGATCCAGGAGTTCCACGCGGGGCCGTTGGAGTGTGGCGTGCTGTGGGTGCGCAAGCCGGAGTACGTCGATCGCGAGCCGCCGGCGGGCGAGCGTGCGGGGTCGATCTTCATGATCAACCGGAAGGAGTTCCGGTATCTGACGGGCGACGGCGAGCGGACGCTTCGGCAGCTCATCTGGCGCGAGCCGCGGCTTCGGTGTCAGCGTGAGGTGTTCTTCCGTCGGTTTGTCGATCGGCTGGATGAGGTCGTGCCGGCGGGCGAGACGATCCAGATGTCGCAGGTGGCGAACCACAAGCAGGGGACGATCTTTACCGACGGGCAGGATCTGATCACGGACGAGCTGGAGCGGGTGATCGATGAGATCTGCACGAGCTTCCGCGGCAAGGGCGGCAAGCCGTTCGATATCGGGCGGTTCGATATCCGCTACGAATCGGACGAGCTGTTGCGGAAGGGCCGGGGCTTCGCGGCGGTCGAGCTCAACGGCGTGACGAGCGAGCCGACGAGCATCTATGACCCACAGTGGAGCCCGGTCGCGGCGGTGAAGATGCTGTACCGGTACTGGTACCTGCTGTATGAGATCGGCTCGCGGCGGATCCGCGCAGGGGAGCGTTCGATCGGGCTGTTCGGGATGATCGGCTTCGCGGTTGGGGCGATCCGGCGGGAGCGGACGGCTGCGGATTGAGGGGTGGTTGCATGGGCGGCAATGGCGGCCTTGCTGGCGGTGTTTCGTGCCGTCCGACGGTCGCACTGGCGGCGGAGACCGCCAGTGGCACCCTGCGACGTTGGATCGGCACTGGCGGGCGAGCCGCCGGTGGCACGCGGTGGTTGATGTGGTGGGCTTTCGGGGGCTGGGGGTGGTGGTCTTGCGGTTCTGGCTTGCGGATCTGGCTTGCGGATTTCGCTTGCGGGGTGTGCTGGCTCGGGGTAGCTTCTTGGGAATGAGTTCTCAATAGCGTGGTGCTTTCGCGGGTGTCCGCAAGGAGTCGTGCATGCAGTTCTGGACGTTGGACGAGATCGAGCAGCACGCGATGGCGGACCATGAAGTGGGCGAGGAGATCTCACCCGGTGTGACGGTCACGCGGCGGCGGATTCTGCAGCTTGGCTTGGCGGGCGCGGCGGGTCTGCTGGTGGGTGGGCCGGCGCTCGGGCGGGTGCGGGGTGCGTTGGATGATGATCCCGATTCGCCGCTTCGCATTCATCAGTTGATGGCGGAGTTGTGGCCGCGTGCGAAGGAGTTGATCGGTGCGGACCGTCCGGATGAGGCGGCGTATCTGGCGGCGGTGACTCGGTTGCTGACGCGGTACACGCCGATCGAGCCGTGGTGGATGGGCCCGCCGAACGAGAACGGGTTCGCGATGCACCCGGCGGCGCGGATGCCTCCGGTGGTGGTGTTTGACATTCACATGCAGCCGGGTGCGACGATCCATCTGCACGATCACCGGCATTACAACGGTGTGCTGCTGTGCAACGAGGGGAGTTACCGCTGCCGGAACTTCGACATCGTGCAGCCGGACGGTCGTGGGCTCGATGTTGCCGCCGGCGAGGTGCCGCCGGTCGGCGAGGACTTTCTGATTCGGCAGAACGCGGACAAGACGCTCGTGCCTGGGGAGTTCTCGACGCTGTCGCGTGACCGAGACAACATTCATCATGTCGAGGCGGGGCCTGACGGGTGCAAGCTGACGGATGTGTTCACGCACTTCCGTCCCGAGGCGCGGTCGCATCGGATTGAGTGGGATGATCAGCCGTTGGAGAAGCGGGGGGATGTGTACCGGGTCGCGTGGAGGACGTAGTTCATGGCTGATGATTCACGCCCGATTCTTCTGTTCGACGGCGTGTGCAATCTGTGCGATGCCGCGGTGCAGTTCGTGATCGACCGCGATCGGAAGGAGCGCTTTCGTTTCGCGGCGTTGCAGTCTGATGCAGCGCGGGCGGCGCTGCGTGATGCCGGGGCGCCCCACGATCTGCCCGACAGCATGATCGTGATCGATGGCGACGGCATCCGCACGCGGTCGGATGCGGCGCTGGCGGTTGCGCGGCGGCTTGGCTTCCCGTGGTCGCTCCTGGTGGTGCTGTGGATCGTTCCCCGGTTCATCCGGGATCCGATGTACGCATGGATTGCGCGCAACCGGTATCGGTGGTTCGGTCGTCAGACGGCGTGCCGCGTGCCGATGCCGGAGCTGCGCGAGCGGTTCCTGGATGCCGATGAGCCGGTGCGGGCCGTCGCGCCCGAGGAGCCGACGCTGCGGCAGGCATCGAGCGAGGCGCGTGGGCTTGGTCTTGCGACGCTTCCGCACCGCTTGGTTCTGGTGTACCCGGTTGTTTTCATGCTGCCGTTCCCGCTGACGCTGCTCAGCCTGCTTGATGTGATCCCGGGTGTCGGCGGTTCGTTTATCGCGACGGCGCGGAACTGGCTGATCGGTCTGCACGGCGAAGCGACGCAGCCTGCCATCGCGTGGCTCGGTCGTGTGCTGACGGGCGAGACGCCTTCGTTCGAGTTCACGGGGAGCGGCGACGGTGTGGCGTCGTACCTCGGCGTGCTGCTGGATCTGATCATCGCGTGCGTTGTTGCGGTCGGCTGGTGGGCGTGGCGTCGGGGCCGGCCTGTTTCGAGGCGGACGGCCGATGCGTGCCGTGTGCTTGTGCGGTACTTCCTGATCTCGGTGATGCTGTCGTACGGGCTTTCGAAGGTGTTCCCGCTTCAGTTCGCGGCGATGGGGCCCGACCGGATCTTGCAGCCGTACGGGGATTCGTCGCCGATGGGGCTGCTGTGGACGTTTATGGGCGCGAGCACGGGGTATCAGATGTTCGGCGGGTGGGCCGAGGTTCTGGGCGCGGTGCTTTTGGTCTTCCGGCGGACGTCGCTGCTTGGGGCGCTGGCGGTTGCGGCGGTGATGACGAACGTGTTCGCGATGAACGTGTTCTTTGATGTGCCGGTGAAGCTGTACTCGTTCCACTATCTCGTCTTCGCGCTGCTGATCGCGTTGCCCGACGTGCCGCGGCTCGCGGGGTTCTTCGTGGCGAACGTGCCCGTCGCGGCGCGCGATCTGCGGCCGTTCTGGCACGGCTCGCGTTCGTGCGCGGTTGCGTGCGGGCTGCTCAAGGTAGCGCTTGTCGGCGGCATGTTGTGGAGCAACACCGAGTCGCGGCTCGATCGGATGCGGAGCTCCGGGCCTTGGGCCGAGAAGAGCGATCTGCACGGGATCTACCGCGTGGAATCGTTCGAGCTGTCATCGGGCGGATCGGCGGAGCCCGGCGCGGGCTGGCTCCGTGTCGGGCTCAACCCGCCGTGGAGCGCGACGGTTCAGTTTGCGGACGGGCTCGCGCGACGGATGCGGATGCGGCTCGACGAGGAGGCCTCGACGCTTGCGCTGTACGACCGATCGCTTCTGGAGCCCGAGGACGAGCCGATGACGCTCGAGCGGCTTGATGACGGGCGTGTGAGGCTGACGGGTGTGTTCGAGGGTGAGCCGGTTGTGATCACGATGAGACCGGATGGTCGCGAGAGCCTGTTCGCGTCGCGTGGGTTCAACTGGATCAACGAGTATCCGTTTAATCGATGAGTGCGGCGATGGCGGGCAAGCCGCCTGTGGCACCCTGATTCCGATGCTGGTCCCCGGTCCCTGATCCCCGCTCAGTTCGCGACGATGTTGACCATGCGCTTGGGGACGGCGATGACCTTGCGGACGGTTTTGTTTGCGAGGAGCTCGGCGATGCGGTCGTCGGCGAGGGCGAGCTGTTCCATGGTTTTGGTGTCGGCGTCGGCGGGGATGGTGATGCGTCCTCGGACCTTGCCCATGATCTGGACGGGGATCTCGATCTCGTCGTCCGCGAGCATCGCGGGGTCGAAGGTCGGCCAGGCCTGGGTGTGGACGGGGCCCCGGGCGTCGAAGAGGCCCAGGCGGTGCCAGACTTCCTCGGCGAGGTGGGGGGCGAAGGGCGCGAGGAGGCGCATGAGGCGGTCGATCTGGTCGGCGGTGAGGGCGGCGGTACCGGCTTGTTTCTCGGCGGCTTGCTTCTCGATGGCTTGCGCGGCGTTCTTGAACTCGATCATCGCGGCGATGGCGGTGTTGAAGGCGAGGCGTTCGATGTCGCCGCCGACTTTCTCGGTGGTGCGGTGCAGGAGTTTTTTGAGTGATTCGTCGGCGGTGTCCGTCGTGCGCGGGGCACCGGTGTCCTCGTCGATGACGAGTCGCCATGTTTCCTTGAGGAATCGGAACATGCCGCCGATCGCGCGGGTGTCCCACGGCTTTTGTTGATCGAGCGGGCCCATGTACATCTCGTAGAGTCGGAAGGTGTCGGCGCCGTACTCAGCGATGACGTCGTCGGGGTTGACGACGTTGCGGAGGCTCTTGGACATCTTCGCGATGATCTGGGTGACGGGCTCACCGGTCGCGGTTTCGACGGGGTTGTTCTCGCCGCGCTCTTCGACCTCGTCCACGGGGACGAGGGACTTATCGGCGCGCTGGTAGGCGTGGGAGAGGATGAGTCCCTGGTGGTAGAGCTTGCGGTAGGGCTCGTTCGAGCTGACGTAGCCCAGGTCGTAGAGGACCTTGTGCCAGAAGCGGGCGTAGAGGAGGTGCAGGACGGCGTGCTCGGCGCCGCCGACGTAGAGATCGACGCCCGGCTCGCGGTTGGGGCCTTCGCCCAGCCAGTAGGACTCCGCGTCGGGTCCGGCGAAGGCGGCGTTGTTGGCGGGGTCGGTGTAGCGGAGGTGGTACCAGCAGGAGCCGGCCCAGCCGGGCATGGTGTTGGATTCGCGGGTGACCTTCGCGTCGGGGTCGAGCCCGACGGCGTGCGCGTCGGCGGCGGTGGTTCGGATCCAGTCGGTTGCTTTGGCGAGCAGGGGCTTGGGCTCGTCGGAGACCTCGGGCTTGTAGTCGGTCATCGGTGGGAGCGTGATCGGGAGTGCCGACTCGGCGACCGGGTGGTGGCGTCCCTGATCGTCGTAGACGATGGGGAAGGGCTCGCCCCAGTAGCGCTGGCGGCTGAAGAGCCAGTCGCGGAGCTTGTGGTTGATCTTGCGGCGTCCGACGCCCGAGTGCTCGAGCCACTTGAGGGTCGCGCCCTTGGCTTCGGGGATGGTGAGCCCGTTGAGTGAGACCTGGGTGTTGGAGGAGTTGACGAGCCGGCCCGTGCCGCTGAACGCGCCGCCCTCGGCTTCGTAGTAGGCGGCGTCGCGGAAGAGCTCGGCGAACTCGTCGAAGGTCTCGACCTCGAGAGAGCGGACGGTGTCGAGCCATTCGCCCGAGATGGCGCCGCGTCGCTCTGCTTTGCCGTCGGGTGCGTTGCCTGATGCACGGCGGCGGCTGGTGGCGACGGCGAGGAGGCTGTCGAAATCGGCGGGGGTGGAGCCGCGGGCGGTGACAAGGCCCAAGAGGTCGGCGAGGGCGTTGCGCCAGTCGCCGGCGACGGTGTCGTCGGGGGCATGGGCAGCGAAGTGGGCCATCGCGGCAACCTGCACGGGGTAGACAACGTCGCGGATGGGGAGCTCGAATTCCTGGGCGAACTCGAAGTCGCGCTGGTCGTGTGCGGGGACGGCCATGATCGCGCCGGAGCCATAGCCGGCGAGGACGTAGTCGGCGGTCCAGATCGGGATGCGCTGTCCGGTCGCGGGGTTGATGGCTTCGAGGCCCGTGGGCTTGCCGGTTTTTTCCTTGCCCTCGAGGCGTTCGACATCGGAGCGGTTTCGGGCCCACTCGACGTACTCGCGCAAGGCGGCGGCGTCGGTGGTCTCGCGCGGGTCGGCGAGGACGGCGTCCACGAGCGGGTGCTCGGGCGCGACGACCATGTAGGTCGCGCCGAAGATGGTGTCGGGGCGTGTGGTGAAAACGCGGAGGAGCGTGGAGTCCACGCCCATGGGCGGGTCGGCGATCTCGAAGTCGATCTCGGCGCCCTCGGAGCGGCCGATCCATTCGCGCTGCTGTGTGAGCGTGCTCTCGGGCCAGTCGAGGCCGTCAAGGTCAAAGAGCAGGCGCTCGGCGTAGGCGGTGATGCGGAGCATCCATTGGCGGAGTGGCTTGCGGAAGACGGGGAAGCCGCCGCGCTCGCTTTTGCCGTCGATAACTTCCTCGTTGGCGAGCGCGGTGCCGAGCTTGGGGCACCAGTTGACGGTCTGCTCGCCGATGTAGGCGAGGCGGTAGGAATCGATGATGTCGCGCTGGACGCCCGCGTCGAGGCTCGACCAGTCGTCGTAGCTCTGGCTCTTGAGGTGCGTGGGGATCTCGGCGGCGTCGGGGTTGAAGCGGATCTCGCGGTCGCCCGACTCGAACTCGGTGATCAGCTCATCGATCGAGCGGCCCGCGCCGTGGTCGCCGCGGTCGGTGTCGAGCCAGGAGTCGTAGAGCTTGAGGAAGATCCATTGCGTCCACTTGTAGTAGTCCTCGTCGATGGTGCCGAACTCGCGGGACCAGTCGTAGCAGAAGCCGAAGCGCTGGAGCTGGCGTCGGAAGTTGTCGATCGCGGTGCGTGTGGTCTCAGCGGGGTGGACGCCGGTCTGGATGGCGTACTGCTCGGCGGGCAGGCCGAAGGCGTCCCAGCCCATGGGGTGGAGGACGTTGAAGCCTTTCATGCGTTTGTAGCGGCAGATGATGTCGGTGGCGGTGTAGCCCTCGGGGTGCCCGACGTGCAGGCCCGCGCCGGAGGGGTAGGGGAACATGTCGAGGCAGTAGTAGCGGGGCTTGGAGGCGTCGAAGCCCTCTTCGCCCGGGTTGGGCTGGCGGTCGATGCCGAGCTCGGCCCAGCGGGACTGCCACGCGGGCTCGATGTGGTTGGCGAGTTCGGCGGTGTAGCGGTGGGAATCGGGCATGAGGTCGGAGTTTAGCGCTCAGACGGGGGTGCTCTGGGAGGCCTCCGGCTCGGCGGCTTCGCCTTCTGCCAGCTTCTCGTCCTGCTCGGCTTCGAGCTTCTCCTGCTCGGCGACGGAGCGGGCCCGCTTCATCTCGCCCGCGGCGTCTCGGCGGCGCTCGGCGAGTTCGTCGAGGGTTTCGGAGCGGCCGTAGACGATGACGTCGTCGCCCGCTTCGAGTCGGTAGGTGCCGCGGGGGGCGCCGATGAAGTCGCCGCCGGGCTTGGCGATGGCGAGGATGAGCACGCCCTCTTCGGGGAGGTCGAGGTCGATGAGTGTCTGTCCGGCGAACCACGAGTTGTCCTTGACGGTGGTCTCGCGGATCTCGTAGCCGCTGCTGAGCCCGAAGGTGGCGTGGTAGTCGCGGAGCTCCATCGAGGTGAAGTTCTTGAGCGCCGCCTGGGCGATGGCGGTGAGTGCGTGGTCCACGGGCGGGAGAAAGGAAAGACCAAGCAGCAGCGCGCTGCCGCCGACGCCGAGGCCGATTTTCCATTCGGCGCTGAGGCCGCCGCCGTCCTGCAGGCCAGCGATGAGCGCGCCGATGATGCCGACGAAGCCCGCGCCGCGGACGATCATGAGGACCTGGACGATGTGCCGGCGGCCCGGGTGGCGGGTGATCTGCTCGGCTTCTTCGGTGGTGAACCCGGTGCCGGTCCAGGCGCTGCGCGCCTGGAAGCGGGCGGCGTCCTTGGACATGCCGGTCTGCATGAAGCCGACGATCGCGCCGCGCTCGACGAGGAGCGTGAGGACGACGAGGAAGAAGAAGGTGCCGAGGGCGATCATGCCGTCAGACTATCGGGGTCTGCTTCTGCGGCGTCTGATCGCGGTCCGGCTCAGGCGGCGCCGGTGGTCTCGAGCTCGCTCTTCTTGGCTTCGAGCAGGGCCTTGGCTTCGCCCGCGACGTAGAAGGAGCCGGTGACGCAGATGAGGTCGTCGCGATCGACGGCCCGCGCGGCGTTGTTGACGGCGTCCTTGATCGTCTCTTCGGACTGGGCGGCTTTGCCCGAGAGCTCCTCGAAGCGTTTGCGGAGCTCTTCGGGGTCGGCGGCCCGCGGGTTGCCCTCGGAGCGGGTGAAGATGACCTTGTCGGCGCCGCGGGCGATCTCGGTGAGCATGAGATCGACGTTCTTGTCGGCGGCGCAGCCGAAGATGACGACGAGCGAGTCATAGGTCATGTGCGCGCCCATCGCCTGGACGAGGGCGGCGATGGATTCGCCGGTGTGGGCACCGTCCACGATGATGCGGGGCTCGTCCCAGACCTGCTCGAGGCGTCCGCGGCGGGGGGTGGCCTCGAGGCCGCGGCCGACATCGACCTCGTTGAAGGCGAAGCCGTGGCCCTTGAGCCGGTCGAGGATCGCGAGGGCGACGCCGCAGTTGACGGCCTGGTGCTGGCCCTCGAAGGGCGCGGGCAGGTGCTCGAAGCTGGTCTTGGGTGTGGTGATGCAGACGCGGGCGTGCGGCCGCATGCCCGGGGTCGCTTCGAAGCGGTGTGAGAACTCGATCTCATCGCCCAGCACGTAGACGGGCGCTTCGACCTCGGCGGCGCGGGCGCGGATGGCCTCGAGGACGGCGTCGTCCTGCGGCGCGACAACAACAGGGACGCCCGGCTTGATGATGCCCGCCTTCTCGCGGGCGATCTCTTCGAGGGTGTCGCCCAGCAGCTCGGTGTGCTCGAGCTGGATGGTGGTGATCGCGGTGACGATCGGGGAGATGACGTTGGTGGAGTCGAGGCGGCCGCCCAGACCGACCTCGACGACGCCCAGGTCCACGGCTTCCTCGGCGAAGAAGAGCAGCGAGAGCGCGGTGAGCAGCTCGAAGTAGGTGGCGTCGCCGTGCTTGTTGGCGACGGCATCGGAGGCGTCGCGGCACTTGCTCATGAGCCGGGCGAAGTCGGACTCGGAGATCATGTCGTCGCCGAGGCGGATGCGCTCGCGGACGTCGGTGAGGTGGGGGCTGGTGGTGATGCCGACGGTGGAGCCGCAGGCTTTGGCGCAGCTGGCGACCATCTCGCAGACGCTGCCTTTGCCCTTGCTGCCCGCGACGTGGACGAGGCGGAGGCCGTCCTGCGGGTTGCCCAGGTGACTCAGGATCGCCCGCATGCGGTCGAGCTTGAAGGAGCCGTCGGGCACGCGCGAGGGGCGCATGAATTCGAAGTTCGTTCGGTCGTTGAGGAACGACAGCGCGGCGGAATAGGTCGAGAACGCACGCTTCTTCCGCGGTGCGGCCTCGATCGATCCCGACGCTCGTGTGGTCTTGCGCTGCCCGTTTGGGGTCCTCGCGCGGCTCTTCCCTGACGCCATAGCGACACCTTATTCATCGCGGGGCATTTGGTCTCGGCAATTCCTGCCAAATGGGAATGAAATCGTTGGTGTTCGGGGCCTGATCTGTGAAGACGCTATTCGATCAGGTGGACCATCTCGGCGACCGCGTCGCGGAAGCCGCTGAAGACGGATCGGCTCACGATCGAGTGCCCGATGTGCAGCTCGGAGACCCAGTCGCGATCGGCGATCGCGAGGACGTTGGTGTAGTTCAGGGCGTGGCCCGCGTTGCACTTCATGCCGGCGTCGAGGACGAGGTCGGCGGCGCGGTCGAGGCGGTCGAGCTCGCGGTCGCAGGCCTCGGCGGCCTCGTCGCCGCCCGATTCGAAGAAGGCGTGGGCCCACGGGCCCGTGTGGAGCTCGCAGATATCGAAGCCCGCGCGGGCGGCGGCCTCGACCTGCTCGGGTTCGGCGTCGATGAAGGCGCTGACGGCCGTGCCGCTGATCGAGAGCCGATCGACGACCTCGCGCATGCGGTCGATCTGGCCCGCGACGTCGAGCCCGCCCTCGGTGGTGACCTCGTTGCGTCCCTCGGGGACGAGCATGGCGGAGTGCGGGCGGATCTCGCGGGCGATCTCGATCATCTCGTCGGTGGCGGCCATCTCGAGGTTGAAGCGGACGCGGACCATCTCGCGGAGGCGTTCAACATCGGCGTCCTGGATGTGGCGGCGGTCCTCGCGGAGGTGAACGGTGATGCCACGGGCGCCGCCCATCTCGGCTTCGTGCGCGGCGCGGAGCGGGTCGGGCTCGGACCACGGCAGGAGCTCACCCGGCCCGGCGCGGTAGCGGGCCTGGCGGATGGTGGCGACGTGGTCGATGTTGACGGAGAGATCGGGCATGGGTGATCGTTGGCGCGGTTCAGCCGCCGGTGATGGACCGCCGGACCACGACGGCGGTGAGGTCGTCGGGCTGGGGGACGCCCTTCGCGTAGGACTCGAGCTCGGCGAGGACGGCGGGGATGAACTGGTCGATCGGTTTGTCGCCGTGGCGTGTGATCGAGTCCTTGAGTTTCTGGGTGCCCCATTGTCTGCCGCTGGTGTCGGCCCATTCGAAGAAGCCGTCGGTGATCAGGATGAGCGCGTCGCCCGGCTCGAGGCGGTGGGAGACGGCGTCGAGTTCCTCGTGCCACGGGGTGATGCCGAGCGGGACGCCGTCGGCGTTGAAGGAGTCGATGGTTCTGGTTGCGGCGCGGTAGATCAGGATCGGACCGTGGCCGGCGGAGAGCGTGACGATGTGGTCGTCACCGGCGCCGACGACCGCGGTGGCGAACGTGACGAACTTGCCGCTCGAGAGATCGGAGACGAGTTCTTCGTTGAGACGGTGCACGGCGCTCGCGACGCGCGACTCGACGCGGAGCGCGGAGCGTGCATACGCGCGGCAGAAGCAGGTGACCATCGCGGGGCCGAGGCCGTGGCCCGTGACGTCGGCGATGCAGACGGCGAGGCGGCCGTCTTCGAGCGGGACCCAGTCGTAGTAGTCGCCGCCGGTCTCGTCGGCGGGGCGGTTCCAGCCGTAGACCTCGTAGCCCGGGAGATCCGGCGCGGTCTTGGGCATGAGGCTCTGCTGGATCAGCGATGCGGCGCGGAGGTCGCGATCAGAGCGGGCGCGTTTCTCGGCCTCGTTGATCGCGATGCGGACGAACGCGCGGACGCGGTTCGCGACGAGGGCGGCGGCGATCCCGGTCGCGACGAGGATCGGCGAGAGCCCGCTGATGATCTGTGCGGGGATGAACGGGTCGTTCGAGTCTGCCTGCTCGCGTCGGACGACGAGCCAGACCAGCGCGGTGTAGCTCGCGCCGGAGGTGAATCCGCAGATGACGCAGACGACGGGCTTCATCTGGAGGACGGAGAGCAGGATGAACACGCCGTACAGCCCGACGAATGGCGACAGCACGGCCTGCTCCATCGTGACAAGCCCGACTCCGTAGACGAGCAGCATGAGGATCGCCGGGAAGCTGCACTCGAAGAGCGCGTTGACGATCGCGCCGCGCGTGCTGAGTGGCTCGGCGTCGGGCTTTCTCATGCTCACGATCGCGAGCACGAGCAACTCGTACACGACCATCGCGAGGAGGGCGGCGGGGATCAGCGGCGATTCGCGGATCCGCGCGTCGGGGTCGAAGAAGATGACCGTCCGCAGGCCGCTGGCCGCCATGATGAGCATGAGCACAAGCGCGACCGCGGCGGTGCGGTACCAGACGGCCGCGCGGAGTGCTTCGGCATAGGTGGTCGCCTGGAGCCGCGGCAGGCGCGCCGCGAGTCGCTTCATGATGCTCGGTGTGCCGGGCATGGGAGGGAGCGTACCGGCGGCAAGGCCCAACTTACTTCAGCTCGACGCTCCAGTACGCGTCGTCGAGGAAGGCTTTCCACGAGGCGTACTTGTCGTGGCCCAGCTTGATCGAGATCAGCGGGTTGCGCTTGGGGCGGACCGGCTTCTTGATGAGCTTCATCCGCGCCTGCTCGGGTGTGCGGCCGCCCTTTCTGGCGTTGCACTTCACGCAGGCGCAGACGAGGTTCTCCCAGGTGTCGGGGCCGTCCTGGCTGCGGGGCTTGACGTGGTCGATCGAGAGCTCGGACGTGGGGAAGAAGTGGCCGCAGTACTGGCAGCGGTTGCGGTCGCGCGCGAAGAGGTTGCGGCGGTTGAGCTTGACCTGCTGATCGGGGAGGCGGTCGTAGCCCAGCAGCCGGATCACGCGGGGGACGGCGATCTCGAATCGGACGGTGCGGACCCAGTCGTGGCGGTCGGGCTCGAACTCGCGCTGGAGCTGGGCCATGTCCATCCACGAGGCGAGGTCGTAGTTGAGGTACTGGCCCTGGTTGACGTCGATGATCTCGGCGGCGTCGCGCGTGAGCAGGCTGAAGGCCCGCTTGGCGGAGACGACGCGGACCGCGACGTAGAGCTTGTTCAGGACGAGGACCTTGGACTCGAGGCCCTCGCCGACGGGCAGCGCGACGGTGCCGCCCGAGGTGGCGGCGATCATCGCGGAGTCGGTCATTTGGGCCGGTCTCGAGGTGAGGGGGCCGGACGACGCGGCGGGCATGGAGCCCGCGTCGGCATCGCCGGCCCTCATAGGGCCGGCTGGCGTCTGCTGCTGGGAGTGCTCATGAGACGGCGATACCCCGCGGCGTCTTGAACGCCTCTTCGAGCGGGCGGAGCTCCGTGGCGGGCGACTCATGTCCACAGGTTTTACACGGATCGGCCGACCGAGGCAAGCACTTTTGCCCGATCGGCGGCCAAACGGGGTGGGATGGGCCGAGTTTGACGGTTTCTGAACCGGGGAGGGGGCTTGGGTGGCGATGGGGGTCTGCCCGCCAGCGTTTCGCGCCGTCCGACGATCGCACTGGCGGCGGAGACCGCCAGTGGCACCCGGTGCGGAGACTATGCCCGCTTTGTCACGGCGGCACCCGCGGCGAAGAGCGCGAACGAAGTAAGAAAGCTGAGGGCCACGCCGACCCCGATTGGGCCAATCAGCCAGGCGGGGTCTAGTGCGAGAACAAGCGTTCGGGTATCGATGTTTGTGCCGGTCAGTTGAACTCGAAGTTTCCCGTCTGACGGACAATCGACATTGAATATCGACATCACGCTTTCATCGTCGATCGTGTCGGACCAGATCGAGTCCGCACGAGGAACGACCTTGTTTCCATCAACGGTCACGGTTGCATCCAACTCGTCGCGATACTGTTGCCGGTCCTCAGCGACACGATTACCCTTCGGTGCAAAAACGTGCCAGCTCTCTCCAGCTTTCGCTTCAACCTCTGCAACGCCCTGCCCATCGAACCAGGATGCTCGCTCGTCGCGTGCAGACTTTTTCGCGAGCCCTACGAGAACAAATGCGACTCCCGTGGTCATGGCCAGCGTCGCGGGCAGTCCAAAGACGAGTAATGCTTTCTGAAGCTGCATTCTCGAAGTCTAGTGGCGGAATCGTCGCGTGCCGGTCGTGAGGACGCTCACGCCCCGGCTTGCGCACAGGTCGAACGTCTCCTGATCGCGCTTCGCGCCGCCGGGATGGACGATGACCTTGACGCCCGCGTCGATGAGGAGCTCGGGGCCGTCGGGGAAGGGGAAGAAGGCGTCGGAGTAGGCGATCGCGCCGCGGGCGTGGTCGCCCGCTTTGGTGATCGCGAGCTTGCAGGAGGCGACGCGGTCCATCTGGCCCGCGCCCGCGCCGAAGAGGCGGACGGCGTCGTTGTCATAGCCGCCGATGGCGATGGTGTTGCTGCTGAGCGCGCGGCCGATGAGCTCGAGCGCGCCCGCGGCGCGGCGGATCTGTTCGCCCGGCTCGTCGCCCGCGGCGAGGGTCCACGACATCGGGTCGGTCGGGAGGCGGTCGCGGCGCTGGACGAGCAGCTCGCTGGGCGTGCCGCGGAGTTCGACCTCGGTCGTGCTCCACCCCTCGGCGAGATCGCCGACGGCGAGCAGGCGGACGTTCTTCCAGCGTTCGCTCAGGATCCTCGCGGCGTGCACGGTGTAGCTCGGCGCGACGACGACCTCGAAGAAGCGGTCGGGGGCGGCGATGAGTTCGGCGGCGGGGCCGTCGAGCTCGTGGGAGATCGCGAGGATGCCGCCGTACGCGGCCATCGGGTCGCCCGCGATCGCGGCGGCGACGGCGTCTGCCTGCGTTGGCGCGACGGACGCGCCGCAGGGGTTGGTGTGCTTGACGACGCACGCGGCGGTGTCGCTGCGCGATTGCGTGCGGAGCATGGCCGCGAGCTGCGCGACGAGCTCAAGGGCGGCGGCTCCATCGAGGAGGTTGTTGTAGCTGAGTTCCTTGCCGTGGAGCTGCTCGGCGCGCATCACGCTCGGGCCTGCAGCGTTCGCGTTGAGATAGACGCAGGCGGGCTGGTGGGGGTTCTCGCCGTAGCGGAGGGTGCGGTCCTGCACGATGCCGAGGATGGAGCCCGGGAGGTCGGCGTTGTCGTCGGTCGTGAGGTAGGCCGTGATCGCGGCGTCGTACTGCGCGGTGCGCGCGAACGCGGCGGCGGCGAGGTCGGCGCGGAGGGTCTGCGTGGTCGCGTTGTTGTGGGCGTCGAGGTCGGCGAGGATGCGCGGGTAGTGGTCGGGCGAGGTCGCGATCGTGACCCAGGCGTGGTTCTTGGCCGAGGCTCGGATCATCGCGGGGCCGCCGATATCGATCTGCTCGATCGCCTCGGCGCGGGTGACGCCCTCTCTGGCGATGGTGCGCTCGAAGGGGTAGAGGTTGATGCAGACGAGGTCGATGGGCTCGATGCCGTGCTCGGCCATCGCCTGCTGGTGGTCGGCGTCGTCGCGGATTGCGAGGAGTCCGCCGTGGACCTTGGGGTGGAGCGTTTTGACACGGCCGCCCATGATCTCGGGGAAGCCGGTGAGGTCGCCGACCTTGGTGACGCTGAGCCCGGCGTCCGAGAGCGCTCTGGCGGTGCCGCCGGTCGAGATGAGCTCGACGCCGCGCTCGGCGAGGGCCCTCGCGAACTCGACGATGCCGGCTTTGTCGCTGACGGAGAGTAGCGCGCGGCGGATCGGCACGGTGTCCTGCATGGGGAGTCCCGGATGAGAGATGGGTTGTCGGTTAGCGCGTGCGGAAGGCGATGATCGCGCCGCGGTCGGTGATGCCGTAGATCGGACCGTCGCCGAGGTCGGGTGCGATCACGCGCTCGAAGTCGGGCATGCCGAACGAGGCGATGATGTCGCCCGTGCTTGCCTGGACGCGCGACAGGAGGCGGCGGCGCTGATCCCAGACGATCAGGTCGCCCGCGCGGGTCGCGATGACCTCGCCCTGCAGCTGGTCGTTGACCCACTGCGGCTCGCCCGTGAACGCGCTCAGCGAGGTCAGGCCCTCGGACGGGATCGTCAGGATGACCGCGAACTCGTGGTAGACCGGGGCGTTGGTCAGGCGGTCACCGGTGCGGCGGCGCCAGAGGCGCTCGCCCTTGGTGGTGTAGGCGTACACGGACTGATCAAGGCTGGCGACGTAGAGGACCTCGCCGTCGGTGACGGGATCGACGCTGACGCCGCCGGCGATCTTTGCGCGGCCCGTGGTCGCGCCGGAGGACGGCCGCAGGAAAAGGACGTCGCCGCCGTCGGAGACGACCGCGACGATGTCTTGGTCATCGACGTTCATCAGCACCGGGGTCGCGGTGATCGTTCCGTTGACGCGGTACTCCCAGATCGGCAGGCCCTCGCGGAGCGAGCCGGTCAGGGCGTTGCCGGCGTTATCGAGGACGCGGAGCGCCTGGACGCGATCCGCGGGTGAGCCGGCGATCATGATCGGGCCGACCACAAGCGGGCGGCTGGAGATGACGCGGGTGGGCGACATGCTGAGCAGCGTGTTGCCGGTGCGGAGCTCGAAGCCGTAGACCTGCGCGCGGCTCGCGGAGAACAGAACGTCGTTCCCGATGACCGCGTTGCCCATAAAGGTCGAGAGGTTGTTTGCGGCTTCGAGCGTCCACTCGCGGCGGCCGGTCGCGGTGTCGAGGACCGTGAGCCAGCTGCCGGTGTCCTGGGTGATGATGACGCGGTCGCCGAAATCGACGTGCTGGAGTTCTTCGCCGCTCGAGACGAGTGGGCGGGCGGCCCAGTCCCAGCGGTAGCCGAGTTCGGCCCAGTCGGCGTGGCGGATCGTGGCGTCCTCGACGCGCGAGGAGAGCCCGGCGTAGTCGCGGTTGTCCGCGAGGGCGGATCGGTTGCTCGCTGGCTGTGCGGACGGCGCGGCGTCGCTTGTTGCCGTGTTCGACGAGGAGCCGCTGCTCTGGCAGCCGAGGGCGCCGAGCAGCACCGCCGAGGTTCCGATGGCCGCCAGGCGGCACGCGATTCGTTCGATGTCCATCTCGGCGGACTCCCTGGTCGTTCGTGCGACGGTCGTTGGGTGGTCGTTCGGGCCCGCGTGCCCCTCGGTCGGAGGGCGGGGAGGGGGAGTATCCGGTCGCCTCCGCGACGGGTCAACTCCGGGCGTGCGCGGCGGTTCGGGCGTGCGAACCGCTGCCGCCGCCTCTCCCTACGCTCGGCTGTGTTCACCGGACTCGTTCAAACCGTCGGGAATGTCGTCAGCACGCAGAAGACCGCCGCCGGCACGCGGCTGGTGATCGATCCAGCGGGGTGGGATCACCTGCCCGAGCGTGGGGCGTCGATCTCGGTGTGCGGCTGCTGCCTGACGCTCGCGGAAGCGGTCGGCCCGGGCGAGCCGTGGCCCTTCGACGCGATCCCCGAGACGCTCGCGAAGACGACGCTCGGCGGGTTCGGGGCCGGGACGAAGGTCAATCTCGAGCACGCGGCGACCGCCTCGACCTTGCTCGGCGGGCACATCGTGCAGGGGCACGTCGATGGGCTCGCCGAAGTGGTCTCCGTGAAGACCGAGGGCGAGTGGCGGGTACGGCTGCGGCCGCCCGCGGACCTGATGAAGTTCGTCGCGCCGAAGGGCTCGGTGTGTCTGGACGGCGTCAGCCTGACGGTCGCGGATCTGGACCAGGCTGCCGGGTGGTTCGAGGTCGCGCTGATCCCGGAGACGCTGAACAAGACCACGCTCGACGGGTGGGCGGCCGGTCAGCGGGTGAACTTTGAGGCGGACTCGATGGCAAAGACAGTGGTGAATTACTTGGAGAACTACTTGCAGCATCGGCAAGTGTGATTCCAATAGTTGGAAGTCGGGAACGCTGGATTTCTCTCGACGTCACCACTCTGGAGCACGACGCTCCGAGCCCAAACGAGAGGCGCCGCGTTTCTTGCCGAGTCGCCCTGATTGAGAGAGAACCGATGAACCGCTCTGTTGCCGCCGCCGCTGTTCTTTCGTGCGTTTCCGCCGCTGCGTTCGCGCAGTCCACGGCGCCGAGCCTGTTCGACACCATCCTGAACATCGGCGATGATCCGTCGGCGGGCGTGGTGTTCGACGCGACGAATGTCGGTGGTGGGACCGGTAACGTTTCGCTTTCGAATCTGACCGGCAACGTTCTCGGACAGCGCTCGCAGCTCAATGTCTACAGCGGCGGCACGGTGGCGCAGAACTTCACCGTCGGGCTGAGCAGCACGCAGCAGGGCACCGTCTCGGCGACGGTCCTCAACCTCTTCGGTGGCACGCTCGGCCGCCGTGTCAGCGTTGAGAACGGAGCCGTGCTCAACGTGATGGGGGGCTTCGTCACGCGCAGCCCGATCAACGAGGCGATCAACGTTCGCGGCGGCCTGCTCAACGTCAGCGGCGGCGAGATCGACGGCGATGTCGATGTCTTCGCCAACAGCACGGTCAACATCACCGGCGGTGACCTCGGCACCGTGGACGTCCGCGCGAACACCGCGGTCACCGTCTCCGGTGGACTGGTGAATCAGCTGTTCACTCGCGGCAGCGCCGACGTGCTCGTCGATGGGGGCTCGGTCAGGTCGCTGGATATCGGCAGCAGCGAGGTCACCGTCACCGACGGTGCTCACGGCGGCGGCTTCGTGTTCGACGGCGCTGTTGTGAACGTGACTGGCGGCACCTTCGATCGTTCGTTTGATGTTGAAAGAGGAACCCTCAACATCTCCGGCGGAATACTCGACGGCTCCCGTCTTCTCACCGCCGGCTCGGGCGTGATCAACCTCTCGGGTGGGATGATCGGATCGAGGCTCGACATCCGCGACGGGACCAAGCTCAACATCTTCGGCACCGAGTTCTTCCTCGACGGCGTCGAGATCACCGGTCTTGAGTTCAACGAAGCGTTCCGCATCGATGACCGCTCGGTGAGCGAGCCGCTGATCCTGTCGGGTCTGCTCGCCGACGGCAGCGCGTTCGCGTTCGACCTGGGCACCGACAACAGCGGTGACGAGTTCGAATCAGGTGCAACTCTCACCATCACGCGCGTCCCCGCACCGGGCGCGGCGTTGGCCTTCGCGGCGAGCGGCCTCTTCGCCGCCCGCCGCCGTCGCTGATCGGTTCAGCCGCCGTTGGCGGTGAACGCGGTAATGAACGCGAACAGGTCGGAGATGTTCACCACCCCGTTCTGGTCGAAGTCGATCGAGGGTGTCGGGCGGACCGAGGTCTCGAAGGCACCGATGTCGATCCGTTCGTTGTTCACGCGCGGCTTGCCTCTCTGGTCGGTCGGTGGGACGTTACCGATGCCCCCGATATAGCGCGGGTGGCCGCGATCGACCGCGGGGCTCTGCGCGGTCGGGGCGTGGACGTAGACACCATCGACGAGCCACAGCGCGCCCAGTTGGGCGTCGGTGTTGAGGATGTCGGCTGAGGAGATCACGCCCTCAGGGAAATCGTCGGCGAGGTTGTAGCCGTAGGTGTCGGTCTTCACGAGGCCGACCTGATCGCCGATGCGAACGCTGCCGTCGTTCCCGGAGAAGATCGTGCTGCCGTAGGTCAGGAAGGCGCGGGTGTTGCCGTAGTAGGAGCCGATCCGGACCGCGGCGGCGTCTCCGTCGACGAACGTCGAGTGAGTGATTTCGAGATACGCATCTGCGAGCGTCGAACGCACCCAGACGGACGCGACGAGGTCGGTGCTCCCGCTGAACGTGGTGTTGACGATGTCCACGTCGCCGCTGGCGGAGTAGATGCCGCCCTTGCCGCCGCCGCTGTTGACGACAGAGCAGTTGGTCAGGCGCACCGGAGCGAACACGGAGTAGATCGACGAGCCGAACTTGTCGGAGCTCGTGCGGTTATTGAGTAGCACGACGCGATCAAGCTCGAGCGTCTGCTGCGCGTTCACGGGCATGAGGAAGGCGGCCCCGCCCCTCGTGCCCGCGCCGGACACGCGGCCCGCGCGGACGGTCAGCCCGGAGAACGAGTAGGTCTTGGTGCCCGTGCCGTTGCAGTTAAACACGCGGCTCGCGCTCGCGCCGCTGATCGCGAGCAGGTCGGCGCCGGGCCCGACGACTTCGACCGAGTCTGTGACGGACAGCTCGCCGGCGCTGAGCGTGATGCTCAGCCCGTTGAGCGACGGGTCGAAGGTGATGGTGTTCATCCCGGGGGCGGCGTTGGCGTCGTAGATCGCCTGCCGAAGGCTCCCGGGCAGGTGCCCGGGGCCCGCGACCGGGCCGTCATCGGTGTTAGTGACGTGCATCTGGCCCAGAGCGGTGCCGGAGAGGGAGACGATCGCGCTCAGAGCGAGCGCACGGACAGCGTGGTCGGACATCGGGTGACTCCTGATTCGTGGTCTTGATGGCGCGGGCGGCCCAGCGGCCGCCCGCTCATCAAGCCGTGCGGAGTCTGCGTGACCGAGCGATCAGCATCCGGCAGATTTAGTTGCCGTTGGCGGTGAACGCGTTGATGAACGCGAACAGATCGGAGATGTTCACCACGCCGTTGCCGTCGAAATCAACGCTGCCCAGCGAGATCGTGGGGAACACGCCGACGCCGACGGGCGCGGACGCGCCGGTGCCGACGGGGTTGGTCGCGCTGAGCGTGTAGTTGCCCGTGGTCTCGTTGTTGACGGTGATCGAGAGGGTGTCCGTGCCCTGACCCGAGACGTCGGCCGAATCGACGACGGTCTGGCCGTCGCGGGTCCATGTGAAGCTCGTAGAGACGTCCACACTGTTGTTGGCACCCGAGAGAACGACCATGGTGCCCGCCTGCACGACACCCGGCGATGCGATGTCATCACTGAGCGCAGGTGCGGTCAGCGGGGCGATCGTGACGTCGGAGATCAAAAGGGTCTCATTCGTGGGTTCCCGTCAATAAAGATGCCGTTGAAGACGATTCTCGTGAGCCCGATGATGTCATCGGTCGTGAGCGTTGCGACCGCTGGGAGATGACTCAGTACCCCGAAGGACCCCGGCGTGAATGGGATGGAGATGGACGAGCCGAACGCCGTCTCGGCGCCAGTCACCTGACCGATACGTAGACGAAGCTCGCCATTTCCAGGGTTTCGAATGATTTCGACCGTGCGGGATGCGCTCGATTGATTGAGAGTGTCGCCGGCCGCGAACTCGCCGGCCGGGAGCGCGCCCCGAAGATAGAGGCGGAAGTCCTGCGGTTGGCTCGGATCGAATCCGTTGCCAGGGGTCTCCGGGAAGCTCGTATCGAGGATGTACTCGAAGGTAAAGGGGCCGTCGGGGATCACGAGCGAGCCCGAGGCGACGCCCGACCCCTGGATGCGCATCAGCGGCTGCGCCTGCGCGAGCCCCGCGGCGACGACAAGCCCGGCGAGCGCGGCGGTGAGGCCTGAGGTCCTCGTCTTGGTCTTGGTCATGGCTGAGTCCCTTCGGGTGTTTGATGCCGGGCTGGTTTCAGTTGCTGGTGGTGAACGCGTTGATGAACGCGAACAGGTCGGAGATGTTGATGACGCCGTTGCCGTCGAAGTCCGCACTATCCATGACCGGCTGGACGGCGACGCCGACCGCGACGAAGTTCGACCGTGTCGTCCCGGCCGCGTTTGATGCGGTGACGGTGTAGTCGCCTTCGGTCGTGTTCGTCGCGGTGATGGTGAGCGTCGGCGTGCCCTGGCCTGAGATCTCCGGCGAATCGACGACGGGCTCGCCGTTGCGCGACCATACATACGTCACGTCGAGCTCGGAGGTGAGGTCGGCGTTGAGCGTGACGGTGTCGCCCGGCTGAGCGATGCGCGGCTGCGTGAGATCGAAGTTCAGCTCGGGAGGGAAGACGGTCGAGAACGTGACGTTGCCGATGACGATGTCCTCCGAGGAGAAGTCGGATAGCCCCCGGAAGTCCACCCTCGGGGCTCGGACGAAGCTCGGAGATGTTGGTACGGAGGCGAGCTCCGAGATTGCGAGGTTTGGGAAGGTCCCGAACGGGAACGGGAAGCTGAGCTCGACGGTGCGGGCAAGCTGCAGGAACTCAAGCCTGTTCAGAGCGACTCTGACGTTCTGCTCGGTCCGGACTCCGCCGGCGAAGAACTGCGTGATGAAGACCTCGCGGAAGTTGAACAGCTCGCCTTCCACACCGGCGATCGTGGCGCTCAGGATCGCGTTGCCCGGGTACTCTGTGAACACACCGGGTTGTCCCCCGATGCTCATCGCCCTCGGATCGAGCACGAGGTCGATGTCGAACGGGCCGTCCGGCAGGACGACCGACCCTGAAGCGTTCCCTGATGCCTGGATGCGGATGGCGGGCTGCGCCTCGGCGATGCCCGCAGTGGCAACGAGAGCTGCGATGCCTGACGTGATGTGCTTGGTCATAGCTTGATTCCTTTATGTGATCGGAGGGTTCGGATCAGTTGCCGGTGAACGCGGTGACGAACGCGAGGAGATCGGAGATGTTCACGACACCGCCGCCGTTGAAGTCAACGGTCGGTCCGGGCGACGGGTCGAACTCGATGAAATCGGCGCTGGGCTTCGCGTTGGCGTCGAAGATCGCCTGCTGCAGGCTCCCGGGCAGGTCGCCCGCGGCCGCGACGGGACCGTCGCTGGTGTTGGAGACGATCAGGGTCTGCCCCGTGGCGGTCCCGGCGGCGGCGATCAGGCCGGCGAACACCGGCACGAGCGTGTTCATCTGACGTGGCATGTTCAGCCCCTATTTGCGCGAAGTTCCGGGGCTCCGCACGCGCGGCGTCCCTGTCCCTCCCGCGAGAGCCGCCCGACTTGGAATCGGGCACACCACAACTTTTCTGATCTAGGACGGTTTTTCGGACGTCTGTGCGTCCTTCTCGTCACTCCCGACCTCTCCCGTGCGGGCCGCGTTGAGCCGCTCGATCGCGTGGAGCGTGTCCGGGTGGTCGGGGCCGAGCTGCTCGGTCCGCTTGTCGATGACCTTCTGGAAGAGCGGCTCGGCTTCCTCCGTCCGGCCCTGGGCGGTCCGGAGCTCGGCGAGCAGCTCGATCGAGTACACGGTGCCCGGGTGGTCCTCGCCCAGCACGCGGGTGTGCTTCTCGATGGACTCATCCACGAAGACCTCGGCCTCGTCGATCTTCTTCTGCTTCAGACGCCGGTTGCCCATGTTGTAGATCGCGTTCCGCGTGGACCCGTGCTCGGGCCCGAGCA
>JBCDKU010000041.1:0-24506 GCA_038746265.1 Planctomycetota bacterium
GCAAGGGCTGGGCGCGGGTGATGCTGCACCTGGGCGGCGAGATCAGCTACATCGCCGATGTCCGGGCTGAACGCGACGACGCTGTCGAGGACGCGATCGCCGCGCGGCTCGACCGCCGCGGTCCGTTCGGACTCACGGAACCCCGGGCCGAGCGCATCGGGCTGGTCGGGCACCGCGTCTTTCATCCAGGACGCGGCGCGGGGACGATGCTGGCGCTCCGCGGCGGGTTCGATCCGGCCGCGTTCTGGAAAGCCGTCCGCAGGGCGGCCAAGATCGACCGCGACGAGGCCGAGCTGGGCGATTCGGAACTGGAAGGCGAGCGATGAACAGCAGCAAGTCCGGCAGCGAGTCCGGCAGCCCATCGACGATCGGCCCGCTCGTCTTCGAGCCCATCCTCAAGGAAAAAGTCTGGGGCGCGACGAGGCTTGCGAAGTACGGCAAACGCCTCGACGCCGGCAAGCTCTACGGCGAGAGCTGGGAGATCGCCGACCTCGCGACGACCTCCACCAGCGGCGGAGGCGGCGGGGCGGCGCTCTCGGTCGTCGCCGATGGGCCCCACGCGGGCAAGACCATCAACGAGCTCGTGCGCACGCTCGGGCGTGATCTGCTGGGTGACGCGAGGCCCTTCGAGAACGCGAGTGGCCCGGCTTTCCCGCTGCTCATCAAGTACCTCGACGCGGGCCAGCACCTGAGCGTGCAGGTCCACCCGAGCCCGGCCTACGCCGCCGCCCACCCGGACGCGCACCTCAAGACCGAGAGCTGGGTGGTGCTCGAAGCCGAGCCCGCGACGCTCCCGAGCGGCGAGACGATCGATCCCGTGATCTACGCGGGCATCAACCCGGGCGTGGACGCGCCAACCTTCGCGCAAGCCGCCCGCGACGGCACGGTCGAGCGGCTGCTGATGAAGCATCCGGCGCGTGTCGGCGATTGCTGGACGCTCCCGAGCGGCACGTGCCACGCGCTCGGCGCGGGCGTGCTGGTCGCCGAGGTCCAGACGCCGAGCGACACGACGTTCCGCGTGTACGACTGGGCGGCGGAGTACGAGCGGTCTGGCCGCGAGCTGCATCTGGAGCAGGCGGTGGAGTGCATCGACTTTGAGCGTGCCGAGCCGATCGAGCCGCGCTCGGGCGAGGGTGTGGTGGCGGAGACCGAGTTTTACGCGATCGAGACGATCGGACTCGAACGCGGAGAAGAACGAGCGCTTCGTGCCGACACGATGAGTGTGCTGATGTGCACCTCTGGAGGCGGAGCCGTGCTCGGTCGCGGGTTCGCAAAGGGTGAGACCGTGATGATCGCCGCTCGCGAAGCGGCCGGCGTCTCGCTTCGAGCGGACGAGCCGAGCACCCTTATCGCGGTGACGCCGGGCTGATCTCATGGGACTCGACGGCGTCGAGCTTGCGATGGAAGTTGAGGACGAGTTTCAGATCCGTCTCGACGACGATGTCGCCGCGGCGTGCAGGACCGTGTCCGATCTTGTCTTCGTTGTCGTGAGCGAGCTGCGGGCAAAGGGCGAGTCGGTCCGGGAGCATGAGATCGAGTTCCGCGTGCGCGAGATCGTCGCGGACCAGTTCGGTCTGCGTGTTGAGCGTGTCCGGCTCGAAGATCACTTTGTTGATGATCTTGGGATGGACTGAAAGTCGTTAGCGCATCTCGGGATGTAGTATGGGACGGAATGCAGGGTGGGACGGGCTTCCAGCCCGTCTCGTCGGGAGTTCAACGCCGCTCGGACGAGCAGGATGCCCGTCCCACCAGTGCGGAGCTCAATCAGCCGTCCGCTTTCCCCGCCAGCATCCGCTCCAGGAAGTGAATGTCCATATCCGCCTCGATGAACTGGGGCGTTTCCATGATCTCGAGCTGCAGCGGGATCGTGGTCTTGATCGGGGCGACCGTGAACTCGCGCAGGGCGCGGGCGGTTCGCGTGATCGCCTGGCGGCGGTCGGGGGCGTGCACGATCAGCTTGCCGACCATGCTGTCGTAGTTCGGCGGCACGTAGTAGCCGGGCACGACGTGCGTGTCCATCCGCACGCCCGGGCCGCCCGGCACACGCCACTCCTCGATTTTGCCCGCCGACGGCATGAAGTTCCGCGACGGGTCCTCGGCGTTGATGCGGCACTCGATCGCGTGCCCGTTGATCGCGATGTCCTTCTGCTTGTAGGGGATCTTCTCGCCCGCCGCGACGCGGATCGACATCTGCACGATGTCCACGCCTGTGATCATCTCGGTTACCGGGTGCTCGACCTGCACGCGGGTATTGACCTCGAGCATGTAGAAGTTCTGGTCCTTGTCCATCAGGAACTCGACCGTCGCCGCACCGCGGTAGCCCGCCTCGGCGACGAGCCGCGCGGCCGCCTCGCAGACCGCGTCGCGCTTCTTGGGATCGACGCCCGGCGCGGGGGCTTCCTCGATGACCGGCTGGTGCCGCCGCTGCATCGAGCAGTCGCGCTCGTAGAGGTGGATCGCGTTCCCGTGCTTGTCGCCCAGGCACTGCACCTCGACGTGCCGCGCGTTCTCGAGGAACTTCTCGATGAAGACCGACCCGTCGCCGAACGCGGCCTGCGCCTCCTGCTGGGCCTTGCCGACGTTCTCGCGGACGTCGTCCTCGTTGCGGCAGATCCGCATGCCGCGCCCGCCGCCGCCCGCGGCGGCCTTGATGATCACGGGGTAGCCGATCTCCGCAGAGCACTTGACGGCCTCATCCACGTCGGAAACCGCGCCGTCGGAGCCCGGGAAGATCGGGACCTTGGCCTTCTTGGCGAACTTCTTCGCCTCGACCTTGTCGCCCAGCCGCCGCATCGCCTCGGGCGTCGGGCCCACGAACTCGATCTTGCAGTCGCGGCAGACCTCGCTGAACTCCGGGCGCTCCGAGAGGAAGCCGTAGCCCGGGTGGATCGCGTCGGCGTCGGCGACTTCTGCTGCCGCGATGAGCCTCGAGATGTTGAGGTAGCTGTCCTTTGCGGGCGCGTCGCCGATGCAGATCGCGCGGTCGGCGAGCTTGAGGTAGGGCGCGTCCGCGTCGGCTTTGGAGTACACGCACACCGCCTCGATCCCGAGCTCGTGGGCGGCGCGGATGATGCGGAGCGCGATCTCTCCGCGGTTCGCGATGAGGAGTCGTTTGAACATGAGGGCACCGAGGAAGGGATCAGGGATCAGGGACCGGGAACTAGGGTTGTGGATCCGGACGGTCGCGGGACGCGCGACGGGCTCAGTTGGGTCGGACGTAGAAGAGGGTCTGGCCGAACTCGACGGCGTCGCCCGTGTTGACGCAGACGCGCTCGATCGTGCCCGAGGTCTCGGCCTTGATCTCGTTGAAGACCTTCATCGCCTCGATCAGGCAGACGACCGTGTTGGCGTTGACCGACGCGCCGGCCGTTACGAACGGATCCGAATCCGGGTTCGGGGCCGAGTAGAACGTGCCGACGATCGGGCTCTCGATCGCGACCAGACCCTCGGTGCTGTCGCCGCCGCCCGACGCGGGCGCTGCGTCCTCCGCGGCCGGCGCCGGGGCGCTCGCCGCCGCGGGAGCAGCCGCCGCCGCCTGCGGCATCGCCATGGGCTGGCCGCCCTGCAGCACGACGGGCCCGTCGTGACCCCGCTTGACGGTGACGGTTTCTTCCTGGTCGCGGAGGTCGAGCTCGGTCAGGTCGTTCTCGACCATGAGCTTCACGAGTTCTTTGAGGCGTCGGATATCGATCATGAAAGGTCTCTCTTGTAGTCAGTCAGACGGGATGCTCAGAGCGTCGCCCAGTCCAGGTCCAGCGGCAGCGTGCTGATCGCCCGCTTGCCGCGCTCGGTGATCACGTAATCGTCCTCGAGCCGCACGCCGCCGACGCCCGGGAGATAAATGCCGGGCTCGATCGTGACGACCATGCCGGGCTTCAGTTCCTCGTCGGCGGTCATGTGGCTCAGCCGCGGGTCCTCGTGGATCTCCAGCCCAAGGCCGTGCCCGAGGCCGTGGTTGTACCGCTTGCCGTACTTCTTCTTGGTGATGTGACGCCGAGCGGCGGCATCGACCTCGCGCGTCGAAGCGCCGGGCTTGAGCGCGTCGATCGCGAGCTGCTGCGCCTCGCGGACGATCTCGTAGATCTCGCGGACCTGCTTGGGCCAGCGGCCGAAGCAGAACGTGCGGGTCATGTCCGAGTGGTAGCCGTCCTGGATCGCGCCCCAGTCGATGAGCAGCGGGCTGTTGTTCTTGATCCTGGTTTTCGCGGGGCGGTAGTGGGGGAGCGAGCCGTTGGCCTGCGCCGCGACGATCGTCGTGAAGCCCGGCTTGATCGACCCCAGCACCTTCATCTCGTACTCGAGGATCGCGCACACCTCCAGCTCGGTCATCCCGAACTGGATCTGAGGCAGCGTGTTCTCGAGCGCCTGCTCCTGGATGCGGCAGGCCTTCTTGATCAGCTTGATCTCGTGCTCGTCCTTGCACAGGCGCAGGTGCTTGACCAGCCCCGTCGTCGGCACGGCCAGCCGTGCGCCGAGCTTGGCCTTCTTGAGCACGGTCTTGAGCGTCTCGAGCGACGCCATCGTCAGGTGCTCGGACTGGAAGCCCAGCGATTCGACGCCCACCGATTCCATCTGCCGTGAGACCACCGCCGCGACCGCGGGCATGATCCCCGCCTCGCGCATGAAGATCTTGAACATCGGCCGCTGCGGCAGCAGCTCCTCGTCGTACCGCCCGTCGGAGATGATCGTGTTCTTACCGGTCGATGAGACCAGCAGGAAGCTGTCGCCGCCTAGGAACCCGGTGAGGTACGAGACGTCGTTGGGGTCCGTGACGAGCAGGTGATCGATCGACGCCTCGTGCATCGTCTCACGCAGCCGCTTGATGCGGTGCGGGTAAGGAGAATCGGTCGAAGCACGTCTGGTGGTCTTCTTGGCCATGAGCGACCATGATAGCGGTCGGCGGGCACGCGTCCCGCCCGCGGCCGGCACAACACGGAGCCCGATCCAACACCCGATTCAGCACACGATGCACCGGTTCTGGACCACGATGTCGGTGATACTCCTCGCGATCGCGCCCGCGATCGTCGTGGGCTACCCCATCGCCCGCGCGATGATCGATATCGCTTCGAGCATCGCATGCGACGACGACGCGTTCGCGTTGACGCTCTCCGCGTCCGCCTGGCGCGGCCTGTTCAACACGATCTGGATCGCCGCGCTGATCGCGATCGTCGCGACCACGCTCGGTGGGATCGCCGGCGCAGCGCTGGGCCGCGCACGCCGAGGCCGCGCGGTCGCGTCGCTCGCCCTCGCAGCGACGCTGCTCGCGCCCTCGTACCTCGCGTACTCCTCGTACGGCGTGCTCCGCGGCCCCGGCTCGTGGACGGGCGACTGGCTCGCGCGCACCGCCGAGCAGGGCGCGGAGTGGCTGCCGCCCTTTGTCTGGCGCATTCTCGCGATCGGCGGTGTGGCGCTCTGGCTCGCGCCGCTCGCGACCGCCGTTGTCGCGATCGGCGTCGCGCGCGTCCCCCGTGCCCTCGCCGACCTCGCGCAGACGCCCGCCTACCGGCGCGGCAGGCTCAAACGCTGGATCGGTCTGCACCGCGCGACGCTGCTGACCTCGCTCTGCCTCACCGCCGCCATCGCCGCGGGCTCTGCGATCCCGCTGCACCTGGGCCAGGTCGAGACCCAGTCCATCGTCCTCTGGCGCGAGCAGTCGCTCTTGCTCCCCGAGCGCTGGCACCGCGCCTGGCTCGGCGCAATCCCCGTGTGCGTCGTCATCGCCGGCTTGCTGCTGCTCGCGATCCGATTCGGTCGAGGCTTAGCGTCTCCGCAAGGCACCGGCGCGCGCACGGATACACCAAAGCCAACCGCGTGGCTCGGCCCGCTCGCGGTCATCGCGCTCACGCTCCTCATCCCGCTCGGCCTGCTCGCGTGGTCCGTCCGTGATTGGTCCATCGCCGAGACGGTCTGGCGTGTCACGCGGCGTTCGCTGCGATCAAGCGCCGTCATCGCCGCGTGGACGGGCGGCGGCGCGATTGTCCTCGCGGCGCTGTCGGCCCTCGCCGCGTGGTCGCGTGCGAGAATCCCGCTCGTCATCGCCGCCGTGCTCTTCGCGATCGGCTTCGCGCTCCCGGGCACCATCACCGGCTCGGTCATGGCGACCGCGTGGCGTCCGCTGCGGTTCATCTCCGACACCCCCGCGATCGTCGTCCTGACCCACCTCGCCCGGTTCGGCGTCATCGCGGTCGCCGCGGGGTGGTGGGTCGTCCGCCGCGAGCCGCCCGATCTGGTCGATCAGCGGCGCCTCCAGGACGCCGAGCACCTCCGCGGCTGGGTGCGGCTCGGGTTGCCCAGGCAGTGGGGGATCCTCGCCGCCGCGGGCGCGGTCTGCGCGGCGCTGAGCCTGCACGAGATCGAGGCCGCCGTCCTCGTCCAGCCGCCCGGACCGGGCAGCCTCGCCCAGCAGCTGCTCGGCAACCTTCATTACCAGCGGCTCGACGAGCTCGCGATCGCCGTCCTGATGGTCACGGGGCTTGGGATCGCCCTCGCCGCGATCGCCTGGGGGCTCACGCGAGCGATCGGCAACCGTGATTCCTAGGGCCGGTAGCATGGGGGCGTGACGCTGCGAAGGGGCGGACCGATCCTGTGTGCTCTTGCCGCGCCGGCGCTGCTCGCCGGCTGCGGCGATTCCGCGCCCGCCGAGGGCGGGCCGCTCAACGTCGCCCGCACGTTCGGTGAGCCCGGAACCTTCCCGGGGCAGTTCGCCTACGCCCGCGCGATCGAAGCTTACGAGGACGACGACGGCCGCGAACTGCTCGTCGTCGTTGATAAAGCCGCCCGCATGCAGATCCTCGACGCCGAGACGGGCGACTGCCTCGCCGGCTGGAAGACCCCCGAGTGGGAGCTCGGCAAGCCCGTCGGCCTCCACGTCGGGCCCCACCCGACTATCCGCGGCGAGCGCGCCCTCTGGGTGGGCGACACGCACTACCACCGCATCCTCGTCTACGAGCTGCCCGAGATCCCCGATTCTGCGGGCAGAATCGAGTTCAATCCCAAGGATCCCCTCCTGACCTTCGGCTCTTTCGGAACCGAGCCGGGCCAGTACGTGTACGTCACCGATGTGGCGGTCCTGCCCGCAACCGATCCCGACGCACCCTCGCCCGTCGAGCGGGTCTATGTCGGCGAGTACGGCGGCAACGACCGGATCACCATCCTCGAACCCGCCCTCACGCAAGAAGGCCAAGCCACGTTCGAGGCCGTCTCGACCTTCGGGATCTTCGGCACCGGCGACGTCGAGGGCGAAATCCATTTCAACCGTCCCCAATCCATCGAGGTGGACGCCGCCCGCCGCGAACTCGTCGTCACCGATTCCGGCAACCACCGCGTCGGACGCTTCACGCTGGACGGCGAGCCCATCGCCTGGATCGCAGGGCCCGACCGCATGCACTACCCTTACGGCCTGCAGCTCGTGGGCGACACCGGCGCCCTCGTCTGCGAGTTCGGCGGCTGCCGCGTCCACCACATCGATCTCGAATCGGGCGAGACCCTCGGCATCTACGGCGAGCCGGGCCGAAGCCTGGGCCAGCTCAACTCGCCCTGGGGCGTCGCGGTCCTCGGGCGCGAGGCGTTCGTCCTCGATAGCGCGAGCGATCGCGTGATCGCGTTCAGGAGCCCCGCCAAGCCCCGAGACCCGGTCATCACCGCGATCGGCGGTGCCCGATGACCCCCCTCGTCACGCTCGCTGCGCTCACGGTCGGTCCGATCGCGTTTGACCGCGCCGAGTTCCTGCTGCTCATTCTGCCGCTCGCGGCCGCCGTGCTCTGGATCGGCCGCAAGAGCCTGAGCGGTCTCGGGGGTGTTCCCAAGCGCGTCGCGCTGGGTGTCCGCATCGCGGTGATCGTGATGATCTGCGCCGCGCTCGCCGAGCCGAGCCTCCGCCGTGTGTCGAAGGACGCCGCCGTCATCGCCGTGATCGACGCGAGCCGATCCGTTCCGGTGTCCGAGCGCGAGGCCGTGGACCGCTATGTCGAGGAGCTCGCGCTTGAGTCCGACACGCAGCGCGACTGGCTGGGTGTCGTGACCGTCGGCCGCGAAGCGCTCGTCCAGTCGCTGCCGAGCATCCGCGTCGAGGGCGTCGAACGGCAGTTCATCGGGCGGGGCGACGCGACCGATCTTGCCGCGGGTGTCCGCATGGCGATGGCGATCGCGCCCGAGGACACCGCCAACCGCATCCTCCTCGCCTCCGACGGCAACGAGACCGCGGGGAGCCTGCTCGCCGCTGCCGAAGCCGCCCGCGCCGACGGTGTCCAGATCGACGTCCTGCCCATCGAGTACGAGTACCCCGCTGAGGTCATCGTCGATCGCGTGGTCGCGCCGACCAACGCCCGCGGCGGCGAGACGCTCACCGTCAGCGTCGTCCTCACCTCGACCGGCCCCGCCACGGGCCGTCTCGTCCTGACAGAAAACGGCGACCCCATCGACCTCGACCCCGACCCGGGCTCGGTGGGCCTGCCCATCGAGCTCACGGGCGGCAAGGAAGTCATCGCGATCCAGGTCGAGCCCACCCGACCGGGGCCGCGCTCGTTCGAGGCGATCTTCGAGCCGGTCTCGGCCGACGGCACGGTCGGCTCGGGCGATTCGATCCTCGAGAACAACCGCGCGACCGGCGTCACCTTCGTCGGACGCGAGGGCTGGGTTCTGCTCGTTGGCACCGACGAGGCCGAGTACGCCCAGCTCCGCGACGCCCTGATCGCCTCGGGCATCCGGCTCGACATCGTCCAGCCCTCGGCGATGCCCTCGACCCTCACCGAGCTCAACGCCTACGAAGCCGTCGTCATCACCAACCAGCCCTCGGCCGCGTTTACCTACCAGCAGCAGGAGGAACTCCGCCGCTACATCGAAGACTCGGGCGGCGGCCTGCTGATGACGGGCGGCCCCGACGCCTTCGGCGCGGGAGGCTGGATCGGCAGCCCCATCGAGGACGCCCTGCCCATCCGACTCGACCCGCCCAACAAACGCCAGATGCCGCGCGGTGCGCTGGCGCTGGTCGTCCACTCTGTCGAGGCACCCCGCGGCACCTACTGGGGCAAGCAGACCGCCAACGCCGCCGTCGATGTCCTCAGCTCCCGCGATCTCGTCGGCATCGTCGAGTTCCAGGGCATCGGAGGCACCGACTGGGTCTACCCCATCAGCCCCGTCGGCGACCGCACCGCCGTCCGCCGCGCGATCAACAACCTCCAGTTCGGCGACATGCCCAGCTTCGACCCCTCGATGCGGCTTGCGCTCGCCGACCTCTCCGCCGTCAACGCCGGGCAGAAGCACGTCATCGTCATCTCCGACGGCGACCCCTCTCTCAACCGCAGCATCCTGGGCGACTTCCGCAACGCCGGAATCTCGATCTCGACCGTCGGCGTCTTCCCGCACTCCGCGGGCGACTTCCGCTCGCTGCAGACGATGGCCAACGCGACCGGCGGCCAGTTCTACGGCATCAACAACAACGCCCAGCTCGCGACCCTACCGCAGATCTTCATCAAGGAAGCCCAGACCGTCCGCCGCACGCTGATCTGGGAGGGCGACCCCTTCAACCCGGGCCTCGCCGGCATCCCTACGCCCACCCTTCAGGGCATCGGCTCGCTCCCGCCCATCACGGGCTACGTCGTCGCGGCCGAGCGCGAGGGCCTCGCGCAGACCACCGCCTACGCCACGCAGACCGTGGGCGAAGGACAGGGCGCCGAAGAGGTCCAGGACCCCATCGCCGCCCAGTGGCAGTACGGCCTCGGTCGTGTTGTCGCGATCACGACCGACGCCGGCGCCCGCTGGGGTCAGGCGTGGGCCGGCTGGCCCGGCTACCGGCAGTTCTGGGAGCAGCACGTCCGCTGGACGATGCGGCCCACCGGCTCCGCGAACCTACGCGTCGTCACGCAGCAGCAGGGCGACCAGACCGAGATCATCATCGACCTGCTCGACGACAACGGCGAGCGGATCAACTTCGCCAGCTTCGACGCTCGCATCGCCGCGCCGACGGGCAAGGGCGAGTCCTTCGAGGTCCGCCAGACGGGCCCGGGCCGCTACGTCGCGGTCGTCGATACAGAAGAGTCCGGCGATTACATCTCATCGCTCCGCTACCGCGCGCCGAACCCGACGGGCGGCCCCGCGATCGAGGGCTCCGTGCAGGCCGCGATCACGCGCCCCGTTGCCGATGAGTTCCGCGCGCTCGAGACCAACGCCGCCCTGCTCCGCCAGGTCGCCGCGATCACGGGCGGACGCGTCCTCGACCGCGACCCCACGACCGACGACCCCTGGCGGCGCGAGGGCCTGCGCGAGCCGGTCTCGGCCCGCGCGATCTGGCTCGCCGTGACGCTTGTCGGCATCGGGCTGTTCCTCGCCGATGTCGCCGTCCGCCGCGTCCGCATCGAGCCCGCCGCGATCGCGAGCTCGATCCTCGGGCTCTTTCGCGGCGGCAAGCAGAAACAGACCGGCCAGGACCTGGGCGCCCTCCGCACCGCCAAGCGCCGCACCGCCGAGCGCACGGGCGACGAGCATCGCAAGCGGGCCACGAAAAAGTTTGAGGTCACCGACGCCGACGTCCCCGCGGGCCCCATCGCGCTGTCCGGGGAAGCCGAGCAGCCCGCCAGCTCGGGCCTGCAGAAGGACGACGTCGCCAAGCGAGCGAAACAAGCAAAGAACGACGAAGACGCCGAGGGCGGCATGTCGCGCCTCATGAAAGCCAAGCGCCGAGCGCGCGACGAGTTTGGACAGGAGTAACCCACCATGGCCATGGCAGAAAACCTCACCCCCGGCGGCATGTCGGAATCCGAAGTGAAGCAGAAAGCAGAAGCCTTCCGCAGCACCTTCGCCAAGCTCAAGCAAGAGATCGGCAAGGTCATGGTCGGGCAGGACGAGGTCGTGGACGGCGTCCTCACCGTCCTCTTCGCCGGGGGCAACGTCCTGCTCGAGGGCGTCCCGGGTCTCGGCAAGACCCTGCTCGTCCGCACCCTCGCCGACGCGCTGCATCTGCCTTTCAGCCGCATCCAGTTCACGCCCGATCTGATGCCCGCCGACGTGATCGGCACCAACATCGTCACGGAGGACGCCGACACGGGCCGCCGCCAGTTCGTCTTCCAGAAGGGCCCGATCTTCGCTCAAGTGGTCCTCGCCGACGAGATCAACCGCGCCACGCCCAAGACCCAGTCCGCGCTGCTCGAGGCGATGCAGGAACGCTCGGTGACCGTCGCGGGCGAGAGCCGCCAGCTCGACAAGCCCTTCCTCGTCCTCGCGACGCAGAACCCCATCGAGCAGGAGGGCACCTACCCCCTGCCCGAAGCCCAGCTCGACCGCTTCCTCTTCAAGATCAACGTGGGCTACGCGCAGCTCGATGACCTCATGGTCATCCTCGACCGAACAACGGGCGCCGAGATGCCCACCGCCGAGCGCGTCATGAACGGCGACGAGATCCTCGAAGCCCAGGAGCTTGTCCGCGCCGTCGTCGTCGCGCCGCACGTCAAGCAGTACGCCGCGAGACTGGTGCTCGGCACCCACCCCGGCGGCGAGTTCGTCGCGGGCGGCGAGTCGGGCCCGGTCAACCGCTACGTCCGCTGCGGCGGCTCACCACGCGCCGCCCAGGCCCTCATCCTCGCCGCCAAGGTCGCCGCCCTGACCGAGGCCCGCTACAACGTCGCCTACGCCGACATCCAGAAGGTCGCGCTGCCCGCGCTGCGCCACCGCATCCTGCTCAACTTCGAAGCAGAAGCCGACCGCGTGGACCCCGACGCCCTCGTCACCGAGATCCTCAAGATGGTCCCGACCCAGCCCATCGCCATGGCGGGGGCGAGTGCGTGAGACTACTCGTCGCGATAATCGGCGTCATCCTTTGCCTCGTCACATCGAGCGCAATGTGGCAGTTTCCCACCCGTGCGCCTGTCGCGAGAATCGAACACAACCTGCGCTTAAGGATCGAGCAGGATCAACCCGCGCATGCTGAGCCGTACTTCTCGCTCGCTCGCGCACACAGTCTCGCGTTCAGCAGCGGCGGGACGGAAATCGCGGTAATCGATCGAGAAGGGCGTGACCTGATAATCCCACCTGATGAGTCAGACCCGGGACCCGGGCCGGATGGCGTTCCATATGTCCCCGAGGGTGCTCCGCCGATCAAGCCGTTGACCGGCAGCGAACGTATTCGACACCTTCTTGCATCGATCGAAATGTTCAAGGCAGCGCTAGATCGACCCTTTCATCCCGACAACAAGTGGGGTCACCACTCCTCTGTTGAACTAGGTCTCGCGTATGTGCTCGAGCATGGCCAGCCGATTGCTGAGCGCCTTGGTTTCCTGCCTCTCGCAATCATCCCACACCCGTCAGAACAACGGCTTGAAACGCTGCGAGAGGCCGTCGAGGTTTATTCGTCAGGTGTAGAACGAGAGTCGATGGATTGGCTCCGAGCCTGGGGCATCCTTGAAGACGATGCAGACGCGATCCTTGTACTAGTTGAACACGTCAACTCGAACAAGGAGTCTCTCTCGGAGCTCGCGCGGAGGAGAACCACCGAAACATGGCGCGAGCTTGCTATCGAGTGGTACCTCAAGGCATTTCGGTCGTCGTTCGATCGCGACCTCGCCTCCGATGAGGCGCGGGATTTTTCGGGCAATGGCTACGACGAAACGGTGAGCTTTGAAGCCGGTTCAAGCTATTTGAGAATGGTTACGGCGCGTGGGGTACAGCCCGATGAGCGTTCTCTGATCGAGGAGGTGAACCGTAAACTTGGGCAATTAGAGAGTCGCGAATGGAGCACATTCATCACCCCAATCATCCTCTCCCTCTCCCCCCGCCCACTCGCCGACCTCATCGACGACGCCGCCTTCGTCCCCTTCGACCTCGACGGCACCCGCCGCCCGCAGCGGTGGACCTGGGTCACGCCCGACGCCGCGATTCTCTGTTGGGATCCCGAGCGCACCGGCAGGATCACCTCGGGCAGACAGCTCTTCGGGAACGCCACCTTCTGGCTGCTCCCGGAGAACGGCTACGCCGCCCTCGACATGCTCGATGACAACCGCGACGGCGAGCTCGCCGGCGCCGAACTCACCGGCCTCGCCCTCTGGCACGACCTCAACACCAACGGCGTTTCCGACCCGGGCGAGGTCGTCCCCATCGAGCACACGCCCATCGCCGGCATCGCGACCACCTACGACTCCACCGAGGGCCGCCACCTCGTGAGCCACGCGGGCCTCCGCCTCGCCAGCGGCGACCGCCTGCCCACCTACGACTGGATCGCCCTCAGCCCCGAAAGCGAGGCGACGAAGTGAAACGCACAAGACGAATCATCCCGCTCGCCGCCCTCGTGCTCGTCGCGCTCGGCGGCTGCTACCAGCGCACCGTCAGCTCCAAAGGCTTCGGCAGCCGCACCCGCGACGTCCACGAGCCCAACGTCAAGACCGGCGACGACCGAGGCCTCCTCGACGGCGCGGGCGACCTCCTCTTCGGCGAGCCCACCACCGAACGCACCAACCGTCGCTACCGAGCACCCGGATGATCCGCCTCGAAAACCCACAACGCGCCGCCACCATCGACGAGCTGCTCGGCTCCGAGCTCATCGCGCGCATCGGCCAGCTCGATCTCTCCAGCAAAAAGATCTTCGCCGGCAAGCTCAAGGGCGAGCGACGCTCCAAGAAACGCGGCGAATCCGTCGAGTTCGCCGACCACCGCCCCTACGTCATCGGCGACGACCCCCGACACATCGACTGGAACGTCTTCGGCCGCCTCGACCGCCTCTTCCTCAAGCTCTTCCTCGAAGAGGAAGACCTCTCCCTCCACGTCGTCCTCGACGCCAGCGCCAGCCTCGACTGCGGCAACCCCAGCAAGTGGCACTACGCCCAGCAGCTCGCCATGGCGCTCGGCTACATCGGGCTCGTCAACCTCAACCGCGTCGCCGTCTCCACAGTGGGGGGGCTCATCGATACGGGAGCCGGCGATCAATCCCGCGACCCCGAGCTCATGCACGCCATCCGCGATCTCCGCGGCAAGCGCCGCACGCAGGAGCTCGCCCGCTTCATCTGCTCGCTGAGGCCCGAGGGCGACACCAACTTCCCCGAGGCCGCCAAGCGCATCGCGCTGAGCCGCCGGGGCAAGGGCGTCATGGTCGTCATCTCCGACTTCTTCATGAAAGAGGGCTACGAGCAGGGCCTCCGTATGCTCGTGGGCCGAGGCTACGACGTCATCGCGATCCAGCTCTTGAGCCCCCAGGAAGTCGAGCCCGAGGGCCCGTCGGGCATCCTCGGTGACCTGAGACTGGTTGATACCGAGGACGGCGACCGGGCCGAGATCACCGTCTCCGCGCCGCTGCTCAAGAAGTACAAGGCAACGCTGAACGCCTACTGCCAGCAGCTCCGCGACTTCTGCGCCCGCCGCGAGATGACCGCCATGACCGTCCGCAGCGACACCCCCGTGGACACCCTCCTGCTCGACTACCTCAGGAAACGCGGGGTGCTGCGATGACCTTCGCCACCCCCTGGCTCGCCGCCATCGCCGCCGCGATCGCCGTCCCGGCGCTCGTCATCCTCTACTTCCTCAAGCTCCGGCGGAAGAACGTCGAGGTCTCGACCACGCTGCTCTGGAAGAAAGCCATCGAGGACCTCCAGGCCAACGCCCCCTTCCAGAAGCTCCGCAAGAACATCCTCCTGCTCCTCCAGCTCCTCGCGCTCGCCGCCGCGCTGTTCGCGCTCGCGCAGCCGCAGACCGAGACCGTGACCGGCGTCTCCAACCGCCACGTCCTGCTCATCGATCGCTCCGCGTCCATGGCAGCACGCGACGGCAGCTCCGACGGCCTCACCCGCCTCGAAGCCGTGAAGCAGGCCGCCCTCGACCAGATCGACAACCTCGCCGAGTCGGGCGTGCTCCAGTCCGGGCGCTCCGACGAGGCGATGGTTATCGCGTTCGACAAGGAAGCGGAGGTCATCCAGCGCTTCACGACCGACAAGCAGGCCCTCCGCCGCGCCGTCGAGCGCATCGAGCAGACCGACGTGCCGGGCTCGATCTCCGAAGCCTTCAACCTCGCCCAGGCCCACCGCCCGCGCCGCCTCCTCCGCGACGACGCGGGCGGCACGCAGGAAGCCACCCTCGTCGAGATCGAGGGCCAGACCGCGGGCGAGCCGCAGACCTTCCACCTCTTCACCGACGGCCGCTTCGCCGACGCCGACACCTTCACCCCGCGCTCCGATGACGAGGTGATCTTCCACGCCGTGGGAGACGAGAACGCCGCCAACGTCGGCATCGTGGGCCTCCGAGCCGAGCGTGCCTACGACAACCCCGACAAGCTCAGCGTCTTCGTCGCGCTCCAGAACGCCAGCGACACCGCACGGCCCGTCGAGCTCGAGCTCAAGCTCGACGACCAGACGGTTGCCGTCCGCGACCTCGAGCTCCCCGCCGCGACCGTCCCAGAGGCCGAGGTCGAGAGCTCGAACTCAGAACGCATCGACGACACCGAGGTCGTCGCCAACGTCCGACCCGAGCCCGGCACGGGCGGCCTGGTCTTCGAGCTCGACCGACCAGAGGCCGCGCTCGCCGAGGTGCGCGTCCGCACGAAGTCAGCGCTCCAGGGTGATCTGCCGCGCGACGCCTTCCCGACCGACGACGTCGGCCGCCTCGCGATCCCGCCCGCCAAGCGCACCACCGTCGCCGTCGTGACCGCCGGCAATCTCTTCTTGGTCGAAGCTCTGGGCGGGCTCCCGCTCGCCAAGCTCCAGCGCTTCACGCCCGCGCAGTTCAACGCTCTCCCGGAAGACCAGCGGACCGCCTTCGACGTCGTCGTCCTCGACGGCGTCCTCCCTCCCGACATCCCCGACGGCCGCGCCCTCCCGCCCGGCCGCTGGCTTGTCTTGGGCGCGATCCCAGAGGGACCCGAGACCTTCACCGACGCCGGCGAAGCGCCCGGCGGCCGCTTCCTCGACTGGTCCCGCGACCACCCCATCCTCCGCAACCTCACCCTGCAATCGATCTTCTTCGGCGCGATCCGCAAAGCCGAGCTCACCGAGGATTCCGTCGCGCAGGTCATCGCCGACACCCCCTTCGGCCCCGGCATCCTCGAGGTCACCGCCCTCGACTACCGCGCGATCGTCACGACCTTCGCGCCCGACAACTCCAACTGGCCCTTCGATATCAGCTTCGTCGCGTTCTTCGCGGGCGCGATCCAGGACCTCGCGGGCACCGTCGCCCGCGTGAGCGACGACCAGCAGCGCGAAGCCGCCCCGGGCGAGATCCTCGCGGACCGCGTCCCCGCCGGCGCGACCGCCGTCCGCGTCCGCCTCCCCGACGGCTCCGCCCGCGACCTCGAGCCCAGCCCCGACGGCCGCGTCGCCTACGGCCCGCTCCGCCAGACCGGTCTCTACACCCTCGAATGGTCAGGAGATGCAGGGCTAACCGACATCGAAGAGGGCAACCGCGTCCGCCGCCGCTTCGCCGTCAACCTCCTCGACCCCCGCGAGTCCGACGTCGCCGCCCAATCCGCCGTCGCGCTCGCCACCGAGGTCACCGCCGCAGCCAGCGACGGCGAAGTCCAATCGATCCGCCGCTACTGGCCCTGGCTCCTCGCCGCCATGCTCGCGATCATGCTCTTCGAGTGGTACGTCTACAACCGCAAGGTGTATCTCTGAGACAAAGAGCCCCCAGCGTGAGCTGGGGAAAGAGCACGCAGCACAGCCAATCAAAGTGGTGCTGCACGAACCCAGCTCAACCCCGCCGAACCACAACCCCGGTGCCTGGTCCCCGGTCCCCGGTGCCTTCTCCCTCACTCCACAAACACCCCAATCTGATCCAGCCCCTTCCGCCCGATCGCCGGCACCATCGCGTCCTCCGTCGGGTACCCCATCGGGATCAACAGGAACGGCTTCTCGTGCGAGGGCCGTCCCAACACGTTCGCGAGGAACCCCATCGGGCTCGGCGTGTGCGTCAGTGTTGCCAAGCCCGCGTGGTGCGCCGCCGACAGCAGCATGCCCGTCGCGATGCCGACCGATTCGTTCAGGTAGTACACCTGCCCGCCCTCGTCCGTCTTCTTCATCGCCATCACCACGACCAGCCACGGCGCGATCGTCAGGAACCGCTTGTCCGGGTTCGTCCCGAAGGGCTTGAGATCCTCGAGCCACCGCTCGCTCGCGCGCTTGCCGTAGAACTCGACCTCCTCCTCCTCCGCCGCGTGCCGGATCTTCGTCTTCATCTCCTGGTTGCTCACCGCGACAAACCGCCACGGCTGCTTGTTCGCGCCCGACGGCGCCGTCCCCGCCGCCCGGATCACCCACTCGATCGTCTCGCGGCTCACCGGACGGTCCGAGAACATCCGCACCGTCCGACGCTTGCTCATCCGCTCGTAAAAGGAACGCGCCGCGTCCTCGCTCGGCTCGCCCGGCGAGTACGCGTCCAGCGGCACGTGCGGCGCGTCATCCGGCGGCGGCGCGTACGACGGAGCGGTCAAACCTTCGTCACTCATCACTGGCCCTTTCTGATCTCGATCGATCCCAGCCTACCCGCGCAGCCCCTGCGCACCACCACCGGCCCCGCCCGAGCCCCGCCCGCGATCCGGCCGATAGCCCCCTCATGCCACGAGCGCTCGCCGCTATTCCCACGCTCGCACTCGCCGCCTCGCTCGCGACCGGACAGCTCCAGGACATCAACCGCCCCGCGACCGCGAGCCGCATCGTCGCCCACTTCGATTTCGAGCCCAACTTCGAGAACCCCACCGACCTCCCGCTGGGCTGGGTCCGCGCCCAGGAAGACCCCGCCGTCCCGCGCGTCAGGCCCGGCTTCCCCGCCTGGAACCTCGCCAGGATGGACACCGCCGCCGCCGCCCAGGGCGAGCGCGGGCTGACCATCCCGACACGGGGCGGAAGCACCAGCCTTCTGCTCAACCCGGGCGTCATCAGCATCTTCCCCAACGCCGATTACGCCGTCACCGCGCTGCTCCGAACGACCGGCCTCGACCACGCCGCCGCCCAGCTCGAAGCCCGGCTGCTCGATCAGGACGGCAACCCCATCCCCGGCACCAACGTCCAGAGCCCGCTCGTTCGGGGTGAGGACTGGACCCGCGTCGTGCTGAGCGTCGAGGGCACGTCCGACGCCGCCGCCTTCCTCCAGATCGAGTGCCTGCTTCTCCAGCCCAAGACCATCGCCGCCACCCGCGGAATGACCACCAGACTGCCCGACGAGTTCGTCATCACGAAAGAAGACTTCGACGGCGCTGCCCACCTCGACGACATCGTCGTCATCCAGGCGCCCCGCGTCCGGCTCGGCTCGACCGCGCCGGGCCACCTTTTTGAAGCACCCAAGACCCCCGAGATCACCGTCCTTGTCCGCGACCTCGCGGGCGTACCGCTCGAGGTGGACGCCAAGATCTACGACATCGACGGCCGCGTCGTGCAGAACCTGGGCGACGCCTTTCAGGGCGGCCGACTCGAAACCACCATGACCCCCGACCTGCCCGCCTTGGGCTGGTACCGCGCCGCCATCACCGTCCAATCGCAGGGCGAGCTCATCGGCGCCGACAGCCTCGACTTCGGCTGGCTCCCGCCCCGACCCGCCGCGCTGCTCCCCGCGCTCGGCTCCGGGCAGGGCACCACCTCGGGCTCGCCCGACCGCCGCCGCTTCGGCGCGATCATCTCCGAGATCCCGGGGCAATCGCTCGACGCGGCGCTCGCGGAGCTCGATCCGCTGCTCATGCGGCTCGGCATGGGTGATGTCGGCCTGCCCGTCTTCGACAACACGCTGCGCCTCGACGAGGCCCGGCAGCGCGCCGAGACCTTCGTCCCCTTCATCGATTCACTCCGCCGCCACGAGACCTACGTCACCCTCGCCCTCACCGAGCTCCCCGACCCGCTCACCGTCGCCGCCGCCGTCGTCCCGGCAGATGTCGCCGCCCTCTTCACGCTCGACGAACAAACGTGGCACCCCTGGCTCCGCCCCATCCTCGACGTGCTCGGCCAGCGCGTGGACCAATGGCAGGTCGGGCCCATCGGATTCGACCCCACCCTCGCCCCGAGCACCCCCGACCTCATCGCGGAGATCGAGAACCACTTCTCCGCGCTCGTCCCGGGCCCCGCCGTGCGCACCGCCACCCGCGCCGATCTCAGAGTCACGCCCGAGCTCGCCCGACCTCCGCGAGGCGTCACCCTCACGCTCCCCCCGGGAGCTGACGACACCGCGATCGAGATCCTCGCCGAACGCTGGAACACCCTCACCAACCAGACCGCCGGCCCGGGGCTCACCTCCGAGCCCGCGCTGATCACCTACGCCCTGAGCGAGAACGACACCCCCGAAGAGCCGCTGCACATGAGCCTCGCCGCCATGGCCCGCCGCGCGGCCCTCGCCTGGTACCGCTCGATCCCCGCAAACGCCCCGGCTCAGGCACCGCCCGAAGCCGTCCTCGCGGTGATCGATCCCGTCACCTGGCACCGCGGCAAGCCCATGCCGACCGCCTCGGGCGTCATGTGGCGCTCGCTCATGGAGCGGCTCGCGGGCCGCCGCGCCGCCGCCGATCTCGATCTCGCCCCGGGCGTCCGCGCACTCGTCTTCGAGCCCATCGACGAACGCCGCGACTCGCTCATGGTCGTCTGGCAGACCGAGATCCGCGACCCCAACACGCCGCTGCACGTCCGCCTCGCCCAGCGAGCCGTCACCGTCTTCGACGAGTTCGGCAACTCCGCCCCGCTGAATCCTGTCCCCATCGGAACATCCGGCGCGCTCGTCCACGAGTTCCCGGTCAGCCCCATCCCCCTCTTCATCGAGGGCGTGGACGTCCCCTTGCTCAAGTTCCAGGCCTCCATCCGACTCAAGCCGCCCGAGCTGCTCTCGCGCAGCAACACCCTCGAGCACGACCTCGTTTTCGACAACCCCTGGCCCAACACGATCCGGGGCGAGTTCTTCATCGTCGAGCCGGGCGGCAAGCCCGAAGAGCGCCGCGACTCGGGCTGGCAGATCACCCCGCGCTTCGGCAGCTTCGCCATGGCTCCCCGCGCAACCACCTCCATCCCCCTGAGCTTCAACATCTCACCCGCCGTCCAGACCGGACCCCAGCAGTTCATCTACGAATTCGATGTCGGCGGCGAGACCGACTTCGGACTCATCCGCGTCGAACGCACCGTCAAGCTCGGCCTCCCCAACGTCCGCCTCGACATCGCCTACCGCTACAGCGACGCCGGTCGAGGCGATGATCTGCTCCTCGAAGCTCGCGTTACCAACATCGGCACCGAGCCCATCGATATCGATCTCGTCGCCCGCGTCCCGGGCTTCGCGAGAGAAAGCCGTTCGATTAACGGCATCGCCGAGGGCGAGACCATCACCCGCGTCTTCCCCTTCCAAGGGGGGCGCCAGAGCTCCGCGGGCCAGCGAGCCGCTGTCGCCGTCCTTCTGCCCGAGAACGGCGGCCGCCTCACCAAGTCACTCGAGATCACCGCCGACGGCAACACCCCGCCCGGCCCCTGATCAACTTCGCAGCGCGGTCAGTTGCGCCGGCCGAGCACATAAAGCCGGTAGCCCGAGGGAGGCACATCCATGGGCGTGCCGAACTCGTCCGTCACGTGCACCAGCCGAAGCGCCGACCGGTCGATCACGTCGAGCCACTGGCCGGGCGAGTACGTCCGCAGCCCGTACGCATCCGTGATTTCCTCGACCCCCCGCGGCCGCTCCACCCGCACATGGCTGTGCACCCGCTCCGTCCGCCCGCCGTCACGATCACTCGCCCCGTCCCCGTCCGGTGGGAAGTAGCTGCACACCTGCGTCACCCGGCAGCGCCCCCGCGACGCCGTCCAGATGTCCTCCGTGGGGGGCTCGATCCCGTACGCCGTCAGGCTCAGTCCCACCACATACACCCCGCCCGGCGCGAGCCCGTCCGCGATCAGCTCAAAGTGCTGCAGCAACTCAGCGTCCGTCGCCACGTGCCGGATGGTGTTGATCGAGCAGAATGCCGCCCGCACCGACCCTGCCGCGACTTCGAACGCCCCGAACTCGCCGAGGTTGAACGAGCACTGCTGCCCGAGCCCCGCCCGCGTGACCCATGCTCGGGCGTACTCGATCGCCGCCGCCGACCGATCGAACCCCACGCACCGGTGCCCGTGCTTCGCCAGGAGCCGCAGGTACCGCCCCGTCCCGCACGCCGGTTCGAGCCACGAGCCCTTCACGCCCGGGGCGTACATCTCCGCGATCCGCTCGAGCCCCCGGACTTCCTCCGCCGTCCCAGGGGTGTGCACGATGTCGTACACACCAACCCGCTCGTACAGATCCGGATGATCATCCGGCCGCGGCGACGCCGATCCGGCGGCTCCAGAGTGACCCCTAGTCATTTTTCTCACCAGCCGTCCACACTCGAAGCCCTGCAGATGTTGTGGTTGTGCAAGGGGATTCTTGCGAAAAAGGCATGTTCAGGGCCGGTTTGTCCGGATTCTGACGGGTTTCGGGCTTGAACAGGGTCCGTAAATCTGGCATGGCAAGGAATTTTCGTTTTTCGAGGACAGGTCTTGTGCATTTGCCCCCAAACTCGGTACTGTATTGGGATTGAGACAAGACGTATGACCTCCGGGTGAAGTCTGTGGCGGGCCGATCTCGGAGATCAAGCAAGAGAATGGGAGTGGGACAATGAGCATTCGTGGTACTTCTGCGGCCATCGCCGTCATGGGCCTCGCCGGCGCCGCTTCGGCGCAGTTCTTTGTTGGTGCGGGCACCGCCCAGACCGCCGGTCAGCGCGGCGTCTCCGCGGGCGAGGCATCGATCTTCTCGGTTCAGTACGATTCGCAGTTTCTGACCGCGGCCAACGAGCTCTTCCCGGGTGCTCAGATCCTGCCCGGCCTCGCGAACGCCGACAGCGGTTTCGACTTCGATACCAGCTCCGGCGCAGTCGCGAACGGCATCGGCTCGCTGTTCAACTCGAACCCCTTTAACCCGCTCGGCAACGTGCTCGCCCTCGAGAACCGCGGCACCGGTCTGGAGCCCGGCTCGGGTACCAGCGTCGAAGGCGACGTTTCCGCCCTGACATTCAACATCAACACCAACACGGTGATCGCGATCAACCGTTCCGGCAAGATGTTCTTCGTCCCCGTTGGCATCACCGGCACCAGCGGCGTTGGCGGCCCTGCCTACGACATCGCGGGTCCGGCTGTCGCGGCTGCCCAGCTTGACGTCGGCGGCATCGTCGCCGGTGCGGCATTCAACCCGTTCTCGAGCGTCGGCTACGGTGTCTACATCACCGACACCCTCGAGCTCGGCTTCTTCACCTTCGGCCCCTCGCAGTCCGCGTTCGCTGACCTCGGCCTCCTCGGTCTCGACACCGACGGCTCCGCCATCGTCGCCTCGCAGTTCGATGCTGGCCTCGCCTTCGATCCGTTCTCGCAGACCCTCGGCCTGAGCGTCGTCCGCGATGACCTCTCGACCGACTTCTACTCGATCGACATCGACACCCTCGCGGCCACCCTCGTCTTCAACGGCGTCGAGGGCAACGTCGGCGGCCTCGCCCCGATCTCGGGCGTTCCCGCTCCGGCCGCCGCCATGGCGTTCGCCGGTGCCGGCCTCGTCGCCGGTCGTCGTCGCCGCTAACGCAGCAGCCGACAACCTCATAAGCCACAACAGCGGCACCCCACCAGGTGCCGCTGTTTGTTTTTGGACACCGGCGCGATCGGCTACAATCTCGCATCGCTCGGGGCGCGGCCCACAGCCGCTGAGACGAACCCGTTGAACCTGATCCGGCTCGCACCGGCGGAGGGAAGCGATCGAGTCAGAGAGCCGTCCGCCTGACACGGTCACGCCCCGTCCGCAGCGAGCCTCAGAAAGAGGCCGCTCATGTCCACGCCGACGTCCACGCAGACACACAACTCGACCCACCTCGGCCCCGACTCCCCGGCCGGCAAGGCCCACCTCCAGACCACCGCGGGCCTCGTCTCCGTACCCGCCTCCGCCGCCCGCCTCGCCCGCGCGCAGGCCGCGTACCCCGACGCGCCCAACGAGCACGGCTTCGACGTCCCCGTCGCCGGCGCCTTCGACCCGGGCTCCACCGACAACCTCACGACCCCCGGGAGCTTCGCGCGCAAAGCCGATATCGGCGGCCCGCTCATGTTCGCCTCGCCCGACACGCCCGGCATGCCCGAGCCCTCAAACAAGACCGCGTGGGATTTTCTCCCCGACGGCTGGGAACTCGGCACCTTCGAGACCGACGAGCCCATCGAGCGCGAAGAAACCACGTTCTCCGAGCTCCCCGATGTCCGCCAGGTCGTCTTTACCGATTCGAAGAACATCACCCGCCGCGTCACCTACCCGACCAACTTCACACCCATCACCCAGCTCGAGCGGGCCCGCCTCGGCATCATCACGAAGGAGATGACGCGCGTCGCCGAGCGCGAGCCGCACCTCACGCCCGCGCAGGTTCGTGACGAGATCGCGGCGGGCCGCCTCATCATCCCCGCCAACACGAACCACCTCGCCAAGAACCTCGACCCCATGTGCATCGGCCGCGCGTCGAAGACCAAGGTCAATGCCAACATGGGCGCCTCGCCCGTCTCCAGCGGCACCACCGAGGAAGTCGAGAAGCTGCAGTGGGCCGAGCAGTGGGGTGGCGACACCGTCATGGACCTCTCCACCGGCGGCGACCTCGACGCCACCCGCGAAGCGATCATCGCCAACTCCACCGTCCCGATCGGCACCGTCCCGATCTACTCCATGATCATCGGCCGCAAGCTCGAGGACCTCGACGCCGAGACCATCCTCGAGACCTGCCGCCACCAGGCACGGCAGGGTGTGGACTACTTCACGATCCACGCGGGTCTCCGCAAGGCCCACCTCCCGCTCGTCAAGAACCGCCTCATCGGCATCGTCTCCCGCGGCGGCTCGCTGCTCGCCAAGTGGATGCTCGTCCACAACAAAGAGAACCCGATGTACGACCTCTGGGAGGACATCTGCGACATCATGCGCGAGCACGATGTCTCGTTCTCGATCGGTGACGGCCTCCGCCCGGGCGGCCTTGCCGACGCGACCGACCAGGCCCAACTCGCCGAGCTTGCCACCATCGGCGAGCTCACCGAACGCGCCTGGTGCCGCGGCGTGCAGGTCATGGTCGAGGGCCCGGGCCACGTCCCGTTCGACCAGATCGAATACAACATGAAGCTCCAGCGCCGCCTCTGCCACGGCGCACCGTTCTACGTGCTGGGCCCGCTCGTGACCGACGTCTTCCCAGGCTACGACCACATCACCAGCTGCATCGGCGCAACCGCCGCCGCCTACCACGGCGCCGCGATGCTCTGCTACGTCACGCCCAAGGAGCACCTTGGTCTGCCCAAGCGGGGCGACGTCAAGGAAGGCTGCATCGCCTACAAGATCGCCGCCCACTCCGCCGACGTCGCCCTCGGCATCCCCGGCACCCGCGACTGGGACGACAACCTCACCCGCGCGCGGGCCGCGCTCAACTGGGAGAAGCACTTCGAGCTGTCCTTCGACCCCGACACCGCCCGGGCGTACCACGACGAGGACCTTGACGTCGACACCGACTTCTGCGCCATGTGCGGCCACGACTGGTGCAGCGTGCGTATCTCCAAGGAGATCCAGGAGTTCGC
>JBCDKU010000042.1:0-23658 GCA_038746265.1 Planctomycetota bacterium
CCACGGCGACGACGTAGCGGCCTTCGCCGTGGACCTCGTCGAGGGGTTCGGTCGGGCGTCCCGGGCCGTTAGAGCGGTCGAGGAGTTCATCGATGATGCCCTGGCGGCGGCGTTCGCCGTTCTCCTTGGCGAGCGGGCCCATCACAACGAGCACGCGGGCGCCGTCGGGGCGGGCCTGCTTGATCATCTGGCCGCTCAGGCGGCCCGCGGCGTAGTTGTCGGCGCCGACGAAGCAGATGCGGCCCGAGAGGATGCAGTCCGAGTCCACCGTGACGAGCGGCATGGTGCGTCCGAGGCTCCGGAGCATGAGCGCCTGGCGGTTGGGATCGACCGGGCTGACGGCGAGGGCGCCGAAGCCCTTGCCCTCGGTATCGATGAGCATGTCGGTCTGCTTGTCGGCCGAGCCGTCGGCGCGGAGGACGGTGAGCTCGACGTCGTAGAGGTCGGCCGCGGTCTCGGCACCTTCGATGAGACGCTCCCAGTACTTGTCGTTATCGGCCGTGATCAGCGCGACCCGGGTGATCGCGGGTTCCTGCTTGAGCTGGGGCAGGGCGATGAGGCTGACGGTGACGGCGGCGATGACACCGAGCCAGACGACGGTGCGGATCAACGTATTTCCTCGTCCGATTTTCATAGTCGATTTCCTTGCAGGTTCCGCCCGATTTCTGCGATGTCGCGGGCGTCGCATAGCGTACAGAGAACGACTTGTGAACGCGAGCGGAACCTTGCTGGTGGGACTGTGCCGGCAACTGTCGCAATTCCAAGATGCGCGTTTATGCGGCGGAAAACGCTTGTTTTGTCGAGCATTTTGAAACATTTGTGCGCCTCAAACATCGCACTTTCGGAGATATCCGCTACTGTGTATTGATGACGCTCATTCTGGGTGTCAAAGGTTCGCAACTCTCTCTGGCGTAGAAGGGGCGGACGGCATTGAGCCGTCTGGTCCATCGCCGCAGGTACTGAGAAACGAGTAAGGAGATACCGAGGGATGAACACGATGATGAAGACGCTTGCCGCCGCCACGATCGCCTGTGTCGCGACCGGCGCGTCCGCGCAGAACCTTCTCCAGACGCCGGGCTTCGAGGCGAGCTCGAACCCGTTCGATCCGAACTTCAACAATCCGTTCTTCGGCTGGACCACCTTCAACGGCGTCCAAGGCGACAACAACATCGAGGTCGCGCCGAACAACGGCGTGTGGTCGGCGAAGCTCTTCGGCACCGGCGCTGTCGGCGGCGGCCAGAGCGATAACGGTCTCTTCCAAGTCGTCCCGGTCACCCCGGGCGTGCAGTACACCGCGTCGATCGCCGGTCTCACGCCGAGCTTCGACCCGCTGATCGCGCTGGTCCCGGGTTCGGCGAACCCGCCGTCTGATCCGACGGGCCACATCCCGCTGCTGATCGTCGATTTCCGGGGTGCCGGTGGCGTGCCGCTCGGCTCGTTCAGCACCGAGATCGTTGAGCTCGACCCGACCTTCGATCCGGATGACCCGATGAGCGTTCCTGGCCCGGGCTTCACGCCGTTCGATACGTTCGTCGGCGCGTCGTTCCTCGCCGAGGCCCCGGCCGGCGCGGTCGAGGCTCAGGTCACGATCCTGCTCATCCAGTTCGACGGCACGATGGGTGCTCTGTTTGTCGATGACGTGTTCTTCGGGGTCAGCCAGACCGCTCCGGTCATCAACGCCCTGAACGTGCCGTCGTTCGGCTTCACCGGTGTACCGCTCACGGTCAGCGCTGACGTCGCAGACCCGAACGGCAACGTGACCGGCGTCGAGTTCTTCCTCAACGGCACCACCTCGCTCGGCACCGCGGTCCCGGATATGAACGGCAACGCGGAGCTCGTGATCTCGCCGGCTCAGACCGCGGGTCTCGGCGCGGGGCGCTACGGCATCACCGCGATCGCGACCGACAACGACGGCGATCAGGTCCAGCAGGAGAACGGCACGATCCTCGTCGGCATCGAGGACGCGGACGGCGACGGCGTCGGCGGCACGACCCTTGACCTCATCGCGATCCTGAACGCCCTCGACGCGTTCAACGCGAACCAGGCGATCGGAGAGGCTCCGTAAGCGGGGCCCAAAGCCGGCCGAGAGGTCGGTAAGTGAATAACTTTGGTGGTCGGCTCGGGCGTCCGGGCCGACCGCTTTCCCGAGCGGCGTTTGTGACCCGCGCCGCGACGGAGTGAGAAATCAGAGCTCCGCTCCGTTCTGGAGGGGGCGTCCTTTTGAAGAAAGGGAGCGAGACAATGAACAAGTGTGCTGCAATTCTTGGCGTGGCCGCGTTGGCCGGTGCCGCGGTGGCCCAGCCGGCGACGACGAGCCTGATCGTCAACGGAGGTTTCGATGACCCGACCGACCCGGGCGCGGGGTGGTCGCTGTTCAACAACGCCGCCATCAACCAGCCGGGCGGTCTGTTCCCGGATCCGGCCGGCCTGCTGGATAACAACTTCCTCGGCGTGTTCGGCACGTTCTCCGGCCAGGAGAACTTCGGCGGTGCCGCCCAGACGCTCGTCGGCTGGGACTTCGGTGACGTGATCACGTTCAGCGCCGAGGCCTACACCTCGAGCGGCGACTCGATCGTCGGCACCGAGAACGAGGCGTTCGTCGCGATCAACGCGTTCGACGCGGGCGGCAACTTCCTGTTCAACGTCCCGTCGGTGCTCCGTGTGAACGGCAGCAGCCCTGAGGACGAGATCATCACGCTTCAGAACGACTTCGTCGTCACGCAGTCCCTGCGCGGCATCGTCGATCGCTTCGAGGTCGTGGCGATCTTCCGCCAGCCGGCCGGCACGTTCGGCGGCGGCAGCGTGTTCTTTGACAACATCAGCGTGACCGTGCCGACCCCGGCCGCCGCTGGTGTGCTGGGCCTGGGCGGCCTGGTCGCGGCGCGTCGTCGCCGCTAAGTCGGTGGACCTCCCGTTCGTTCGGGAGTTGTGAACCTACACGGGGTGGGGCCGGGAATCTCGGCTCCACCCTTTTTCTTTGATCCGATCCCGGTTCTGTTGCGAAGAATCGGGGCGGGTCGGGGGATCTGTGAGAAGTTGCAGAGGACGAGAACCGAGGGAATCGCTGTGAACCGAATGAACATCAAGACTCTGGTTGCGGGCGTGTGCGCGGCGGTCTGCGGGGCTGCTGCCGCCCAGAACCTCGCGAACAACGAGTCGTTCGAGTCCCCGATCGCGTTCTCGAACGTGCAGGACAACTGGAACGCCTTTTTCAACGGCGGCCCCGCCGGCGCGGGGCTGACGGGCGAACGGGTTTCGAACGTGGTCGCGGGCGGCTCGCGGGCGCTCGGGCTCGGGATCGACGGCGCGGCCGCGTCCGACGGCCGCGGCTACGGCGCGTTTGTGGGCGTGTTCCAGTTCATCGAGGGTGTGACCGCGGGGAGCGAGTACGAGTTCTCGCTGCTCGCGATCGGCGAATCACCGAACGGCGGCGTCGAGTTCCGCATCGAGTGGATCGACTCGACCGGCGGCGTCATCGGTGATCAGTTCGGCAACCAGCGGCAGATCGGCGGGGAACTGACGAACTCGTTCCGCCGGTTCGAGATCGTCGAGGTCGCGCCGGCGGGCGCGGTGGGGGCGAGCCTCGTGATCGCGGCCCAGTCGTTCGCGAACGACGGGACCAGCCCTGCTTCGGTCGCGGTGGTGCTCGATGATGTGGAGTTCTTCACAACCGAACCGCCGACGCCCTCGCCCGGGTCGCTTGTGATCGTGGATGAGTTCGACGGCAACGCTCTCGATACGACGGTCTGGCGGCAGCCCAACATCGGCGTCGCGTCGTTCCTGGGACGGACGCGGCTGCGCCCGCCGAGCTTCCCGCTCGAGGTCTCGAACGGCACATTGAAGCTCGTTGTTGATACCTTCAACCCGTTCGACACCGGCACGTTCTTTGGCTCGGAGATCCAGACCAACGAGACGTTCCGGCTTGAGGACGGGCTGATCTTCGAGACGCGGTCGCGGCTCCTGCCCGGCACGCCCGGCGGCGTTCTTGGCTCGCTGTTCACCTACTTCTTCGGCGGCGGTATCCGCGACGAGATCGACTTCGAGATCCTGTCGAACGACATCCCGCTTGCGAACGACCGCGTGCTGACGAACGTGTTTGTCGATGATGACTTCACCGTCGGTGGTGATAGCGCGTTCCGCAGCGTGCCGAACTTGGACATCACGGAGTTCAACACGTATCGGATCGAGTGGTACCCGGACCGGATCGAGTGGTTCATCAACGGGACGCTCGTGCGGACTGAGACGCAGTCGGTGCCCGACGGCGTGGTGCCTCAGAACGGCGACGACGGCACGCGGGTGTATCTGAACGCGTGGGCGCCGAGCGATACGTTCGGTGTGGCGTTCAACTCGAACCTGCAGGCGACGACCAACCCGCAACAGAACCAGCGGTTCACCTACGAGGTGGATCGTGTTGAGATCCGTCGGCCGCTGCCGGGGTGCAGCGTGTTCGACCTGATGCCTCCCTTCGGCGTGCTCGATGACGCGGATATCGACGCGGGGCTGGACGTGATCGCGTCGCAGACGCTCGGGGCGGACTTCAACGGGGACGGCTCGTTCGATGTCTTCGATGTGCTCGCGTTGATCGCGGCCGTCGATGCCGGCTGCCTGTGATCTTGCGGTACGCTGCCGCTCCGGGGCGGGTGCCCCGCTGAGAGAGGTGGCCGTGATGATCAGTCGTTCTGTGGTGGCGTTGGGCGTGGCGGCCGCGATGGCGGGGCCGGCGGCCGGTCAGAATCTGCCGGTTCGGTTCGCGGGGCTGACGAATGTCTTCTGCGACGGTGACCGGAACAACGAGCCGCCGCCGAATTGCGGCACGCCGCCGGGGACGCTGCAGAGCCGGGTCGAGGTGATGCTGCGGATGGATACGGCGTGCTTCGGTACGATCGGTTCGTTCCAGCGGTACGAGGGTGTGACGGTTCGGTCGTCCGAGGGCAACGAGCTGTTCATCTCGGGCAACGGCACGACCGGCACGGGCGAGGTGGGGTTTCATCACAACGAGGGCGGCGGCAGCATGCGGATCACGGATGTGTCCGAGCCGCTCGTGACCGATCTCGATGGCGATGCCGGCGGTGCTGGCCTAGGCGGGAGCGCGACGGACATCGTGATGTCGGTTGTCATTGATGCGTTCACGATGGCTGACGTGGAGGACGTGACCGGTGAGATTCTGAACTACTGCCCGCCTCCCGAGATGGGCACGCCGACGCTGAATCGTTCGTACGGCGGATCGGCAACAACGACAGCGGTGCTGGACGTGCTGCAGCCTGTCATCCTGACGGCGCGCGGCGGCGACGTTGTTGGGCTCTCGCAGTTCAGCATCGGGGACACGATCCCCGTGGGGCAGTACGCGGTCGTCGTCGATGTCACGTTCGGCGGCGGCCTGCTGGTCGCGGAGCAGATCATTGAAACAGAGACGGTGACGCTCGAGCTGACGATGCCCGACTGCAACGGCAACGGGATCAGCGATCTGTCCGAGGCGGGCGTTCCCTGCCCCATCGCGCGGAATGTGAACCTCGGGGTCGAGTACGGAACGCTCGCCGGCGCGCTCGCGGCCGCTCGTTCGGGTGACACAATCGATGTCTTTGACGCGATCATCTGCGAGTCTGATCTGGTGGTCTCGGTGCCGTTGACGCTCCGGGGTGTGTCGGCCGCGCAGTCGGTGATCGATGCCGAGAACAATGGTCGCGGGCTGATCATCGATATCGGCGCGGGCGATGTCTTGATCGAGAACCTGACGTTCCGCAACGGCGCGACACCGCTGGCCGAGGGCGGCGGGAACGTGTACTCGACATCGCAAGGAACCGTTCGATTTCTGAACTGCAACTTCGAGAACGGCGTGGCGCTGCGCGGCGGCGGCGTGGCGATGAGCGGAATCCAGGGTGTTCTCGACTTTGCCGATTGCAACTTCTTTGACAATCGGTCGAGCGACCTCGGCGGCGCGGTTTTCGTTCTCGATCAGGACGCGACGTTTCGGAGGTGCGTGTTCGAGCGGAGCTCGGCTGATGTGGACGGCGGCGCGGCGTTTCTCACCGGTGGTCTGGCGCGTGTTGCGTTTGAGGATTGTCTGTTCCGCGAGAATTCGGCCGGCAATCTTGGTGGGGACATCGCTTCGCAAGCAGGGCTCGGGCTGACGATCGAGCGGAGCAGCTTTACGGCTGCCAGCGCGCCGTTCGGTGGTTCGCTCGCGCAGTTCAACACGACCGACACTGTCGTGCGCAGCTCTGTCTTCGACTTCATCGACCCGAACTCCACGGGCTCGGTGATCTACGCGATCGGGACCAACACCGCGCGGTTCGAGAATGTGACGGCGGTGAACAACGCCGGGGCGTTCGGATTCGCGGCGGTGAGCGGTGCCGAGGTGCGCGTTTACAACGGCATTATGTGGGCGAACGGTCAGTTCACCGGCGGCGTGAATCAGGGCATCTACGAGAGCTTCAACAGCATCACGCCCGAGGGCGGCGGGACCGATGTCGCGATCGATCCCTTGTTCCGCGATCAGCAGAACGGCGACTACCGCCTTCAGCCGGGATCTCCGGCGATCGATCGCTCGCTCAACGAGGACCTGACCGGCTTCGGCGCGCCGTTCGATGCGGGCCGTGAGCCGCGGTTCCACGACGACACGGGGATGCCCGACCTCGGCGTGCGCTACTTCACGTCGGGGACCGAGGACTACTTCCCGGTCGCGGATCTCGGCGCGTTCGAGTTCCAGGGCACGACCGTGTGCCCCGTGTGCCGGTCGGATTACAACGGCGACGGTGTTCACGACATCTTCGATCTGCTCGAGTTCCTCGACGACCTCGAGACACCGCTGCCCTGATACACGTCAGTCAGCGAGCCGACGCCAGGCGCCCGCCTCGGCAGCGCGGTCGCCGCGCTCGTGCAGAGCAGCGAGGCTCGCGGCGACGCGGGCGGCGAGTTCGGGTTCCGAGCGCGTGTCGGCGTACGCGGTCTCGAGCAGTTCGACGGCTTCCTCGTCGCGATTGAGTTGCTCATAGACCGAGGCGAGCCGCTCGACCTGCGTGATCGTTCTGGGCGAATCGGGCCCGAGCCACCGGCGGTAGTAGGGGACGACCTCCTCGTACATCGGCAGCGATTCGGCGGCACGCCCGTTCCGTTGGAGCAGTCTGGCGAAATTTGCGAGCGCCTGATTTCGTCGCCAGTGGTCGTCGCCGAGGCGTGTGGTCATGCGATCGATGAGGTCGCGGTAGATGGGCTCGGCGTCGTCTACGCGGTTGAGCCGATTGAGCTGCATCGCGAGCTCGTTCAGGCAGATCAGCGTGAGCGAATGATCCCGGCCGAGCGATTTCTCACACGCCGTGTGCGCGGCCCGGAGCTCGGTGATCGATTCTTCGAGCAGCGCGTTGCCTTCGTCCTCATTGCCGGCGCTGCGAGCGTTGATGCCTTTGAGCGCGGTGATGATGGCGGTGTTGTAGATGCTCTGGAGTGTCTCGAAGGCGTCCTCGCCGAGCGATTCACGCCTGCCGGCGAGGACCGTGTCGTAGATCGGCTCGGCTTCGGCGACCCGGCCCGAGTACTTGTACGCGGCGGCGAGCTGATTGAGAACCTTGAGCCGCAGCGGGTCGGTGTCGGCGAGTTCGGAGGCGTCGTCGAGCACGCGCTCGGCGAGTGCGACGGCATTGTCGAATCGGTCGCGGCGCCAGAGGGTCTCGATCAGTCCTGTCTGCGCGTCGATCTCGTCGCGGGTGTTGCCGAGCGAGCCGTGGAGCTGGGCGGCGTTGCGGAGCAGCGGCTCGGCCTCGTTGTTCATCCCGAGCGCGAGGTACGCGTTGCCAAGCGTGGCGAGCATCCGCGCACCGACCTGCGGCGTGTCCGCGAACTTCGTCCCGGCCGAGGCCGCCGCGCGGTCGAGCAATTCTGCGACGCGGACGTCCGGCCCGTCGAGGTCGGGGTCCACGGCTTCGAGCAGGTCATCGATGAGGAATGCCGAGACCGCCTCGGCGATCGCGCGCTCCGACTGTGCCTGCTGGCGGGCGGCTGTCTCACGTTTCTGTGCGCGCTGCGCTTCGATGCCGAAGCGGACGGAGACGGCGGTCGCGATGAAGAGCGTGGCGGCGACGGTCGCGCCGGTCAGCACCGCGACGCGGTGACGGCGGATGAACTTGCTCGATCGGTACGCCACGCTCGGCGGCCCGGCGAGGACCGCCTGGTTGCTCAGGAAGCGGCCGAGCTCCTCGGCGAGCGCATCGGGCGTCGAGTACCGCCGCGTGCGGTCCTTCTCGAGGCACTTCATCACGACCCAGTCGAGATCACGGCGCAGCGCGCCCGCGAGCGTGCGGACCTCACTGCGGCGTGCGGTCGCGATCCGCGAGACGGTTTCGGCCGCGACGCCGGTTGCGAGCCGTGTGCTCGGGCGGGGCGGGTCAACCTCGCGGATGAGCCGCTGGATCTCGAAGTGCCCAGCTTCGCGCAGCGTCTGGTTGTCGAGCGGGAGCATGCCGGTCAGCAGTTCGTAGAGGATGACGCCGAGCGCGTAGACATCGCTGCGCGTGTCGATGTCCTGCGAGGTCATCTCAGCCTGCTCGGGCGACATGTACGCGGGCGTGCCGATGAGCATGCCCTGCTGCGTGAAGACGGTCTGCTCGGCGAGGCGTTGGTTGATGGCTTTGGCGACGCCGAAGTCGATGACCTTGGGCTGGTGCTCGTCATCCTCGAAGGCGACGAGGATGTTGCCGGGCTTGAGGTCGCGGTGGATGACGCCCTTGGAGTGCGCGTGCTGGACGGCGGCGCAGACTTTCTGGAACACCTCGATCCGCGCGCGGAGTGTGAGGCGGTGCCGGTCGCAGTGCTCGGTGAGCGGGACGCCCTTGACGTACTCCATGACGAAGTAGGGGCGTCCGCTCGCGGGGGTGGGGGAGGTTGGGTCGATCAGGCCGCCGTCGAGCACGCGGGCGACGCCCGGATGGTTCATGAGCGCGAGCGCCTGGCGTTCGGCTTCAAACCGCGCAAGCACGGCGTCGGAATCCATGCCGGGCTTAATGACCTTGAGCGCGACGGTGCGTCGGACGGGCTCGATCTGCTCGGCGCGGTAGACGACACCGAAGCCGCCCTCGCCCAGGATCTCAACAGGCTTGTAGCGGCCCGCGATGAGCTGTCCGAGCAGCGCGTCGCGGCCGACGGCTCTGTCCGCGGTCGGGCCGGGCTGGGGGGCGAACGGGCTGGTCGGGTCGTCGAAGGTGCTCATGGTCGCGTGCAGCGTACCGGGTCTGTTTCTGTTGGCTCGTTTTGAGAAGGTCTCTGTACGGTTGTTTCGGAGGCGATCGGCTGTTCGTCAAGCGGTTGCTGTCCCGATACAGTGCAAGCGACCGGTGGAGTGTCAAGGTTTAGAATTCCTCATGCCGGGGCGGAGGCAGGTCTCTCAGATGGTGAATCACGACGATGTTCGCGCTCGGCTCGGCGAGCAGTTTCGCAAGGGCTACGGGCAGCCGCACGCGGTGCTGACGTCGGCCCCGGGCCGAGTCAACCTGATCGGTGAGCACACGGACTACAACGACGGCTTCGTGCTCCCGGCGGCGATCGATCGGCGGACGTTTGTCGCGGTGGGCCCTCGCGCAGGCGGCGGGCGGATCTCGTTCATGGACTTCGACGCCGACCGGCTTGTCGAGGTCGATCCCTCGCGGTCGGTCGAGGATCACGACGGGCCGGGCAAGTACGTCGCGGCGGTCTGGGAGCAGGTCCGGGACGCGCTTGGCGCGAAGGCGCCGGGCGGCTTCGATGCCTGCATCTCGAGCACGGTGCCGATCGGCGGGGGGCTCTCGAGCTCGGCGGCGCTCGAGGTGTCGCTCGCGACGGCGCTCTACACGCTGGCGGGTGCGGAGCTGCCCTCGAAGGAAGAGCTCGCGCTGCTGTGCCAGCGTGCGGAGCACGCGGTGGGCGTGCCGTGCGGGATCATGGATCAGTTCGCGTCGTGCCTTGGTGTTGCGAACCACGCGGTGATGATCGATTGCCGCGATCAGTCTTCGCGTGTGGTGCCGATGCCGGTGGGGGCGTCGCTGGTGATCGCCGACAGCGGCGTGCGGCATAATCTCGCGGATGGATCCTACGCGAAGCGGCGGCAGGAATGCGAAGCGGCGCTGACCGAGATCGCGCCCTTCGCGGGCGGCGCGGTGGCGTCGCTCCGTGATGTGGCGCCCGAGCAGGTCGCGGCGATCCCGTCGGACTCGCCCTCGAACCCGCTCAAGCGGGCCCGGCACGTCGTCACCGAGAACGCCCGTGTCGAAGCGACCGTTGCCGCGTTCGCTTCGGGTGATCTGAAGCAGGCGGGCGAGCACATGGTCGCGAGCCATGAGTCGCTCCGCGACGATTTCGAGGTGTCGTGCGCCGAGCTCGACGCGCTCGTCGTGGACGCGGTCGGGCAGCCCGGCGTGCATGGCTCGCGGATGACCGGCGGCGGCTTCGGCGGCTGCACCGTCACGCTTGTCGCGACCGAGCACGCGGACGCGCTGGTGTCGCATCTTGAAGCGGCTGCCGAGGCGGCTGGGCGTCCGAAGGTCAGAGCGTTCCGCACGGTCGCGGACGACGGCGCTCGGATCGAGGAGTAGGCCGTGAAGGGCTCGTCGGCGGCGCTGCTGATCCTTCTCGGTGCGGGCGCGATGGGCGCGCTCGTCGCGGCGATGGCGGTCACGTCGAGCAACCCGGTCCGAACGGTCGAGCAACCCGGCGCGACGGAGCCGATACCCGCGAGAACGCCTGTCGTGCGCGACGGCATGGTCTGGATCCCCGCGGGCGAGTTCCGCATGGGGAGCACCGACCCACTCGCACGGCCCGACGAGAGCCCGGTGCACCGCGTCCGTGTCGATGGGTTCTGGATGGACCGCACCGAGGTCACCAACACCGAGTTCGCGGCGTTCGTCGAGGCGACGGGCTATGTGACGGTCGCCGAGCGACCCGTTGATTGGGAGGTCATCGCCGCCCAACTCCCGCCCGGCACGCCCAAGCCGCCGGACGAGATGCTCGAGCCCTCGTCCGGCGTGTTCACGCCGACCGCGGGGCCGGTGGACCTGCGCAACGAATCGGCTTGGTGGGTCTGGACCAAGGGCGCGGACTGGCGGCACCCCGAGGGCCCCGGGAGTTCGATCGACGATCGCATGGACCACCCCGTCGTGCAGGTCTCCTGGGAGGACGCGAAGGCGTACGCCGAGTGGGCGGGCAAGCGGCTGCCGACCGAAGCAGAGTGGGAGTTCGCCGCCCGAGGCGGCCGCCAGACGGTCAACACCTGGGGCGACGAGCCGATCGACCCGACGCGGGCGAACATCTGGACGGGCGTGTTCCCCTACGACAACGACGAGGTCGACGGCTTCGCGCGGGCCGCACCCGTGGGCAGCTTCGACGCCAACGGCTTCGGGCTGTTCGATATGGCAGGGAACGTGTGGGAGTGGTGCGCCGACGCCTACGACGCGCAGCTCTACCGCGACCTGGCGGCGGAACTCGGGCAGGACGGCGTCGCCGTCAACCCGACCGGCCCGGAACGCAGCCGCGACCCACGCCTGCCGAGCGCGGCGATCACGCGCGTGATGCGGGGCGGGTCGTTCCTGTGCAACGATTCCTACTGCGCGAGCTACCGGCCCAGCGCCCGGATGGCCTCGACGCCCGACTCCGCGTTGTCGCACCTGGGCTTCCGGTGCGTCTCGGACGATCCCGGCCCGATGGATTGATATGCTCGCGTAGATCCGCAACGTGTGGGTCGGCGTCGCAGGCTTCGGGGCGGATCGATGAGCTCAGTTCGGAAAGTCGCGGCCGAGGCGGGCGTGTCGCCCTCGACGGTCTCGCGCATCTTCAACAACGAGCCGGATGTCGATGAGAAGACCCGCGAGCGTGTGCTCGCGGTCGCGAACAAGATCGGCTACGCCCCGAAAATCGGCCGCCGGATCAACACGATCCTGGGCGTCGGTCTCGCGCAGTCGGGCCCGCGCGACCTCGGGACGTTCGAGGGGGCGCTCGTCGCCGGCGCCGCCCACGGCTGCCGCGAGGCGGGGTTCCATGTCGCGGTCGTGGACATCATGTCCGAGCGGCGACCCCGCGAGGCCTTCACGCACTTCTTCGCGCGGATCGGTGTCCGGGGTGTGCTGCTGCGGCGCCTGCCCAGTCTCGAGCGGCTGCTCGACGATCTCGTGCGAGAGAGCTTCCCGCACGTGCTCGTCGCGGACCGCTCAGAGATCGAGGGCGTGGCGTGGATCGATACCGATTCTAAGACACCTAGCGCCGAGGCGGTCAAGCACCTGCTCGATCTCGGGCACCGCCGGATCCTGCTCGGTCGCTACAGCTCGGGCGGTGTCGATACCGCCGACCGCTACGAGGGCTACATCGAGGCCCACAAGCAGGCGGGCGTGCCGATCGATGAATCGCTCATGCTCGACTGCGGCGACCAGTTCGAAGACGGCGCGCGGGCCGCCGATTACGCGATGGCGATGCCCAACCCGCCCACCGCGTTCTATATGACCCACTCGATGTCGTCGATCGGTGCGTTCCTGCGGCTCGCCGAGCGCGGCGTCAGGATCCCGGAGGACGTCTCGTTCGTCGGCTTTGACGACTGCGACGCCCGCGTCCTCACGCACCCGCGGATGACCGTCGTGCGCCAGGACACCTTTGACATGTCGCACCGTGCCGCAAAGTGGCTCATCGATTCGATCGGCGACTCGAAGTCCGAGCCGATCCGCGTGAGCCTGCCCGGCATCTTCGAGGTCAACCAGTCCACCACGCTCGCGCCGGGCACGCCGATCCGCGTGCTGCCGGACGGGCGGATTCTGGTGACGGGTGAACCCGGTTCATCTAGGGACGCGGGCGACTCGGCTCGCTGATCGCGGGCGACCACGGTCTTTGGCCTTCCGCCCGCGGCCGCAGCATCGAGGCGTCGTGCTCGATGAGCCATCGGTCGAGCATCTCGGCCATCCGTGCGGTTCGCGATGGCTCGGACGCCGCGAGATCACCGCGCTCACTGAGATCACGGCCGAGGTTGTACAGGTGCGTCCGGCCGTCCTCATAGCGACGGATGAACTTCCAGTCGCCCTCGATCACGACGCCGCCCGGGAACCCGCCCTGGTTGGCGTAGTGGGGGTAGTGCAGGAAGATCGGCTCGTCTGCGGCGTCTCCTGCTGCGACTGCGCGCAGGGAGCGGCCGCGGGTGCCGTCATCTTCAATAGTGGCGGCGTCCAGCACCGTTGCGTAGACGTCCTGCGACTGCACCGGATGGGCGATGGTGCGTCCGCCCCGCTCGCCCGGGAACCTGGCGAGCAGCGGCACGCGGATGCCGCCCTCGTAGAGCCAGCCCTTGCCGCCGCGGAGTGGCAGGTTCGACGTAGGTGAACCCTCGGACGTCGAGAGCCCGCCGTTATCGCTCACGACGAGCAGCACGGTGTTGTCCGAAAGGTCCATCGCGTCGAGCGCGTCCATCAATCGGCCGAGTTGTTCATCGACCGCTTCCACCATCGCGGCGTAGACCGCGTTGGTCTGCGCGATCCGCACGCGGCGCGGCTCGCGCCTGTTGGGCCAGACCTGCTCCTCGATGGCGTACACCGAGTCGTGCGGCTCAAGCTTCGCGAATCGGTCCTCGTATTTTTTGACCACATCCGGACGCCCGCCGAGCGGTGTGTGGACGCTGTAGAAACTCAGCACCGATAGGAACGGTGAGTCAGCCTTCGCCGCTTTCTCGATGAACGCTAGCGTTTCCGATGTCAGCCTTTCCGGCAGGTGCTCGCCCTCGGGAGCGTCGAGCCCGATGAAGTCGTTGTAGGGCGCGAAGTAGCCGTCCCGGCCCGGGTTGCCGCGGCCCGAGGCGGCCGCCGAGTGATCAAAGCCGCGCTGCTCCGGGTGGTGCTCAGAAGCGCCGCCGAGGTGCCACTTGCCGACGAACGACGTTGTGTAGCCGGCGGGCTTGAGCCGCTCGGCCATCGTGGCGATATCGAGTGGGAGATGGTTGATCCGCGCGGCGCTCAGCATCCGCGCGCTGCGGGGCTTGCCAGTCCCGAACCACTCGGTCGTGCGAGATGCCGCGGGATCGCGTCCGGTCATGAGGCTGACGCGCGACGGGCTGCACACCGGCGCGGTGTACGCGCGGCTGAAGTTGAGCCCATCGCGCGCGAGCCGTTCGAAGTTCGGCGTGTCGTAACCGGTGTCGGGCTGGTTCGGGCTGATGTCGGCCCAGCCGAGATCGTCGATGATGACGAGCACGACACTCCGGGGCTCATCGATTCTGCCGGTTCTCGCAGCAACAACCGCGACAAGCAGCGTCGCGGCGAGCGCGAACGCGGCCCGCCGGATCGGTCGGTGCATCACACGGACGTCTCTCGATCGGTTGAGAATCGGATCACCATCACATGGCGGTAGATCTGGCCCGGACGCAGAATCGGGGCCACCCACCCGGCTCGCCGCTCGGTCTGATTGATCGCGTCGGGGAACGCCTGCGTCTCGAGGCATAAGCCGGCCGAGCGGTCGTACGCGACGCCACCCTTGCCGCGGATCGATCCATCAAGGAACCGCGCGGTGTAGAACTGCACGCCCGGCTGATCGCTCGCCAGCTCGAGCACCCGGCCCGATGTCGGCTCGACGACACGCGCGACCGGCCGCACGATGCCCGGCTCGCCCTCGATGACCCAGTTGTGGTCGTAGCCGCGTGGCTCGACGCCGACTGCCGCGAAGTCGCGGCCGATCGGCTTGCCGCGTGTGAAGTCGAAGGGCGTCCCGTCCACGGCCGCGATCTGGCCCGTCGGGATCGAGTCGGGGCAGACCGGCGTGAACCGGTTGGCGTGAAGCTGCAGGACGTGATCCTCGACGCTCCCGGCGTCGTGGCCCGCGAGATTCCAGTAGGTGTGCTGCGCGAGGTTGACGAGTGTTGGCGCGCTCGTGCTCGCCTCGAACTCGATGACGAGCTCGTTCCGCTCGGTCAGCAGGTAGGTCGCCTGGGCCATGAGGCGGCCCGGGTAGCCCTGGTCGCCGTCGTCCGACATCAGGCGGAACTGCACACCCTCGCCGGTCGAGGTCTCGAAGGCTTCGCCTTTCCACGTGCGCGCATCGAACCCGTCGCGACCACCGTGGAGATGGTTCGCGTCGTTGTTGATCGGGAGCTGGTATTCGAGCCCGTCGAGCGTGAACCGGCCGCCCGCGATGCGGTTCGCGCAGCGACCGACGACACACCCGAAGTACGGCTCGTTTTGCTCATAGGCCGCGTCGGCGTCGAGCCCGAGCACGATGTCAGCGAGCGTGCCCGCGCGGTCCGGCACGAGCAGTTCGGTGATCGACGCGCCGCGGCTGATCGCAGTGAGCGAGAGCCCGTTGGCGTTGCGGAGCGTGAACCGATCGGTTGCCGGTTGCCCAACTTCACGCAGCCGCTCCGGCGCGGCCTGCACACGCACCGGGGTGCGGCGACCGATCCGGGTGCCGTCGGCGGCGAGGTCGGACATGGCCGAGGGGGGATTCATGAGCGTTGTGGTCCCATTCCGTTGGGGCTTTCCCCGATATCCGGTTTAGTTAACCGGTTTGCTTGCACTGTACAGTACACTGTTCGGACGGAATTCCCAAGCCCTCAATCAAGAAGTATGCGTCCATCGATGATCAATACCGCCGCAAGGGACAAGAAAGCCGGTTATCAGGACCCTGTTTCGAGGGTGTACCCGATGCTCTTTCGGCTCGTCGGACCATCCGGAGCGGCCGTCTGGCTCATCGGACTCTTGCTCCTGCTCACCTCGGCTCCGGCGCTCGGGGGCGAGCGGGGATCGAAGTCCGCACCCAACATCGTCTTCATTCTCACGGATGATCTCGGGATCGGCGACCTCTCGTGCTACGGCCAGACCCACTGGCAGACACAGCGGCTCGACCGGATGGCGCGCGAGGGGATGCTCTTTACCAACGCCTACGCGGGGAGCACGGTGTGCGGGCCGAGCCGCGCGACGCTGCTCACGGGCCAGCACACCGGGCACGTCTATCAGCGCGGCAACGGCAAGGTCCAGTTCCGGCCCGACCCGCTCGATGTCACGATCGCGGGCCGCCTCAAAGAACTCGGCTACGCGACGGCGATGATCGGCAAGTCGGGTGTGGCGTGCAACAGCGACGACGCCGACCTGCCGAACGCCAAGGGCTTCGATCATTTCTACGGCCTGCTCTCGCACGTCGCGGCGCACCGCAACTACCCGAAGACGATCTACCGCAACGGCGAAGCGATCAGCCTGCCCGGTAACAGCGGCTACCTCGGCGACACCTACGCCAACGAGCTCTGGGTCGAGGATGCGCTGGAGTGGATGGGCGAGCAGGATGACAGTCCGTTCTTCCTGCATCTCTCGCTGACGCCGCCGCACGCGGATCTGACCGTGCCCGAGCGGTACATGGAGCCCTTCCGCGGCAAGTTTGAGGAGAAGCCGCTGACGAAGGGCGGCTACTACCACCAGACCGAGACCAAGGCAGCGTTCGCGGGCATGATCGCGTTCATCGATGAGTCGGTTGGCCGTGTCCTCGATCGCCTGGTAGAACTCAGCATCGCGGAAAGCACGTTGGTGATCTTCGCGTCGGACAACGGCCCGCACGCCGAGGGCGGGGGCGATTTTAACTTCTTCGATTCCAACGGCCCGTACCGCGGCGGCAAGCGCGATCTCTACGAGGGCGGCATCCGCACGCCGCAGATCGCGTGGTGGCCCGGGACCGTTGCGGCGGGCTCTGAGACCGATCACATCACGGCGTTCTGGGACTTCGCCCCGACGGCGCTCGAGCTCGCGGGCGGATCAATCGCGAGCGAGATGGACGGGATCTCGATCGTGCCCACGCTCAAGGGCAACGGCGAGGAACAGCGCGAGCACGAGTATCTGTATTGGGAGTTTCACGAGCAGGGCGGCAAGCAGGCCGTCCGCTGGGGGAACTGGAAGGGTGTGCGGCTCCGCGTTGGGGCCGATCGGGATCGTCCGATTCAGGTCTTCGACCTCGAACGGGACCCGAGTGAGACACAGAACATCGCGGCGGAGCACCCCGGCATCGCGCGTCGGCTTTCTGCGATGATGGACGAGGCGCACGAGCCGTCCGAACGGTTCAGGTTCGGCGCGCCAGTAAATCGGTAGAACAGAACAACCCGCGGCGAGCGGCCGCGTGTGCAGCAGGAGTGGTCATGGGTCATCTTCGTCTTTCTTCCGTTCTCGCCGCCGCGTACCTCGCGATCGGCCCGGCTCGCGCGATGCAGACCGACGTCCCGAGCCACCGGGCAGACGTCCCGCATTGGAACAACCTCGAGGTTGTGGACATCAATCGCGCACCCGCGCGGGCGTTCGCGTTCCCGTTCCCCTCGGCGAGCGCCGCGGCATCGAATGCGGGCCCGATGGCGTACATGGAGTCCGACTGGGTGATGTCGCTCAACGGCGACTGGGACTTCGCGTGGTCGAAGACGCCGAGCGACACGCCGAACGGCTTCTGGAACGAGCGATTCCGCCCGGGCCGCGACTGGACGACGATCCCCGTGCCCGCGAACATCGAGATGCACGGGCACGGCTACCCGAACTACACCAACGTCCGCTACCACTTCTCGCCGGCCGAGCCGCCGACTGTCCCCGCGGACCAGAACTGGGTCGGCAACTACCGCCGCGAGTTCCGCGTGCCTGCGTCGTGGCGCGGTATGCGGCACACGCTCCGCTTCGAGGGCGCGGGCAGCGCGGTCGAGGTCTGGGTCAACGGTGCGTACGTTGGCTACGCCGAGGGCGGCCGCTCCTCGATCGAGTTCGACATCACCGACCACACCAAGGTCGGCACCAACGTCGTTGCCGCGAAGACCTTCCGCCTCAGCAACGGCTCCTATCTGGAGTGCCAGGACTTCTGGCGATTCTCGGGTCTGTACCGCGACGTGCTCGTCTGGGCCGCCCCGCACACGCGGATCGAGGACTTCGGCGTCCGTACCACGCTGCGCGATGGCGCGGCCGACCTCGAACTCAGCCTCGACATCGCCCGCGACGCCCGGCTCGTCGAGGGCTCTGAGAACGTCAAGCTCGATCTCTCGCTCACCGATGGGAACGGCCGCGAAGTCGCGAAACTTGTCGATGGTGCCGTGCCCACGAGTGCTGGGAAGACGTCGAGCCTCCGCAAAGTGATGACGGTCGAGTCGCCCAGGCTCTGGACGGCCGAGACGCCCAACCTCTACACGCTCACGATGACGCTCCGCGACGCGGACGGCAAGGAAATCGCATCCGTCCCGCAGCGCGTCGGCTTCCGCGACGTCCAGATCGGCGGCGGCGTCTTCCGCATCAACGGCAACCCGGTCCTGATCCGGGGCGTCAACCGCCACGAGCACGAGGCGGAAACGGGTCAGGTCGTCTCGATGGAGGGCATGCTCCGCGACATCGAGCTGATGAAGCGGAACAACTTCAACGCGGTCCGCACCGCGCACTACCCGAACCACCCGGTGTGGTACCAGCTCTGCAACGAGTACGGGCTCTACGTCACCGACGAGGCGAACGTCGAGTCGCACGGTATCGGCTATGAGCCCGACAAAACGCTCGCCAACAAACCCGAGTGGACCGAGGCCCACCTCAAGCGCTTCCAGAACATGGTCATCCGCGACCGCAACTTCCCGAGCGTGATCGCGTGGTCGCTCGGCAACGAGATGGGCGACGGTGTCGCGATTACCGCCGGCTACCGGTGGGGGCAGGCGTATGACCCGACGCGACCCATCCAGTCCGAGCGGGCCCAGTGGACGGCGGGCAACACCGACATGGTCGTGCCGATGTACGCGACGCCCGAGCGGATCGAGAAGTACGCCTCGGACGTCGAGACGCTCAAGCCCCTGATCCTGTGCGAGTACTCGCACGCGATGGGCAACTCCAACGGCAACTTCGACTGGTACTGGGACCGCTTCCGCCAGTACCCGAACCTCGGCGGCGGCTACATCTGGGATTGGGCCGACCAGGGTCTGCCCGCCGTCTCGCCGCCCGACTACCAGCTCCAACTCGCCGTGCCGAGTAAAGCAGCGAGATTCGAGGGTCGATCATCGCGCGACGGCGCGCAGGGCGCCGCGGTCCTCAGCGGCGACGGCATGCCGAGCCTTGCCGGTCCGCTGACACTTGAGTCGTGGGTCAAGACCGAGCGTGTCGAGGGCAGCGGCACGGGCCGCTCCGGTCAGTCGCAGATCATCGGCAAGGGCGACAACACCGCCGCCCTCAAGCTCGCCGGCAACACCATCGAGTTCTTTGTGTACGCCGGCTCGACGTGGTACTCGGCCCGGATGGAGCTGCCGAGCGACTGGTACGGCAACTGGCAGCACCTCGCGGGCACCTTCGACGGCAACCTACTAACGCTCTACGTCAACGGTCGCGAGGTCGCGCGGGCGCGGAGCAACGGCGCGACGCCCGAGCCCTCGCCCTACCCGCTCTCGATCGGCACGAACTCGCAGATCCCGGGCCGCACGTTCGAAGGTTTGATCCGTGAGGTGCGTGTCTACGACCGTCCGCTCACGCTGAGCGAGGTGCGCAGCGAGCGCGCCGAGCCGAACGGTCTGCAACTCCACGCCAAGCTCAACGACAAGACGATCACGGCCGTCCCGGGCACGGGCGGCGAGCCCTTCTTCGCCTACGGCGGCTTCCTCGAGCCCGCGGGCGTCTACAACGACGACAACTTCTGCATGAACGGCATCGTCAACGCCGACCGCCGGCCCAAGCCCGCGATGGCGGCGATCAAGTACGCCCAGCGGCCGATCGTCGCGACGCTGCTCGATGATTCGTCGGGAACGCTGCGCATCACGTCGTGGTACGACCACCGCGATGCGGGCGACGTGCTCGCCGGCCGCTGGCGGCTGCTCGAGGACGGCGTCGAGGTCTCGCGCGGGTCGTTCCCTGTGCCGAGCATGTCGCCGCGGGAATCGCGCGAGGTCACGCTCGGGCTGCCGTCCGTCACGCCCGCGCCCGGCTCGGAGCTGACGCTCGATGTCCGCTTCGTGACGCGGCACGAGACCGCGATGGTCCCGGCGGGCCACGAGATCGCGTGGGAGCAGTTCCCGATGAGGCAGACGCCCGCCGAGCCCATGCCCGCGGGCGGCGATGTCCGCGTGAACGAGTCGAGCGACGCCATCGCGATCCGCATGGACGGCAGCGTGACCGCCACGATCTCGAAGGACTCGGGTCTGCTGACCTCGTTTGAAGCACACGGCGAAGACCTGCTCGAGAGCCCGCTTGCGCCCTTCTTCTGGCGCGCCCCGACCGACAACGACCGCGGCAACAAGCTGCCCGAGCGCTCGTCGGCGTGGCGGAACGCCGGCTCGACGTGGAAGCCGAGCTCGGTGATCGCCGAGGCACCGTCAAACGGTGAGACCGTCGTCCGTGTCCGCGGCGTGCTCGGGTCCGTCGATGCCGACCTGCAGCTCACCTACACCTTCCGCGCATCGGGCGAGGTCCACGTCGCGATGCAGATGGACCGCCCGCGTCGCCGTCAGCCAGGACCGCTGCCGCGCTTCGGCCTGCGCGCGAAGCTCGCCGATGATCTGCGCGATCTCAGCTGGCTCGGCCTCGGCCCCGACGAGAGCTACTGGGACCGCGACGAGCTCCCGCTCGGCGTCTGGTCCTCGACCGTCGATGAGCAGGCGTTTCCCTATTCCGAGCCGCAGGAAACCGGCGCGCACGCTGGAACGCGGTGGCTCTCGCTGACCGATCGGGGCGGCAAGGGTCTCATGGTTCTCGCGGACCGCGCGAATTCCTCGGTCCCCGATCAGTCGCTGATGTTCGCGGCCGTCCCATTCGACGCGATCGAGGCGGGCCCCGCGAAGTACTGGCACGAGATCGACCTCTCGGGCGTGTACCTCCACCTCGACGCCGCGCAGACGGGTGTCGGAGGCGACAACTCGTGGGGCGCGCGACCCAAGGGGCGCTACATCGTGAAACCCGAATCGCAGTCCGTCGCGTTCACGATCAAGCCGATCTCATCGAAGGACGACATCGCCGAGCGCCGCCGCTACGAGCCGTAAGACTGGTTCAGCGCGCTGAGAGCGCGACCGCGCACTCGATCAGCCCGGCGTGCGAGTACGCCTGCGGCGTGTTGCCGAGCGAGACACCGGTGTTCGGGTCGTACTGCTCGGGGTAGACACCGGTCGGTCCACCGAGCGTGAGATACTCGTCGAAGAGCGCCCGCGCCGTGTCCTGGTTACCGATCGCGAGCTTCGAGAGCACCAGCCAGCAGGTGCACAGGTGAAACCCGCCCTCGATCCCGGGCAGTCCGTCGTCGTACTTGTACCGGTACACGACCGGTCCCTCACGCAGCTCGGCCTCGATCGCGTCAACGGTCTTCTTCACGCGTGGATCATCGGGCGTGAGCATGCCCGAAAGACCGACCCACAGGGTCGCCGCGTCGAGCACGTCGTGCCCATAGGCGTTCGCGAACGAGCCGAGCGACTCGCTCCATGCGTGGTGCTCGATGTCCGCCGCGATCTCGTCGCGCAACGCGATCCACTCGGGCTTGACCTTCGACTTCGTGACCTCGGCCGCCCGGATCGCGCGATCAACGGTGAGCCAGCACATCACTCGCGAGTGCACATGATGCCGCGGTTCGTCGCGGATCTCCCAGATCCCGTGATCGGGCTCATGCCAGCCCGACCGCACCGCGTCCACGATCGCGTCGATGATCCGCCAGTGCTGGGGCGTCAGCGGCGCGTCGAGCTCGGCGAGCGCGCAGAACAGATCCAGAATGGGCCCGAACACATCGAGCTGCACCTGCCGCGACGCCGCGTTCCCGACTCGCACGGGCCGCGAGCCGGCGTAGCCGCTGAGCTCACCGATCTCGCCCTCGGTCGAGAGCTCGTCGCCGGTCACCGTGTAGATCGGGCTGAGCCGATCGAGCGAGACCGCGTGCTCGAACGCGATGCCGAGCCATTCGATGAAGTGCATTGCTTCCGAGATCGACCCGAGCCGCGTGAGCGCGAGGGCCGCGATCGCCGCGTCGCGCGGCCAGCAGAACCGGTAATCCCAGTTGCGGATCCCGCCGAGCGTTTCCGGCAGCGACGTCGTCCCTGCCGCCGCGATCGCGCCCGTTGGCCCGTAGACAAGCGACTTCAGCAAGAGCGCCGACCGCAGCACCTGATCGCGCGCCAGCTCCGGGAGCTCGAGCCGCTCCGCCCAAGAGCGCCACGTCGTATCGGTCCGCGCGAGCCGCTCGGTCGCGGGCAGCAGCGGCTCGCGCAGGCTGCTCGTCCCGATCCGGAGCGTGAGATGGATCGCCCCGAGTGACGGGTCCGCGATCGCGACCGCCGTCTGGTGCGGCCCCTCGGTGCGTAGGTCCCATTCGACGCCAGGCGCGTGCAGGATGATCGGCTCGGGCGCGCCCGCGACCTCGACGGCCGAGCCATGCAGCACGAGCTTCGTCGGCTGGCGACCGAAGTCGAGCCGCGGCGCGAACTCGATCTTGACTTCGCCCGCGCCGTCGACGATCCGCACCAGATCCGACCGCCCCGCTCGACGGGAGCCGCGCTCGTCGGACATATCCAGAAAGTCCGTGACCGTGACGCCGCCGAGCGTCGTGCGCAGCGACATCGACGAGTCCGTGTACGCCTGCTCGGATACGCCGAACTCGCCGACCGGCTCAATGGAAAAGTACCCCGCCGCGGGCCCACCGAGCAGCTCCGCGAACAGCGCCGGCGAATCAACGCGCGGCGCACACATCCAGTTGATCCTGGCATCGGGCGTCTCGAGCGCGATGATCCGCTGGTCCGAGAGCATCGCGTGGTGCTCGATCGGCGCGAACGCCTGCCCACCGAACCACCGATCGCGTAGCTCGCTCAGCTTCGCGAGCAGCTGCGCGACCTCGCGCGGCCCATCAACGCGGAAGCTCGCGGCCGTTTCGCCGCCACCGACTTTGACCCCGAAGTCGGGCCCGCGGAGCGTCCTGAACCCGTCCTCGTCCGTCACGTCGTCGCCTACAAACAGCACGGCGTACGCGTGCGCCGTCCGGCGGATTGTGTCGAGCGCGGTGCCCTTGTCGGCCTTGATGACCGTGAGCTCGAGCACCATCTTGCCGCGTTTGACGAACACGCCGGCGGTCTTCTCGAACTTCTCACCAAGCGCCTTCGCCGCGGCAAGCCCGGCTTGCTCCTCCGCGTTGCGGTAGTGGTACGCGACGGACGAGGGCTTCCGCTCGATCGATGCGCCGGGAGTGCTTTCGACGAGCTCGCTGATCGCCTCATCGATCTCGCGCAGGCGTGCCTTCTGCTTCTCCGTGATCGTCGTGGCGAATCCCGGCTCGAACTCCGAACCGTGCGAGCCGACGAGGTGCACGCGCGGCGGCAGATCAACCCGCTGCGCCAGATCCGAGAGGGCCCGCCCCGAGACAACGGCAACCGAGGTATCGGGCGTCTCGCACAGCTGCTGTAGCGCCACGACCGATTCGCGGATCGGCACGGCATCGGCCGGGTTCTCGACGATCGGCGACAGCGTCCCGTCGTAATCGCACGCGACCAAGAGCCGCGGCGTGCGTGCGAGCGCCTCGATCGTCGCGTCGTCGAGCGGGCGGGTGGTCGCGGGTGCATCCGCGGCGGTCTCGGTCATGCGGTCAGCCTCGACAGGAACGATTCGGCCCAGTGATACACGTCGTTCTCGAACACGCCGGTCCGCAGGATCCTCATCCGTTTGCCGGCCTCCTCGGCGCCCATCTGGATCGCCCGCGTCACCGCGCCGACGACGCCGTCCCGGTCGTGCGGGTTCACGA
>JBCDKU010000043.1:0-21809 GCA_038746265.1 Planctomycetota bacterium
ATGGCGAGCGTCTCGCGTTGATCAGCATCGAGCCCGGGCGTGTCCGCTGGTCGATCGGTGAGCTTGGGGGCGACGGCGTGCGTTGGTCGAGCGCGGCCGAGGTCGCGGATTCGCTCGGTCGCGACGACGAGGTCTTTCTGACGCGTGAAGGTCTGTTTGCGGCGTCGGTCGCCGACGGCCGGGCGTCGATCCGGTTGCTTCGGTCGGGCGGCTCGATGCCGATCGCGGAGGTCGAGGTCGGGCCCTCGGTTCGGGTGGTCTCGCTGCCGGCGGCCCGCGGGCGGGTGGTGCTGTTGAGCCGAGCGGATGAGGACGAGGTCAGGCTCGTCGGGCCCTACCGGTCGGCCGAGGTGTCGCTGATCGATGGGTCGGTGCTCTACGAGGGTCCGGTGCGGCGGGACCTGCCTGTGAGCCCGAACGAGTTCCGGCTGCTCGCGCTGGGGCTGCTCGGGCTGATGGCGACAGCGCTGGTGATCTGCCTGCGTCCCGCACCGGAAGATCGGCCGGTGGTGCTTCCCGAGGGCACCGCGCTCGCCGAGCCGTCGCGGCGGTTCGCTGCATCGGGCGTCGATCTCTTGATCGCCGCGGTGATCGCGGGCCGGCTCTATGGCGTGGGGCCGATCCAGGTGCTGACGTTTCAGGTTCTGCTCCGCGGCGACGAGAGTTGGCAGGCGATCCCGATGACACCCGTGATCGGGTGCGTGATCGGAACGCTTCTTGAGGCGACGCTTGGCGGGACGATCGGCAAGCTGCTCTCGCAGTGCCGCGTGGTGTCGAGTGAGCCCGGGAACCGGTCGATCGGTCTGCTTCGGAGCCTGACGCGGAACGTGGTGAAGTGGGCGCTGCCGCCGGTCGCGGTGCTCGCGATCGGTGATCGATCGGGTCGGCATCGTGGCGACGCGATGGCGCGGGCGGTGGTCGTGGTGCGGGTGGACGCCGAGCACGCATCCGATAACGACGGCTGACGCTGATCGCGATGTATGTGCGCCGGTGTGCGGTGCGTGCACGCATCGTCTCTCTCCCTGAATGTGTGGTGGACCTTGGGGACGCGTGAAACGCGCGATGTGCGAATCAAGCGCACGGCGTGCGTGCTCCGATAGGCCCGGTGAGCCGAAGCTGCGTGGGAGCGGCGAGGGCTCATCTGGTGGGTCGTCATGAGGACGGTCAAGCCCGCCCACGGGAGGATGCCGTGGCTGCCGGAAGCGGAGGATCCGCGTCCAACTCTGGTGCTCTCGACGCGTTGCGTGCGGCCGCTGGTCGCGGGTGGCCGTTGGTGACGCTCGCGGGCGGGGCGGCGCTGGTCGCCGGGGGCCTGGCGGTCTCGATCATGACCGCGCCGGAGCCCGACTACTCCCCCGGTTTACGCGACGCGGCGGTGCTTGTTCAGGACGAGCGCTACGACGAGGCGATCGACACGCTGAATCAGCGCGTCGCGCCGTACCTTGCTCTTGATGATTTCGCGGACGAGCTGCGGCGGGCGTACTACCTGCTCGCGGCTCGGGCGCTGTACGGGGCCAACCTCGATCTGCCCGCGCGGCAGGTCGCGAACGACCAGAACGTCGCGAACCTGTACCGCTCGGCCGCCCGGCTCGAGGGCGGGCCGCTCTCGGATGAGGACCTGTGGCGCTTCGCGGACTCGCTCGCCGAGGCGGACGAGTTCGGCGAGGCGCTGGATCAGCGGCAGCGGGTGTCGGACGAGGGCGACGAGATCCGTGCGCGGATCGCCCAGCGGGTGGTCGAAGCCGAACTGGATACGCGGCTGCCGCGGTTTGACCGGGTCGTGGCGACGATCGAGGGCGTGCTCGGGAACGAGACGGTGAGGCCGGCGGATCGGGTGTGGCTCATCACCAAGCGGGCGGAGGTCCGGCGTCGGCAGGAGAAGTATGAGATCTCGCTCAACGAGATGCTGCGGGAGATGCCCCGGCTGATCGGCGACGGTGCCCCGGGGCTCGCGGGTCTGCACCTGGAACTCGGTCGGGCGTACCTCGCGGTGGGCGATGCCGAGGCGGCTGCGAAGGAGCTCGATCGCGTGCTCGGCAGCACCAAGGTGCCCGAGAGCGATCCGATCCGCGGATTGGCCGAGGTCTATCGCGGCCGCGCGGAGCGGGTGCTGGCGCTCGATGACGAGGGTCTCGAGGAAGCGCGTCGGCGGTTCGCGGGCGTGATCGATCGGCGTGGTGATACGGACGCGCTGCTGCCCGCGCTGCTGTCGATGGCGGCGGTCGAGATCGAGCTGGGCAACCCCGAGGGCGCGACGGTGGCGTTCGATCGGCTCGTGGATGAGCTGCGCAGCCGGATCGGTGTGGTGCTGGATCCGACGACCGAAGAGATCACGGCGGGCATGCTCGATGCGTTCGAGATGCAGCGGTCGCGGGGCGATTCGGAGTCGGCGCTGGGCTTCGCGCTCGACGCGACGGCGCTGTACGACGGGATCGATGAGACGCCTCCGAATGTGCTTGAGGCGGCGGCGATCGGGCACCGCGAGCGGGCGTTCGACCTGCTCGGGATGGACCCGGACGAGTCGCTGCCGGCGGAGCTGTGGAAGCTGGTCGATCTGGAGTCGATTGATCTCAAGACCGAGTATGACGTCAAGCGGCACCTGATCCAGTCGGCGGCTTTCTTCCGGTCGCACGCGGATCGGTTCGTGATCGATGATCTGGATCGCTACGCGGACTCGCTGTGGTCCGCGGCGCGGCTGTTCGATCAGGCGGGCGACAAGGAAGCGGCGATCGCGGCGTACACGGAGTTCCTTGAGGCGCTGCCCTCGGAGACGCGGCGCGCGGAGGCGATGTTCCGTGTCGCGCAGTCGTTCCAGTCGCTGGGTGACTACCAGACGGCGGCGACGCGGTACCGGGAGATCCGGATCCTCGCGAGCGAGGGCGGGCAGACCGCGGTCGGTGATTGGCCGCAGCGGTCGATCGTGCCGCTCGCACAGGCGTTGATGTTCGATGCGGACCCGGAGAACGACGGCGAGGCGGAGGATCTGCTCCGTCAGGCGCTCAGCGGCGCGGCCGGCGGGCCCGATCGCCCGGAGTTCGCGGAGGCGTTGCTCCAACTCGGGCGCGTGCTGCACCGCACGGAGCGGTTCAACGAGTCGATCGAGCGGCTGACGGAGATGCTCGAGCGTTTTCCGGAGCACGAGGAGGCGTCGATCGCGCGGTACACGCTCGCCGACAGCCACCGGCGGCTCGCGGGCGAGATCCGCGAGCGGCTGACGTCGGCGTCGCGCGAGAGCGAGGCCCGGCTGCTCAGCGACGAGCGCGAGGGGCACCTCACCAAGGCGATGACGCTATTCGAGCAGGTACGGGCGGACCTCGGTGAAAAGTCCGAGGCTCGGCTCGGCGAGCTCGAGATGATCGCGCTGCGGAACAGCTACTTCTATCTCGGTGACTGCGCGTATGACCTCGGTGATCCCGATACCGCGATCGCGCACTACTCCGCGGCGCGCACGGCGTACCCGGGCGATCCGGCGGTGCTGGTGGCGTTGATCCAGGTCGTGAATGCATTCCTTGATAAGGGCGAGATTCAGAGTGCGCGGACGGCGCACGAACGGGCGAAGGACTTCTTTAAGTCGCTGCCAGAAGAGGTCTGGGACGACCCGAACCTGCCGCTCACGCGGGAGGACTGGCAGCGGTGGTTGGATTCGAGTTCGAAGCTGTACGAGCAGCTTCAGGCACGCGGTGGCTGAGTGCGTTCATAACGGCGGGAGGTCAGGATGACCGCGCAGAACGGACGGATATCGCAGGACGCGGTGGAGCACGCGGCGGAGCTGCGTGAGTTGCTGGACCGGCAATCGATCTCGCTGGATCGGCTCGAGCGGCTCGCGTCGCTCGATGCCGCGGCGCCCGAGGGCGGTCTCGGCGAGCGCGCGGGCGTGCTCGCGGAGCTCGAGCCCCTGGCGCGGCGGATCGGGGAGCTGCGGTCGGGCATCGACCCGCTCGGGCCCATGGCGCTCGCGATCGAGCAGGCGCAGGCGCGGTACGGCGCGGTGTACTCGCGGTGGACCGAGGACGCGACACGGCTCGGGAACAAGCGTGATGAGCTCTCGAAGAGGTTGCGGGGTGTCGGCGCGGGTCGCCGGGCGGCGGCGGCGTACGGCGGCGCGGCGCGGCCTCGCTTTCAGGATCGGGAGGGGTGAGCATGACGGTGTTGAGTTCCGCGCGTGAGCACGAGCGGCTGTCGATCGAGGCGAAACCGGCGGGGCTGTCTACCGCGGGCGATCTCGCCGACCTGATGTCGTCGTTCAACGAGGTGACGTCGCGGCTCGAACGCACGCACGTGCAGCTCCGGTCGGAGGTTGCGCGGCTTCAGAACGAGCTCGACGAGGCCCGCGAGCAGATCGCCCGAAGCAAGCGGATGGCGGCGCTCGGCGAGATGGCGGCCGGCATCGCGCACGAAATCCGCAACCCACTAGGGTCGATCGGGCTCTATGCGCGGATGCTTCTGGAAGACCTGCAGGATGGCTCGGGCGAGCACACGACGGCGGCGAAGATCGCGGGCGCGGTCCGGCGGCTCAACGCGATCGTCGGCGACGTCCTGGTGTTCAGCCGTGGGATGACTCCCGTGTGCGAGCGGGTTGATGGGCCCGCGCTGCTGGAGTCGGCGGTCGAGAGCTGCGCAAGCCATGCGGATATCAAGATGGAGGTCGCGCAAGAACCGATGGGGGTGGAGTGCGATCAGACGCTCGTTCATCAGGCTCTTGTGAACCTGATTCAGAACGGCGCGCAGGCGATCCGTGAGGCCGGCGTGGAGAACGGGACGATCCAACTCAGCGTGTCGCACGGGATGGAGCTCGACGAGCACGGGCGCCGCCGCGCGGTGGCGCTGATCCGTGTCCGTGACAACGGGCCCGGCATCGAACAGGACGTGATCGAGCGGATGTTCAATCCGTTCTTTACGACGCGCGAGAGCGGCACCGGTCTGGGGCTGGCGATCGTGCACCGGATCATGGACGCCCACGGAGGGCGTGCGGTGATCCGGAACAACGACGACGGGGTGGGGGCGACGGCGGAGCTGCGCTTCCCGGGTCATGCGGTGGTGGGAACGACATCGGAAGCGCAGAGCAAGGAGGCGGCGTGATGGCAACGGTCCTGGTGGTTGACGACAAGGAAATGATGCGCGACAGCGTCTGCGAGACGCTCCGCCGCGCCGGGTTCGGCGTGGTGGCGGCAACGGACGGGGCGCAGGGCTTCGAGCTCGCGACCAAGCAGCGTCCCGACGCGATCGTGACCGATCTGAAGATGCCGGGGATGACCGGGATCGAGCTGGTGAGCAAGATCCAGGAGGTTGATCCCGAGATCCCGGTGATCGTGATGACCGCGTTCGGCACGATCGAGACCGCGGTGGACGCGATGCGTCTGGGCGCGTTCGACTACGTGACCAAGCCCTTCGAGGGCGACGAGCTGATCATCGCGGTGAAGCGAGGTCTGCAGCACGCCGAGCTGCTCCGCGAGAACGCGGTGCTGCGCTCAGGCGGCGCGACGCGGCCCGCAAGCGGCGGCGAGAACGAGGGGCCGTACGGTCTTGAGCGTCTCATCGGCGAGTCGGCCGCGATGCGGTCGGTGCGCGAGCAGATCGAGGCGGTCGCCGGTTCGAACGGGACGGTCCTGATCACGGGCGAGTCCGGTACCGGTAAGGAAGTTGTCGCGCAGGCGATCCACGAGGTGTCCGGGCGTTCGGGCGGCGCGATGCTGGCTGTGAACTGCGCGGCTCTCAGCGAGAGCCTGCTTGAGTCGGAGCTGTTCGGTCATGAGCGCGGCGCGTTCACGGGGGCGGACAAGCTCCGCAAGGGGCGGTTCGAGCTCGCGGACGGCGGGACGATCCTTCTTGATGAGGTCAGCGAGGTCTCGGGCCAGATCCAGGCGAAGCTGCTGCGTGTGCTGCAGGAGCGTGCGTTTGAGCGGGTCGGTTCGAGCATGACGATCGCGACCGATGTGCGCGTCGTCGCGACAAGCAACCGTGATCTACCGGCGTCGGTCGATCGCGGCGACTTCCGGGGTGACCTGTACTTCCGGTTGAACGTGCTGCCGATCGACCTGCCGCCGCTACGCGAGCGTGGTGGCGACGCGGCGCTGCTCGCGGAGCACTTCGTGCGTCAGGCGAGCCGTCGGGATGGCATCGACGAGCTCTCGATCGAGCCGGGCGCGTTGGATCTGTTCCTGAGCTACTCGTGGCCCGGCAATGTCCGCGAGCTGCAGAACATCTGCGAGCGTGCGGTCGTGCTGACGGCCTCGCGCGGCGAGACGACCGTGCGGCGGGCGCTGATCGAACCGTGGCTCGCGACCGGGACACGCCAGGCAACGCCGCAGATCGTGGTCAACGAGCAGGCGACGCAGGCGCGTCTGAACCGGCCGATCGGAACCGGAACCAACGGCATCCCGGGCCGCGAAGCGGGCGGTGTGGTGGCGTCGGTGGGGAGTTCGTCACCGAACGGGTTCGGCCGCGGCCTCGACTTCGGCGGCGCGACGACGATGACCGAGACCAAGCCGGCGTCGGCGATCGCGGGCGTACGTCCGCTCGCGGACATCGAGCGCGAGACGATCATCGCGGCGCTGCATCACTACCGGGGGCACCGCCAGAAGACAGCGAAGGCACTCGGGATCGGGCTGCGGACGCTCGGGCTCAAGATCAAGAAGTGGAAGCAGGAGCAGCTGATTCCGGAGACGCTCTGAGGATCACGCAGATGTTTATCGACCAGGTCAGCTCGGCGGGCGCGATGCCGGCGCTCGAGGCGATGCTCCGCTTCAGCGGGCAGCGCCAGCGGCTGATTGCCAGCAACATCGCGAACTTCGAGACGCCCAACTACCAGCCGGCGGACGTCTCGCCGGGGCTGTTCCAGCGTCAGCTGCAGCGTGCGCTCGACGAGCGACGCGAGGCCAACGGCGGCGGGCACGGGGCGCTGAGCGTGCGCCCGACGCGCGAGGTCAGCATGTCGGGGGACGGCACGCTGCGCCTCTCGCCGCTCACGCCGAGCGAGAACGTCCTGTTCCACGACCGCAACAACCGCGATCTGGAGCGGACGATGCAGAAACTCGTCGAGAACAGCGCGATGTTCCGGGTGGCAACGGACTTGCTGAAGAGCCGTCGTGGCATCCTGACGAGCGCGATGCAGGAGACGGTGTAACCCGAACGGACTTCTGACTCATGTACGGTGCACTCGACATCTCGACCAGCGGCATGATCGTCCAGCGGACGCGGATGGCGGCCATCTCGGCCAACATCGCGAACGCCGGGACCACGCTGGACGCGCAGGCAAACCCGAGCGCCTTCAAGCGGCGGGTCGTCCACATTGCGCCGGGAGATCCGAACGCGCAGAGCGCGGCCGGGCGCGGATTCGGCGTGCACGTGCGCGAGATTGAGGCGGTCCAGAACGCGGTGCGGCTCGACTACCAGCCGAGCAATCCGTACGCGGACGCGGACGGGTACGTGAAGGTGCCGGATATCAATATCGCGACGGAGCAGATCAACGCGCTGCTGGCCGGGCGGGCCTACGAGGCCAACGTAGCGGCGGCGGAGACGACGAAGACCATGATGCAGGGGGCGCTGCAGCTTCTGGCGTAGCGGCGAAACCTGTAGGTGGGTTGGTCCACGGCTTGCGGAGGCAGGCCCGAAGCATGACGCGGCTTGGCGCACGGACGCGCCGGGATGGAGAGCCGCGACGGAGATCTGGTGATGGCGGATCCAATCGGGCTGATCGGGCAGGCGGGCGGGGCGCAGCCGTTGCGTCCGCTGCAGTCGTCCGGCGCGGCGCAGAACGCCGAGGGCGGGCCCGACTTCAAGAATGTGCTGATGGACAACCTCGAGAAGGTTAACGCGGCGCAGCGCGACGCGGACCAGGCGGTCGAGGATCTTGTCACGGGCAAGCGGGACGATCTCGAGGGTGTGATCCTCGCAACGCAGAAGGCCGACGGCGCCTTCAAGATGCTGCAGGCGATGCGGAACAAGGTGATGGAGGCGTACGAGGAGATCTCGAACGTCCGCGTCTAGTTCTCTGTCGCGACAACTGCGCGGCCCGGCGCACGCGACGCGCCGGGCGCAAACACGACGAGCAAATCCAAGCGCACGGTGGCTCGGGGCCGAAAGCCCGGATGCCGCCAGTGATGGGCGGCGGCCGCCGGGTTGATCCGGCGGCGTTGGGCCGGAGGCCCCGTCTGTGAACCCGCTGCGCACGGCTCTCGAAACCATCAGGCAACACCTGGGCAAGCTGGGCCCGACGCAGAAGCTGCTGATCGGCAGCCTCGGGGTGATCGCTCTGATGTCGCTCTTCCTTGTGAGTCAGTACGCCGCGCAGCCGGCGATGGTCGAGCTCACCGGCTTCAGCGCCGAGGAGCGAGCGTCGGCCAACTCGATGCTCCGCGCGTCGGGCATCGACAGCCGCATCGGTCAGAACGGCGAGCTTGAGGTCCCCGCGGGTCAGCGGGATGTCGCGGTCGCCGCGCTCATGGAGAGCAACGGGCTGCCGAGCGACACGATCACGCTTTTCGAGAATCTGGTCGAGAAGCAGGACTGGCGGATGAGCCGCGAGCAGAACAACCAGCAGTTCACGTTCGCGCTGCAGAACGAGCTGTCGAGGGTGATCTCGAAGTTTGCCGGTGTCAGCTCGGCGAGCGTGATCATCGATGCACCGAAGGAAGCCGGCCTCGGCCGCGCGAGCCGCGAGCCGACGGCGTCGGTCACGGTCTTCACGCGGGGCGGGCAGAACCTGACGCAGGACACGGTGGACGCAATCGCGCGGCTCGTCGCCGGCTCGCGTGCGAAGCTCACGGCGAACAACGTGGCGGTCATCGATGGCACGACTGGCCGGGCGCGGCAGGCGACCGATGACTCGTCAGCGCGGGCATCGAAGTACCGCGAGGAGGCTCGACTCCAGGAGAAGGAGCTGCAGAGGAAGCTTGAGGGGCTGCTCAGCTACATCCCTGGCGTGATGGTCGCGGTGACCGCGCAGCCCGACATCCGGCAGATCCAGCGCACGCAGACGTCCTACGCCCAGCCGGGCGACGGGACGACGGCGGTGCCGCTCTCGGTCGATACGACCGAGTACACCGCCGAGGATGCGTCGCAGGCGGCCGAACCAGGCGTGCGCGCGAACCAGGAGGCGTCGATCCCGACCGGTGGCGCGTCCAGCGGCGTGACCTCGAACACGACCGACCGGACGGAATTCGATACGCGGATCGGTCAGACGGTGACGAACGAAATCGATCCGCGCGGGCGGCCGGTGTTCTTGGCTGCAAGCATCAACGTGCCGGAGTCATACGTGAGCGGCCTCGTGCCGCCGGGCGATGACCCAACGGCCGAGCCGGATCAGGAGGCGATTCAGCGGCGCTTCGAGCAGATCGAGGCATCGATCGTGAGCAATATCGAACCGCACGTTCGTGCCTTCGATGAGAACGGTGACCCCGTCCCGGGCGAGGTGCGGGTGGCGATGGTGCCGGTGTCGCTCGACGCGATCGCCGGCGGGTCCGCGAACGCGGGCGTGTTCACCATGCTCACCGGCGGTGGGGGCGGCGGCGTCGGCTCGATCGTCGAGACGGCGGTTGTCGGTGGGCTCGCGGTCGTGGCGTTCGGGCTGATGCTGATGATGGTGAAGCGGTCATCGAAGGAACTCGATCTGCCGACGGCGGATGAGCTGGTCGGCGTGCCGCCGGCGCTGCAGATCGACCCGAACATGGTCGGCGAGGCGGACGAGGGCGACGCGGCGCTCGAGGGCATCGAGATCGATGAATCGGAGATCGCGGCGACCAAGATGATGCAGCAGGTCTCGGAGCTGGTCCGCAACGATCCGGAAAAGACGGCGAAGCTCCTGCAACGGTGGATCCAGCTCGATAACTGACCGATCTGGTTCGATGGGCCGGGCGCGACGAGCGTTCGGCGAGGAAAGGCGTTCAGCGGATGGCGCGGCGACCCAACGACAAGCTCCCGAAGACCGCAGCCGAGCTGGAAGGGCTCACCAAGGCGGCGATCCTGCTGCTCGCGGTCGGTGCCGACAGCGCGTCGGCGGTCCTGAAGAACCTCGACGGCGAGCAGGTCGAAGAGGTCATGCGCGAGCTCGCGGGCCTCGGCCGTGTGCCCGACGCGCTGCAGGAAGACGTCATCAACGAGTTCTATACGATCTCGATGGCGGCGGACTATCTGAACGAGGGCGATCTTGACTACGCGCGTTCGGTGCTCATGCAGTCGCTCGATCCGAAGCTCGCGGACAGGATTATCTCGCAGATCCAGACGCAGGTGCAGAAGACGCCGTTCAGCTTCCTGCAGCGTGCCGAATCCGAGAACCTGCTGACGTTTATCCAGGACGAGCACCCGCAGACGATCGCGCTGATCCTGTGCCATCTCGGCCACCACAAGGCCGCCGAGATCCTGGTCGGTCTCCCGATGCAGAAGCAGATCGAGGTCATCAAGCGCATCGCGAACATGGAACAGACCAACCCCGAGGTCATCCGCGAGGTCGAGAAGGGCCTCGAGACGCGGCTCAGCTCGATGCTGATGCAGTCGATGGAGAAGGCGGGCGGCGTGCCGACCGTGGCGGAGGTGCTCAACCTCGCCGACCGCGCGACCGAGAAGACGATCATGGAGGGACTGGAGTCGGAAGACCCGGACCTGGTCGAGCAGATCCGCCGGCTCATGTTCGTCTTCGAGGACATCCTGCTTGTCAACGACAAGGGCATCCAGAACGTGCTCAAGGAAGTGGACAACGAGGAGCTCTCGCTGGCGCTCCGCACGGCGAGCGACGAACTGAAGCAGAAGATCTTCAGCAACATGTCCGAGCGTGCCGCGGGGCTCATCCAGGAAGACATGGAGTTCATGGGCCCGGTCAAGGTCAGCGAGGTCGAGTCGTCTCAGCAGCGGATCGTGGACATCGTCCGGCGTCTCGAAGAGGCCGGCGAGGTCATGATCAGCGGGCGCGGCGGTGACTCCGAGATGGTGGTCTAGCCGTGCCGGTAATCAAGGGCGATCGCGCGATCGACGCGGCGAAGCAGGCGTTCGTGCTCGACCTGGGCGACCTCGAGCGGCGTGGCGCCGAGATCGTGCTCGCCGCGCGCGGCGAAGCGGATCGGATCATCGCCGAGGCCCGGGCGGAGCGCAAGCGGCTGATCGCCGGCGCAAAGGAAAAAGGACACGCCGAGGGCTTCGAGGCGGGCAAGGCTGAGGGCATCGCGGCTGGTCGCAAGCAGGGCGAGGCCGCGGCGATGCAGGCGGAGACCGAGCGGCTGCAGCAGCTCACGGACGTGTGCTCCGAGGCGATGACACCCTTCTTCGAGCTGCGTTCGGCGCTGCTCGAATCGGCCCGGCGCGACGCGCTGCGCTTGGCGTTGCTGCTAGGTGAGCGGGTGGTGAAGCGAGCGATCGAGGTTGATGAAGATGTTGCGGTTGCGCAGGTCGGAGCCGTGCTTGAGCAGCTCGCCCGCCGCTCGCGTGTGTTGATCAAGGTTCATCCGGAGGACCGGCCCGGGCTCAAGCAGGCGCTGCCGCGGCTCGTCGAGTCGGTCGAGAGCGTCGAGCACGCGGACCTTGTCGAGGATGATTCAATCGGTCGCGGGGGCTGCGTGATCACGACGGACGCGGGCGGGCGGATCGACGCAACGATCACGACCCAACTCGACCGGCTTGTTGCGGAGCTGATGCCGGGGTCGGTACGTGAGGTCGAGTCGCCGGAAGTCGATGAAACCGAAGACGACAGCGGGGAGGACACCGCGTGACGGCGCTCGCCGCGGAGCTCGAAGTCTGCAGGCGGTTCGCTCCCGAGCGAGTGTCGGGACGCGTCGCCGCGGTGCGCGGGATGACGCTGCTCGTCGATGATCTGCTGCTCCCGGTGGGCGCGAGCGTCGAAGTTGAGTCGTCGCTCGGCGAGCCGGTGCCCGCGGAGGTCGTCGGGTTTTCGCGGGAGCAGGCGATCCTGATGCCGCTGACGCCCTCGCAGGGCGTGCGTCCGGGCGCGATGGCGCACTCGGTGACCAACGAGCAGCTGGCACCCGTCGGCATCGAGTTGCTGGGTCGTGTCGTCAACGGCATGGGCCGGCCGATCGATCAGATGGGCATGGTGACGCCGGGCGGCCGCGGGGCACTTGCACCGACGCCGCTCGGTCCGATGGAGCGCGCGCGGGTAACGGAGCCGATCCGAACTGGCGTGCGCGCGATCGACCTGATGACGCCTATGGGTCGCGGACAGCGGATGGGCATCTTCGCGGGGCCCGGCGTCGGCAAGAGCACGCTTCTGGGGCAGATCGCGCGCGGCACGTCGGCGCAGGTGTGTGTGATCGCGTTGATCGGCGAACGCGGCCGTGAGGTGCGCGATTTCATCGAGGAATCGCTCGGCGAGGAGGGGCTGCGGCGCAGTGTCGTCGTCGCGGCGACGGGCGATGAGTCGCCGCTCATGCGGATCCGCGCGGCCCGGTACGCCTGCGCTGCAGCGGAGCACTTCCGCGATCAGGGTCTCGACGTGCTCCTGATGATGGACTCGGTGACACGCTTCGCGCACGCGCAGCGGCAGGTCGGTCTGAGTGTCGGCGAGCCGCCCGCGACGCGTGGATATACGCCGAGCGTCTTCGCGGAGCTGGCGCTCCTGCTCGAACGCGCGGGACCGATCGAACGCGAGGGCGTCAGTGGGTCCGTGACGGGCCTCTACACGATCCTCGTTGAGGGCGACGATATGACCGAGCCGGTCGCGGACGCGGCCCGCGGCATTCTCGATGGGCATCTCGTTCTCAAACGCGATCTCGCGCAGGAAGGCCACTTTCCCGCGATCGACGTGCTCGACTCGGTCAGCCGTGTGGTGAACGCGGTGGCCGATGAGGGGCATCTCGCTGCTCGGCAGCAGATCGTGACGCTGCTCGCGGCGTACGAGCGTGTGAAGGAACTCGTGCAGATCGGTGCCTACGCGCGAGGTTCGGACGCCGAGGCGGATATCGCGATCGAGCTGCGCGACGCGATCAACGCGATCCTGCGGCAGGGCGTCGGCGAGCCGGGCGAGTTCGGGCGTGATCTCCAGAACCTGACGCGGGTCGCGCTGCAGGGCGCGGAAGAGCTGCAGAGCCGCCGCGCGGCGACGGGTGCGCAGCAGGGGGGTGAGATGCGATGAAGCGCTTCGTGTTCCGGTTGCAGCCCGTGCTGGAGCAGCGCAAGCGCTCCGAGCAGGATCAGCAGCGCGTGGTCGCCGAGCTTGAGCGGCAGCGCGTGGCGCTGGAGGATCGCATCCGCGGCTGGCAGCGATCGATCTCGCAGGAGAAGGCGGACCTCGCGGCGCGGCTCGACTCGGGAACGGCCGATGTGCGCGGGGCGCGGGTCCAGGCGGGCGCGTCGCTCATGCTTGTGGCGAAGGCGCAGGAAGCGGTTCTGCTGCTTGCGGGCGTGCACGAGCGGATCGACAACGCGCGGCTCGAGCTGCTCCGTCGCGCGACGGCACGGCGGGCGATCGAGCTGCTGAAGGAACGCCAGCAGGCCGACTGGGACCGCGCGTTCCGGAAGCGTGAAGAAGCGGCGCTCGACGAGATCGTGTCGGGGCAGTTCGCGCGGCAGGCATCGGGGACGCTTGAGGAGACCTCACCATGAAGTCGCTCGGGAGGATCATCACGGTGGTCTCGGTTGCCAACGTGCTCGCGCTCGGCAGTTTCGTGGGCTGGCTGCTGATGACGCAGCGCCTCAACGGCGATCGTCTGACCGAGGTCCGCGAGCTGCTCGCCGAGCCCGCACCGATCGTCGAGGCGCGGGCAAAGCAGGCCGAGCGTGAGGCGCGGCGGGCGGCCGAGGCGGCGGAACCCGAAATCCCTGACGGGGCGCCGGTGGGATCGTCGCAGGTCCTAGCGCTTCGGACGGAGGCGTCCGAGGCCGACCTCGAACGCATCGCCCGGATGCGGCGGGAGACCGACGATCTGCGCCGCACGCTGCTGCTCGAGCGCCGCCTGCTCGACGAGGAGCGTGAGAAGTTCGAGCGCGAGCGGGCGGAGTATCAGCAGATGCGGGCGACGGTCGCCGAGGCCGAGGGGGCGGCGAACTTCAAGAAGAGTCTGTCCGTGCTCGAGCAGATCAAGGCGGCGGACGCGAAGTCGATTCTCAGCGAGCTGATCGCGACCGGGGATACGCAGCAGGTCGTGATCTATCTGAATGCGATGCAGGCACGGCCGCGGGCGCAGATCATGCGTGAGTTCGTCAAGGACGAGGAAAGCCCGTTGGCAGCCGAGTTGCTGGAAGCCCTCCGACTCCAGGGTCTCGAGACCCTCGAGAGCGGAGGAGCCGACGGTGACCCAAGTATTGCAGCCAACCCCGGCGGATAGCGCGGCCCAGTCGCTGCTCGCGCCGAAGGCCAAGCCCCCGGCAAAGAGCGCGGAATCCACCGAGAGCGGCGCAGCGACGACCCCTGACGCGCAGCCAAGCGAGCCGGATTCGCAGTCGGAGCCCTCGTTCGACGAAGTTCTCGACCGCGCTGGCGGTGAGCAGGCTCCGGGTGAGACCGAAGCGCCTGCCGAGACGACCGCAACGACCGAAGTGCGTGCATCCGAGGGTGAGCAGCCGAACAACGAAGCGCCCGAGCAAGCACGGCCACAAAGCGGCACTGATCAACAGACCGATGCTGCTGAGGCGGAGCCTGACTCTCAAGACGCACCGGAGACGCCACACTTTGCGGAAGCGGACCAGCGTTCGTCGGACGCAAAGCCTCAGTCCGAACCGAATTCGCAGTCAGAATCTGAACGCGTGCCGGTTTCTCAGGATGTCCGGCCGCGTGAGACGCGCGCAGCCGAGATCCCAGCAGAAGCCGAGGAGTTCGTGCCCATCCGCAGCGCGTTCTCGACGACGCGCGTCGAGCGATCGAACGGCAACGACGCCCAGGTTGAGACCGTCATCGCCGATCCGCTCGGGCTCGAGGCGGCTCGCCGTCTGACGACCCGAGCTCGCGAGGAAGTTCTGGAGTCGATCCGGTCGGCAGACGACCGTCCTCTTGCGCCGAAGTCCGGCTATCGACGCGAGCCGACGGATCTGCCGGTGTCCGAGAGCGACGCCGCGTATCGATACGCGAAACGCGCGAACGCTCGTTCGGTGGAGCAGCCATCATCGACCTTGTCATCGAGCGAAAGCCAGCGACCGGCAGGTTCAGCTGCGTCGCCGGTGCCGGCTGAGCCGCGCGGCGATGGGGCTGTCCGTGTGACGAACGATCCTCAGACGAATCAACAACCGACACCCGTCCTCCCGGCTGGCTCTCGCGTCGAGACGGCGGCCGCTCCCGCCTTCGGTGTTGCAGCCCAAGCGATCGCGACCCCGGGCAAAGAAGGCACCCCGAGCCCGCGCGGGCTTGAGGTTCGTGCAACATCGCAGGCCGGGGCGAAGACCGATACACGAGGCACGAAGAGAGCTCAAGACCCGGCCCCGCCGACGCCGCGCGACACCTCCCGCGCCTTCCGCCAGGCCGCCCGCGGGCTCGCGAAGCTCGCGACCAAGGGCGGCGGCCAGCTCACACTCTCGCTCCGACCCGATTCGGTCGGCGAGGTGAAGGTCGATCTCACAATCAAGAACGGCGCTGTCTCCGCGACACTCCGCGCAACGACCGACATCGGTCAGGAAGTACTTGGCACGCGCCTTGCGGAACTGCGCGGTGTGCTGGAATCGCGCGGGCTGACTGTGGAGCAGCTCGGCGTCGAACGTGTCGAGGCCGTGGAACGGCTGTGGTCCGCGGAGCGGACGGAATCGGCAAGCTCGCAGCACAACCCGCGCGGGGATCGCGCGGAACCCGAGAGTCGCGGCGACGGATCGCCTGTACGCGACGACTCGAACGATGCCGGCGGCCATGACGGCCGGCCCGGCAGCGACGCTCGCCGCGAGGATGCGCGGCGCGGCGGAACCCGGCCCGAGACGGAGCTCGGACCGGACAACCAGGACGACGGCGGGCAACGCGACGCGGAGGCGGGCGAGGCCCTCGATGAGCCGGCGGTCGAACTCGTCGAGGGCGAAGTTCGACTCAATGCCGTCGCGTGATCAGTTCCGATCACGCGGACAAGGAGTGATCCATGAGCGCCATCACGGGCGACAGCGCATTCAACGCGTTCAACAACGCCATCGCGCCGGTCGAAGAGCCTGCGAACGCCTTCGGCGACCTCTCAAGCGAAGAGTTCGTCAACATCATGCTCGAGGAGCTCTCCAACCAAGATCCGCTCGAGCCCAACGACAGCCAGGCACTGCTCGAGCAGATCTCAACGATCCGCTCAATCGAGAGCGACCTGAACATCACTCAGCAATTCGAAGACCTCGTCGAGCAGAACGAGTTCGCGTCGGCCGCGAACCTGCTCGGCACGACCGTGGTCGGGCGCGACACGCTCAACGGATTCGCCATCGGCACCGTTGAGTCGATCAGCCAGACCCGCGACGGCGTGATCCTCAACCTCTCGACAAGACAGCGTGTGCCGGTCGATCGCGTGACGGAGATCCTCGCGGGCAACGACGAGGCGAGCGAGCCCGACTCGAGCCCGCCGCCTTCGAGCAACCCTGATCCATCGCCGACGCCCCCAGCAGATCCTGTGAACGACACTCCGGCGCCAACGCCGACCGGGTTGGCCGGCGGCGGAGGTCGCGGTGATCTGCAGCCTTCATCGCCTTTCGTGAGCGACGGGCGTGATGACGGACGGCCCGCGGCTTCCGGAGGTGAACAGTGATCGATCCGCTCTCGCTTCTTGGCGCGCTCGGATCGACGGTCCGCCTCGGCGGATCGTCCAAGCCGGAGCAGTCCATCGAGACGCTCGGCTTCGACGAGCTGCTCTCCAAGGCCCGATCCGGCAAGATCGACCCGAGCTTGCCGGTCAGCGTCGATCCTGCGCTGGGCGTCGAGTTCTCGCAGGATCAGCTGACCAAACTCGCCGCCGCGGTGGACAAGGCCCAAGCGTCCGGCGCGGAGCGTGCCGCGGTGCTCATCGACGGTGATGCCTTCGAGCTCGATGTCGCCAAGCGGCAGATCATCGGCAGGCTCAAGGACGCCGCGGGTGGGCTTTCTGTCGGCATCGACGCGCTGATCCAGATCGACGGCTCGGCCCGGGGCGAGGCGCGGGACGCGCAGCCGCTGCCCTTCCGAGCGCCCGGCCTCGGGATTGCGAACCCGAGCCTCATCGACGCGTTGCGGCCGGCTTCCTGAGCCGACCACGCGGACGCGAGCACCTGAACCCAAGCGGCCCGCAAGGACAGCGGGCTCGGAGCGACACCCATGGCATCGACCACCTCACTGTTCACGGGCCTCAGCGGGCTGCTGGCGCACCAACGCAAGCTCGACGTCGTCGGCAACAACATCGCCAACGTCAACACGACCGCGTTCAAGTCCACCCGCGTGGACTTCCAGAGCCAGATCACCCGCGACTTCACGTTCGGCTCGCCGCCGTCTGATTCGCGCGGCGGCACCGACCCGGTGCAGGTCGGCATGGGCGTGAACGTCGCCGGCGTCAAGCGTGACGTCTCCGAGGGCGCGGTGTCATTCACGGGTGATCCCAGAGACCTTGCCGTGGACGGCGCTGGGTACTTCATCATCCGCGAGGGCCAGACGCAGCTCTACACCCGCGACGGCTCGTTCCGCCAGGACTCGCTGGACAACCTCGTCACCGTCACCGGCGCGAATGTGCTCGGCTACGGCATCGATGAGAACTTCAACATAGATGAGACCCAGCTCGCCCCTATCAACATCCCGGTCGGCGGCCTCAACATCGCAGAGGAAACCGACCGCGTGGTCGTCGCGGGCAACCTCGACGCCGGCGGGACCATCGCCCAGGCGGGCAGCGTCTCCACGCTCCAACGCGACACGACCGGCAACGGTCTCCAGGACACAACCGGCGCTGTCGCGACCGCGGCAACGCTTCTGACCGATATCGAGCTCCTCAGCGCACCCGGCTCAACGACGCCGCAGTTCGCGGTCGGAGAGATCATCCGGATCAGCGGCGCGGAGCGGGGCGGGACGACCATCCCGGACTTCGATTTCACCGTCACCGCGACGAGCACAGTGCAGGACTACCTGGATGAGCTCAACACGCAGCTCGGCATCTTTACCGGCCTGACCAACCCGTCCGGAGCGAACCCGGGTGCGACGATCGACGCTGCAGGTGTCATCCAGATCGTGTCGAACACCGGCAGCGCCAGCGAGATCGAGATCGAGGGCGGGGATATCCAGATCCTCGACTCGACCGGCGCGCTGCAGTCCACGCCATTCATCACGACGAACTCCGGCGCACCCGAGGGGGAGTCTGTTCGAACCACGCTGACAGCGTTCGACTCGCTCGGCACGCCGCTCAATGTCGATGCGCAGTTCACGCTGATCGATACGACGACCTCGGGAACGACGTGGCGCGTGGATCTCCGCTCGAACGACAACATCGAGACCTCAGGCGCCATCAACCTCGGCACATCGGGGGTCACGTTCGACACCAACGGGCGCATCCTGACCGGGTCGCCGATCACGGTCGCGGTTCGTCGTGACGGCACCGGAGCGACCGATCCGCTCAACTTCAGCCTCGAGCTCGGGGCGACCGAGGGCCAGCTGACGGCGCTGGACGGCCCCGAATCCTCGATCACGCCCGTCTTTCGCGACGGCCTCCCGCTCGGCACTCTCAACGGCTTCTCGGTGGGCCTCGACGGCACCATCACGGGCTCGTTCACCAACGGCGCTACTCGCCCGCTCGGCCGCGTCCCGATCGCGACGTTCCGCAACCCCGCGGGTCTCGTCGATGTCGGCGGCGGCTCGTTCCAGGTCGGCGCGAACTCGGGCGAGGCGTCCGTCGTCACGCCGGGCGAGCTCGCCTCCGGCACGATCCTGGGCGGCTCGCTCGAGGCCTCCAACGTCGATCTCGGTGAGGAGTTCATCGAGCTCATCCGCACGAGCACGGGCTACAACGCGTCCAGCCGCATCATCCGGACCACCGACGAGCTCATCCAGCAGCTCCTCGTCCTCGGTCGATAATCGAACAGGACCATCGCGGTGATCACGCTCACGCGGCTCAACGGCAAACGCTTCGTCCTCAACGCCGAGCTCATCCGCTCGATCGAGGAGAGCCCCGACACCGTGATCACCATGCAGGCGGGCGACCGCGTCGTCGTCAAGGAGAACCTCCGCGAGGTGGTGGACCGCACGATCGAGTACGGTCGCCTCCTCCGGGGGGTCCTCCCTCCAACCTGATCCCGCGACCCGCGCACACGGCGATCGGGACGCGCGGATCGTGCGGGTTACGCCGACGCTTCCTCCGTCCGGGAGTCTTCACGCCGCCGATCGCGCGGCCGTGCTGAAGGGCGCATCCCGCGCAGTCGATGCTCCTGGTGCAGTCGCGCACGGGCTCGTCGTCCGCGCAGTCGGGCCCACGCGGGCCCGGGGAGGATGATTCGGTGGACATCGGAACGGTCGGCGGGCTCGTCCTCGCGATCGCGGCCATCCTGCTCTCGATGATCCTGGGCGGCGGCAACCCCGCCAGCCTCATCGATATCCCCTCGATGCTCATCGTCATCGGCGGCACCACAGGCGCGATCGTCGTTGCCTTCCCGCTCGCGACGATCTTCAAGATCCACTCGATCCTGCTCGCCGCGGTCTTCGGCACCCAGGCCAACCCCGCCGAGACCATCAAGGACATCGTCCGCTACGCCGAGGTCGCCCGCCGCGAGGGCATCCTGAGCCTCGAGAACCTCATCGACGAGATGAAGGACCCTTTCATCGTTCGCGGCGTGAAGATGGCCGTGGACGGCACCGACCCCGAGCTCATCCGCACGATCATGGAGACCGAGCTCGAGGCCCTCGAAGAACGCCACATCCAGGGCACGAAGGACCTCTATCAGGTCGGCAAGTACGCCCCGGCCTTCGGCATGATCGGTACCCTGATGGGTCTGATCGCGATGCTCCAGAACATGGACGATCCCTCTGCGATCGGCCCGGGCATGGCGGTTGCGCTCATCACCACGATGTACGGCGCGCTCGTCGCCAACGTCGCCACGGGTCCGATCGCGGACAAGCTCGCTGCCAACAACGCCCAGGAGGTGATGCTCAAGACGATCATCATCGCCGGCGTCATGTCGATCCAGTCGGGCGACAACCCCCGCGTCGTCGAATCCAAGCTGCTGACCTACCTCCCGCCGGCCCAGCGCGCCGCGATCGAGGAAGCGGCTTAACCCACCCCGAGCGCAGGAGGACCCGCGGTGCCCAAGAAAAAGGCAGCCGATGAGCCCGGCGTTCCCGAGTGGGTCGTCACCTACGGCGACCTGATGTCGCTCCTGCTCTGCTTCTTCATCCTGCTCGCTGCGTTCAGCGAGCTGAAGCAGCCGCGCGAGTTCCGCAAGATCCTCGAGCACATCAAAGAAGCCCTCGGCATCCAGGGCGGCATGGGCCAGGTCGATATCCCCGATTCGACCACCAACTCCACGCTCTCGCTGCTCGAAGAGCAAGCCAAGCGCGGCGAGGACGCCCAGTTCGTCAACAAGCAGAATGAGGACAACGTCGTGGGCCGCCACGACAAGGTCTCGGTCGTCCACGAGGGCGACTACTTCGCCAAGGGCGGCACCACGACCTTCGGCGCGGGCGAGGTCGAGATCTCCGAGGAGGGCCGTCGCCAGCTTCTCGAACAGGTCGCGCCCGAGATCCGCGGACGCCAGAACGTCGTCCGCATCGTCGGGCACGCCTGGGGCTACGAGGACGCCGCCGCGGGCTCCAAGGAAGACCCCGACCGCGACGGCATCATGCTGATGGCGTTCCTGCGCGCGCAGGCGGTCGAGAACGTCCTCGTCCGAGAAGGCGGCGTGGACCCGCGGATCCTGCGGATTGAAACGGCCGGCGACCGAGAACCTGTCGAGCTCCCCAGCTACGGCGCCACAGCCGGCACCCAGAATCGCCGAGTTCAGGTGTACCTCACCGATCGGACGATCGGCGAGGTTCACCCCGATCCCCTCGGGACCGGACGGGGCAACTGAGCCGAGCGGAGGACGAGATGGCCGAGAAGCCAGCCGAACAGCAAGCCGAAACCCAGGACGCCTCGAAGGCCCCCGCGGACGCCCCGAAGAAGGGCAGCCCGGTCAAGATGATCGCGATCGTCGCGGTCCTGATGCTCGTCGAGGGCATCGGTGTCTACGGGCTGGTGACCCTCACCTCGCCCGCCCGCGGCGCGGCGGCCGAGCTCGCGCTCGAGAACGCCGAACTCGCGGCCGAGGAGCAGCCCGTCGAGATCGAGCTCGCCAAGGGTCGCTACCTCAACCTGCAGACCGGCCGCGCCTGGTCCTGGCGGGCCCGGATCTACGTCCGCGCCAAGTCGCGCAACCAGACCTACATCGAGGAGCAGACCGAGCGCAACCGCGTCCTGATCGACGAGAAGATCAGCGAGGTCTTCGCCCGCTCGCCCGACCGCAACCTCCGCGAGCCGGGCCGCGAGACGCTCAAGCGGCAGCTGCTCGCGGTCGCCCACGAGGTCTTCGGCACCGACGCCGACGACGAGCCTCGCGTGGACGAGGTGATGATCGTGGACTTCCAGGGCAACCCGATCGACTACTAAGCCCTCGGTTCGAGAACCGACCCATCCGCCCGATCCCGGCAGGATCTGCGCCGCTCAGGCGCGGGACATGCCGGGATCGGGCGTTCTCGTTGCGCGATCGCCCGAAGTTCCAACCCCGCCGCCCCGCGGACCGATGCCCCGACCGACCGGTGGAGTGCCGGTTCGTTCACCGGCCCGTTCGCGGGCCGCGGGGAGGTCAGGATGACCGACGAGCAGACACCAGAAGATCAGGCTCCCGATCAGCAGGACGCCGACCAGCAGCCGGACCCACAGCCGGACGAGCAACCCGAGCAGCCGGAAGCCAGCGCCGAATCAGATGGTGGCGGCTCGGAG
>JBCDKU010000044.1:0-21496 GCA_038746265.1 Planctomycetota bacterium
GCGGCGCCATCGCGACCATCCTCACCCTGATCGGCCTGCGCCCACGCGACGCCGCCCTCGCACGGCTTCCGTCGGCCATCGACCGCGTCCTGCGCCGCCGAGGTGTGCCACGCCCGCCGCACCGACCCATGCTCGCCCACCTCGCGGGCGTTGATCACGCCTTCAGCCAGTCCGAAGCGCGCACGCTCACCGAAGCCGCGTCCGGCTTCCTCGCCGCCGAGTTCGGCGGTCAGCCGAGTGCCCGCGAGGCCGAGCGCTGGCTCGCCGACATCTCGGGTATGGGCTCAAGCCGTCCCGAGACCGCAAACTGACAACCCGATTCAAGGGGATTCGTCCTCCCGCTTGTGCCGTTGGCTGAAGACAGCCCCCGCGCCGGTCGATGCCCAACGGGCCTGTCTTTTGACCGGAGGTGCACCGTGCCCGCAAGGCGTTCCAGAACCGACCGCTGGCGCGACGGACTCGCGCAGATCCAAAGCCGCGGCGGCGGTCTCGAAATCGCCGTGGACCACGGCAGCCCGACCGACCGGCTGAGTGTCGATTCCATGCCCGCTGTGCCCGATCTGATCTGGCGTGTGCGGCTGCACGGTGTCGGCGAGGACGAGATCGAGGTCGAGCACCCCGGTGCCCTCGGTCACCGCATGGACCTGCCCGCGGGCACGCCGCTGATCGTCGCGATGACGATCGGTCAGAACCGCTGGATGTTCCGCTCCACCGTCGCCGGCGAGCGCGGGCCCGAGCGCATCCGCCTGATCCTGCCCGAGACCGTCGAGCGCTGCACGCGCCGGAGCCAGCACCGCGTCTCGACCGCCGAGTTGAACCTGCCGGCCGTCCGCTGCTGGGTCCTGAACGACCCATCGACCGCGACCAAGGCGGAGAACGCCGCGCGGGCCGAGTTCGGCCAGGCAGACCCCGACGACACCTTCGACCTCGACCAACCGCCCGCGGGCGTGGATCTGGGTCGCGGCTTCCAGGCCGAGCTTGCCAACATCGGCGGCGGCGGTCTGGGCCTGATCGTGCAACCCGAGGAGGTCAGCGCGATCTCGGGCACTCGGCTCTACTACACCCGCCTTGATCTCCGACCGATTATCGCCCGGCCGCTCGAACTGACCGTCCGCATGGCCCACAGCCATTCGGACAGCCGGCAGGTCGTTCACGCTGGTGTGGCGTTCGATTTCGGGCTCAACCCGTCACACAAGGACTTCATCATCTCGCAGATCGACCGCTACACGCGGCATCTGCACGATGCCGCCCGGGCTGCGGCCGCCTGACCAACTCGACGCCCGCGTCCCGTCGTCTCCCCGGGTTCCCGATGCACTGGTCCGACTTTTTGCCTAAACTTTCGCAAAGCCGGGGGTTTATGCCCGCGGCCGATTCGTAGGCAGAAAAACACACCGTGAAACCGCCGGCATCACGCCCGGCGTGATCGCGGCGGACACGACTTCCCGGCTCGCTCCAGCAACAACCGTTGCCAACCCCGCCGGACTTCACCGGATGACTACCGCTCGGCCTGTCCGAGCGGACACACAACTCGGCCCTCGGCCCCCGGACGCGATGAAGCGATCCGGCCCGACCCGTCCGACGATCCGCCGCCGCCCACGCCGAAAGAGCGCACGCGCTCCCGCGTCTGCCGGTCTGCTCGACCAGAGCGGCTCGGAAGGAGGCGGCTAGTGCAACTCAACCCCGGCGAGCTGTTCACGCTCGCGCAGGCGGGCTCAGATTCCGGAAGCGGCGGCGTCTCGACGCTCGCCGCGATCCTCATCGCCGTCGCGTTCTTGGGCCTCGGCGTCTTCGGCGGCGTCCTGCTCGGACGTCTCCTGACGGGCCAGACCCTCGCCGGCGCGAAGGCCGAGGCCGAGCGGATCACCAAGCAGGCCCAAGACGACGCCGCCAACGCCGTCGAGCGGGCCAAGATCGAGGCCGAGCGCGAGATACTCGCGCGCAAAGAGAAGGCCGAAGCCGAGATCGAGGAGTCACGCAAGGAGCTCCGCGAGTCGGAGCGCCGGCTCTCGAAGCGCGAGGACCAGCTCGACAAACGCGAGGACACGCTCTCCCAGAAGGACACCGAGCTCGAGAAACAAGCGGGCCAGCTCGAGAAGCGTCGCCAGGAAACCGAGGCGGGCGAGCGCGATCTCGACCGCCGCCGCGGCGAGTTCGACGAGCAGCTCGAGAAGGTCGCGAGCATGAGCCGCGACCAGGCCCGCGAGCAGCTCCTCGCCCGCGTCGAGGAAGACTCCCGCCTTGAGATCGGCAAGCTCACCCGCAAGATCGTCGAGCAGGCCGAGGACGAAGCCAAGGAAAAAGCCCGCGAGATCACCCTCATGGCGGTCCAGCGGTACGCCACCGAGCACGCCTCTGAGAACACCGTCCGCAGCGTCGCGATTCCCTCCGACGACATGAAGGGCCGCATCATCGGCCGCGAGGGCCGCAACATCCGGGCGATCGAGAAAGCCACCGGCGCCGACATCATCGTGGACGACACGCCGGGCGTGATCATCGTGTCCTGCTTCGACAAGGTCCGTCAGGCGATCGCCGTGACGAGCCTCGAGCGCCTGATCGCCGACGGCCGCATGCACCCGACGCGCATCGAAGAGATCGTCGAGAAGACGAAGAACGAGATCAACGAGAAGGTCGTGCAGGTCGGCAAGGAGACCGCGCTCGAGGTGAACCTCGGCGGCTTCCACCCCAAGGTCTCCGAGGCGATGGGCAAGCTGCACTACCGCACGAGCTACGGGCAGAACGTCCTGCGCCACTCCGTCGAGGTCGCGTACCTCTCGCAGATCATCGCCGAGCAGCTCGGCCTCGACGGCAAGCTCGCCCGCCGCTGCGGCTACCTCCACGACATCGGCAAGGCGATGGACCACGAGATGGAGGGCGGGCACCCCAAGATCGGCATGGACTTCGCCCGCCAGCACGGCGAAAAAGAAGAAGCCGTCCTCAACGCCATCGGCGGCCACCACGCAGACATCCCCTCCACGACCTTCTACACCCCGATCGTTATGGCGGCAGATGCGGTCTCATCCGCCCGCCCCGGCGCGCGCCGCGAGTCGATGGAGCGCTACGTGCAACGTCTGAACGAGCTGCAGGACATCGCGCTCGCGCAGCAGGGCGTCGTCGAGGCCCACGCCGTCCAGGCGGGCCGCGAGGTCCGCGTGATGATCGATGCGAACCGCGTGTCCGACGACGAGGCCTACCTCATCGCCCACGACATCGCCAAGCGCGTCTCCGACGAGATGACCTTCCCGGGCGAAATCAAGGTGACCGTGCTCCGAGAAACACGGGCAATCGAGGTCGCGCGCTAACGCGGCACGCTCAAAACGAGCCCCTTGCGCGAGCAAGGGGAACTGCACGCCGATCGCCCAGGTATCGCATCACATCACCGACGCGCAAGAGTCAACACCGAAGAAGAAGCGCAAGCCCACCTGGCGGCGCGCACTCGTCACCACAGCGCGCGCCGTCGCGGTCATCGTCGCGATACTCACGATCATGAGCTTCACGGGCCATCTCGAGCACTTCCTCGTCTACTACCCTTTCAACCGCGAATTCACGACCCATCCCGCGATCGAGGACGTCGAGTTCCCGACCACCGACAGCCTCACGCTTCACGGCTGGTTCATCCCCGCGAGGAACCGCCCCGAGGACGCGGGCCCTGCACCGACGATCCTGCACACCCACGGCAACGCCGGCGCGATCCCGGAGCACGTCGAGTTCGTCCAGTGGCTCACGGCCGAGGGCTACAACGTCTTCCTCTTCGACTACCGCGACTACGGACGCAGCGACAACTCTCCGCGCCTCCGCAACCGCAACGACTTCATCGCCGATGCGAACGCCGCGCTCGACATGCTGCTTGACCGCGGCGACGTCGATCCCGATCGCATCGCCCTGCTCGGCTTCAGCCTCGGCTCGACGATGGGCGGCGTCATGGCATCGCAGCGCGACGAGATCGCCGCCGTCGTGCTCTGCGCGGGTTTCAGCAGCTGGAAGGGCGTCGCGGGAGACTACGTCCCGCTCCTCGGCCCACTCTTGCTGCGGGGCGGGAGCGATCTCAAGGATGCCGTCACGAACTATGGCGACCGCCCACTGCTCATCGCGCACGGCGACGCCGACGGCATCGTGAAGTACCGCCACGCCGCGATCATCGAGCAAGCCGCGAAGGACGCGGGCGTCGCCGTCGAGCTCTACACCGAGCCGGGCTCCGATCACAACACGCTGCTGCTGCGAGAGGGTGTCCGAGCCGAGATCCTGCGATTCCTCGACCGCGAGCTCAGCGGTCCGCCGCCCACCCAAGTGACGGATCCAGCACGCTGATATCCGCGCGGCTGAGCAGTTCCCGCGCGAACCGCTCCATCTCGACCCGCTCCTTGCGTTCGCGAAGCCGAGCCGTCAGCCGCGGCCGCGCGTCCTCGAGCGAGACGCCGTCCGCCGGCATGCGCCGCTCAAGATAAAAAACCGCGTACCCCTCATCGAGCGCGACAACCTCGCTCACCGCGCCCACCTGCAGTTCAGACAGGACCGCGCGGACGGCACCCGGGTACGCCGGGTCGGCGAGGCTGATCGGGTCGAGCCAGCCGCCCGCGGCCGCCGTCGGGTCGATCGATCGCGCCCGCGCCGCCTCGGCGAACGACTCGCGCGACGCTCCGGCAACCAGCTCACGCTCCTGCGCCGCTTCCGCCCGCGTCGCCCGCGTGACCACCCGAGCGACCACCCGCGGCCCGTGCGTCACGGCGTGGGCGAGCCGGACATCCTCCTCGGTGACCTCCGCCCGTCCGGCCGTCAGCAGCCGCAGCGCCGCGTTCCTGCGGAGCAGCGCGTCGAACCGTACGGGCCCGAGCCCGCGACGCCGCCGCAGCTGCTCGAGCAACGCGGGCGACGCGGATCCGAGCGACATCGAGAACCGATCCCGTTCCGCGTCGATCTGCTCCGCCGTGAGCTCAACCCCGCGCCGCTGCAGCTCGCGCGCGAGCAACGCATCGAGCGCCGCTTCCTCCGCGACCGCGGCACCCGCGGCCTCGGACAGCAGCGGGGTGAGCACGTCCCAACCGATCGGCCGCCCGTTCACGAGCAGCGGGGCGGACGCGGGCCGCTCCATGCGGGTCGTGGTGTCGCCAGTCGGTCCCGATCGGTCGGACGCCGTGCCGGCACAGCCCGAGAGCACGACCACCGATAGCAGGGCCAGGATTCGCTCTTTGTTCATCGCCCCGAGCCTACCGGCGACCCGATCCGCAAAGCGCTGCCGTGCGTAGCGTTCGGTATGACCCATACGGCCGGGCAGGACGCCCAAGCGCCAGCCAAACATGCGGCGACACCCCAGCCCGCCCCGGCTCCGACAGCGCGGATCGTCTGCCCCTACTGCGGCGAGATCGGCCCGAGCGGCACCCCTTGCGGCTCCTGCGGCGGACGCTTCGACCCGCTCTCGCGGCAGGCAACCCAGAACAGCATGGGCCCGTGGTACGTCCGCGACCCCGAGCACCCGCACCGACCGGGCGCGAGCTTCGAGACCATCGCCCGCCTCGCCCGCCGCGGCAAGATCACGCCCGACACGATCCTGCGCGGGCCGACGACGCACCAGTTCTGGACGCTCGCCAAGTGGACACCGGGCGTCGCCGAGCTTTTCGGCGCGTGCCACTGCTGCGGCGAGGAGGTCACGGACGACGCGTACCTCTGCGCCGCGTGCGGCACGCCGCTGCAGTTCGACCGCGATCGCCAGCACCTCGGTTTGCAGCCGGTCCGGCAGTTCGCTGGGCTAGGCCCTGCACCGAGCCGGCCTGTCGTGCAGGGTGCTCCGCAAGTACAGCAGCCGCCGCCGACCGCCGTTTATCACGAGGACGATTCGTTCAGCGCGCCGCCGACCACAGCAGAGACCGCCGGCATCGGACCGACATCCGAAGATCCCGTCGATGCCGCGGGCGACGTGACGGTTGATGCTGCGCCAGCCCGCAGGCGAAACTCAAGCGGCCGTCAGTTTGCGCTCGCCGCGTGTCTGCTTGTGGCGATCGCGGGATGGGCGACCGCGGTGGTTCTGGTCGCCCAGCGTCCCGCAGCGACTCCAGACGAACCGTCCGTTCCGGCCGAGACCGATACAGCCGAATCACCGGCACCGAACACCGAGACACCGGCCGCGCGAACACAGCCAGAACCGGAGCCTGTGGTTGAAGAGTTGATCAAACCCGAGCCATCAGAGCCCACGCTGCGTGACCGCGTGTTCGAGCTCGTCGATCTCGGCACGATCGAGGGTGTCGATGAGGCGATCAAGCTGCTCGAAGCCGCGGATAAGAAGTCGGGTCTCGGCGAGGACGACACCAAGCTCCTCGAGATGGTCCGCAAGCGGGCCGAGCGGCTCCGCTTGAGAGCGATCCCCTGAGAACGCAGCTCGTCTCGAGGCCGATTCGGAACGATCCGGCCCAGATCGCAACCGAACAGCCCGATTCCGCGAAATGATTTGTGATCCGACGCGATTCATCCGGGAGGATTCCGCTCCCGTTTCGCTTGCATCGCGGTGTTCTTTCCGCGAGGATCAGGAATCAGAACTGCAGAAGGAGATCGGCCCCGTGCTCCTCTCGACCGACAGCTCGCACCGCAGCAGACACAGAGCCTTCACGCTCATCGAGCTTCTTGTGGTCATCGCGATTATCGCGGTGCTGATCTCGATCCTGCTGCCCGCGCTCGGTCAGGCAAGACGTTCCGCAAGGCTCGCGGTGTGCTCCGCGAACCTTCGGTCGCTCGGGACGGCCGCCGCCGTGTACGCGGACGACAATCGCGAGGAGATCTTCCGGCTCTGGTGGCGCCCCAACGCCGGGCGCCAGGGGCTCTTCGGCCCCATCCAGCAGTTCGGCACGCTGGGCCCGGGGCAGGCAAGCGAGTGGCTCGCGCCCACCGATCAGCGGGCGGTGCAGCTCCAGACGATCTTCCTCATCAAGGAAGGCCGCGGCATCACCGAGCCGTGGCCCGAGGAGGCCGAGGTCAGCCTTCATCCGCATCATTTCTACTCGCACCTCGTGCTGACCGACTATCTATCCGGTCAGCTCGACAGCCCCACAACGGTTTGTCCCGATGACATCGTCCGAGTCGATCGCCGGGCTGAGCCGTGGTCGCAGGTGCAATCGAGGGAAATCGAGCGGCGCAACCGGCATCAGTCGAGCTACCAGGTCGTGCCCGTGACCTACAGCGTGGACTCGGCCGACCTTGGTGTCGGCGCGATCTCTCAGGACGGCTCGAGCTTCGACACCACCTTCAGCATCGAGGGCGGCATGGTGGTGGACGCGCTCTCGGGCAACAACGCCGTCTACAACCGCGCCCGCTTCTATCGCGAGGTCGTCTACCCGTCGAGCAAGGTCCACATGTCGGACAACACCGATCGGCACCACGGCAAGACGCAAAAGCCCTACTTCCTGCCCGACGCCAAGCAGCCCGTGCTCTTCTTTGACGCGTCCGTTTCGAACCGCGCGACCGAAGACTCCAACCCGGGTATGGATCCCCAGAATCCCGGCTCCCCCGAGCCCATGTATTGGGGCATCGAGGGACGCGAGGAAGAGTTCCCGGGCTATTACCGCTACACCCGCGGCGGGCTCAAGGGCATCGATTTCGACGGCGCGGAGATCTTCCCGCGGATCCGCCAACCCTGAAATCCGAGGTCCGCGCGGTGTCCACAGCCATGCACGGCTGACTACATTTCCGGCACGCGCCGGGAGCCACCTCAACCCGCCCGGCCGGGAGGGCTGCGGAATGAAGGTGCTCGTCGCGGACAAGATCGAGAAAGAAGCCCTCGACGGCCTGAAAGAGATCGGTTGCGAGGTCAGCAGCCAGCCCGATCTCGACCCCGACACCATCGGTGCCGCCGTCGCGGAGCTCAAGCCCGCGGTTGTCGTGGTCCGCTCGACCAAGTTCCGCGAGCCCGCGATCAAGCAGGCCGAGGACTCGATCAAACTCGTCGTCCGCGCCGGGTCGGGCTACGACAACATCGACCACGCCTACGCCGCCACCAAGGGCATCGGCGTCTCGAACTGCCCCGGCATGAACGCGGTCGCGGTCGCCGAGGTCACGATCGGGCACCTCATCAGCCTTGACCGCCGCCTCGTCGATCAGACCATCGACCTGCGGGGCGGCCGCTGGGACAAGAAGGGCTTCGGCGTTGCCAAGGGCCTCAAGGGCCGCAAGCTGCTCATCATCGGGACCGGCGCGATCGGCCTCGAGGTCATCAAGCGCGCCCAGGCGTTCGGCATGCAGATCACCGCCCAGTCCCGCAACCTCACCGAGGCCCAGGCGACCGCGATGGGCTGCAACTGGATCCCGTTCACCCGCGAGGCGATCGAGCAGACCCTACCCCACATGGACGCGGTCAGCGTCCATGTCGCCGCCACGCCCGAGACCAAGGGCCTGTGCGGCCCGGGCTTCTTTGCCGCGATGGCCGACGGCGCGTACTTCGTCAACACCAGCCGCGGCGAGATCGTCGATGAGGCGGCCCTCGTCGCCGCCGTCGAGTCGGGCAAGATCCGGGCCGCGGTGGACGTCTACCAAGACCAGCCCAGCTTCAAGGAGGGTGAGTGGAACACCCCGCTCGCGGGCCCGGCCGGGATCTACAACAGCCACCACTGCGGCGCCTCGACCGACCAAGCCCAGCTCGCGGTCGCCGAAGAGGTGGTCGCGATCGTCAAGCAGTTTAAGGACGAGGGTAGCTTCAAGCACTGCGTCAACGGCGTTTGAGGCCCCATCGAACTAGAATCAAACCCGTGGTTCCGCGGTGGTTTGTAAGAAAGGGAGTGTGCCATGGCTGATCGCGTCTTCAACTTCTCGGCGGGCCCCGCGACGCTCCCCGAGCCCGTCCTCAAGCAGGCCCAGCAGGACGTCATGGACGTCTTCGGCTCGGGCATGGGCTGCCTCGAGCTGAGCCACCGCGGCAAGGAGTTCGACCGCATCACCGAGGAGACGCTCGCCGACTGCCGCGCGGTCGGCAACATCCCCGACAACTACGAGATCTTCTGGATGCAGGGCGGCGCGACGAGCCAGTGCTACTTCGTCCCTGCCAACTTCCTCCCCGCGGACCGCACCGCCGACTACTTCGAGACCGGCAAGTGGGCCAAGGACTCGATCAGGGAAGTACCGCACTACGGCACCTGCCACATCTGCGGCTCGTCCAAGGACGACAACTTCAACCACATCCCGACGGGCGACCAGGTCAAGCACTCGGACAACCCCGTCTACGTGCATTTCACCTCCAACAACACGATCATGGGCACCGAGTTCCAGAACGAGCCCACGCCCCCGGGCGACTCGTTCCTCGTGTGCGACGCGTCGAGCAACATTTACTCGAAGCCGATCGATGTCTCGAAGTACGGTCTGATCTACGCCGGTGCGCAGAAGAACCTGGGTCCTGCCGGCGCGACGCTGCTGATCTGCCGCAAGGACCTGCTCGAGCCGGTTCGTCCGCTGCCCGAGATGATGAAGTTCCAGAACCACGCGACGAAGGAAGGCCGCTACAACACGCCGCCCACGTTCGCCGTGTACCTCATGGGCCAGGTCTTCAAGTGGATCCTCGCTGAGGGCGGCCTCGAGGCCATGCAGCAGCGCAACGAGGAGAAGGCCAAGGTCGTCTACGACTTCCTCGACAGCCAGGACTTCTACATCCCGCACGCCCAGGTCGAGTCCCGCTCGATGATGAACGTGACCTTCAAGTGCCCGACGCCCGAACTCGACAAGCAGTTTGTGGCCGAGGCGACCGAGAAGGGCATGCGCGAGCTCAAGGGCCACCGCTCGATCGGCGGCATGCGCGCGAGCATGTACAACGCCTTCCCGAAGGCCGGCGCCGAGGCGCTCGTGAGCTTCATGAAGGAGTTCGCTCACGCCAACGCGGGTGCGGCGACGGCGTAGGTTCAGACAACGCCTGAGAACGCGGAGCCGGACATCGCCCGAATCGGTGGTGCCGGTATCGGTGTCATCTGCCGATAATCAGCGAATCAAACGCGAATTCGCGTCGCGTCACGCGTCCCGCATCCATCGCACGAGCGCATCTCGATAGAGTCCCCGGCGGGTCGGTGCAAGCTCGGGGACGTCCCCAGCGAGCTCCGGCCGGCTCGACCAACTGCGGCGAAAGCCGCAAGGAGAACGAGATGAAGACGCTCACCACGCTTGCTATCACCGCGCTCACGGCCTCCGTCGGTCTCGCTCAGACCGTCGTGGAGGTCAACCCGACCAACGAGGCCGCCCTCGGCTTCGAATCCTCAGGCAACTCGGGCGGCGGCTCGTCCGGCATCCAGGCGACCACCCTCCTCGACGGCGACGGCGCGGTCTTCATCGGCGGCGACCGCACCCGCTACGGCCTCTCGAGCGACGCGTCGCTCGGCAACCTCGCCGACCTCAACGTCTTTAACTTCCAGTGGACCACGACCCAGGAAGGCCCGACCGTCGCCACCGCGCAGGCGCCGGCTCTCCGCCTTTCCGTCTTCGACTTCGGCGCAGACGCCACGTTCGGCACGGGCGATGACCGCGTCATCAGCCTCACCTGGGAAGACGGCGAGCAGTCGTCGGCCGACCGCCAGTTCGTCGCCGGCTCGGGCTCGCTCAACACGACCTACGAGGGCGACTTCTTCGGCTCGTCCGCGAGCCGTGTGTACGCCTTCACCTCGGGCTTCGGCCGCGGCATCTTCGACGCGGGCGGCAACCTGATCGCCGGCTCGAACTCCGCGCAGGACCTCTCGAGCCTCATCAGCTTCATCAACCCCGGCGCGATCGTCTTCGGCTTCAACGTCGGTGTCGGCTCGTCTGTCGGCAACTACGAGGGCTTCGCCGACCGCATCACGCTCGGCTTCGCGGGCTCGGAGGCCACCACGTATAACTTCGTGATCCCGACCCCCGCCGGCGCCGCGGCGTTCGGCGTGTTCGGCCTCGCCGCCTCGCGTCGCCGTCGCTAAGACCCCGAGTGGAGACGCTCCAGACACGTGACCACAACCTCACGCGACGGGATCGCCCGCATCACGCGGGCGTTCTCGTCGCGTTTGTGATTCATGCACCCCGGATCCGCCCGCTGGATGACGTCCGCGGCGCGGCTGTAGGGCCCGACCTCGTCGATCTCGGTCGGGCCGAAGATCGCGACGATCGGGCGGTCGAAGCCGACCGCCATGTGCAGCGCGGCCGAGTCGTTCGCGATGACGAGCCGAGCCCGCTCGATCACCGCGAGCAGCCCGCCCACGCTGGTCTCGCCGACCAGATCCAGCACCCGCGGCTCGTGCCGCGCGAGCTCCAGCAGCGGCTCGCACTGCTCCCGTTCGCCCGGCCCGCCCACGATCACGATCGGGTGCGGCGTCCGCGCAAGCAGGGCGCGCGTGAGCTCGACGAACCGCGACGCGGGCCACCGCTTCGCCGCCCACCGGCTCGTCGGGGCGATCACGATCGGCCGCGCGAACCGCGGACCCAGCTGCGCCTCGGCCTCGACCCGCTGCCGGTTGTTCGTGTAGAGCCGAAGGTCGCGGACCGGTTCTGCCCCGGCTGCGCGCACAAGCTCGAGCATCCGGTCCACCGTGTGCGACCGCGGATCCGTGCGCACGGTCCGGGTCGCAAAGAGCCACCCTGCTTCACGCCCCGACCGGTCGCCGATCCGTTTGCGGGCCCCCGTCGAGACGCTGAAAAAGCCCGACCGGAACAGCCCCTGCGCGTCGATCACGAGGTCGTACCGCCCGCGCCGCAGCTCGCCGATGAACGCCAGCAGGGAGCCGGGCTTGAACCGCAGCAGGTCCTTGGCGAGCTTGCTGCGTGGGAAGGGGATCGCGCGGTGCAGGTCGGGGTGGTGCTCGATCGCCGGGATGAACGCGTCCTGCACCATCCAGTCGATCCGGGCGGCCGGGAAGCGCTTCTTGAGGCTCACCAGCACCGGCACAGACCGGCAGACATCGCCCAGCGCGCTGGGCCGGATGATCAGGATGCGGTCGGCTTCTCTCAAGGCTCGCGAGACTAGCCGGTCAGCCGTTGCCGGGCGAATACGCGCAGCACGTGCGGTCCGTCTCCCAGACCGTCATCGATTCGAGCGTCCCGCCCGCGTCCTCGATCACCGGCGCGAGCAGCTCGTAGCAGACGCGGGCGATGTTCTCGACCGAGGGGTTCACCCCGTCCGGCCCGAACTCGGCGGTGTCCTCGTTGAGGTGCTTGTGGTCGAATCGCTCGATGACCGTCTCGTCGGTGAGCCGCTCGAGCCGGTCGAGCGTGAGCGACCCGTCCAGCGGCACCCGCACCGCGGGCTCGACCTGGTAGTTGTGCCCGTGCCCGTTCGGGTTGTTGCACTTCCCGAACATCGAGCGGTTGTCCTCGTCGCTCAGGTCCGGGACGTGAAGCCGATGGGCGGCCGCGAAATCGAACCGCTGCCGGAGGATCGCCGTCGTCGTCATGTCGTCCACCTCGATCGAGAATGTCGGGCTGAAGCCCCACCGGAGCGAGACCAACCGCACCGGCTCGAGCGCCCCGGCGACCGACGACCGCAGCTGTGCGCACACCGCCGTCGGCGGCCGCGGATCGCCCTCGGCGATCCACTTCGACACCGTGTCCGGGAGCACGCCCCGGACCGTGTCGTCGATGTCCTTGATGTTGATCAGATACCCGGTCGCGGGGTCCGGCTCGCCTGCGCACGCGACCTCGAACTCGTAATAGCGGCCCAGCCCCGCCATCGCGGGCTTGCCACCGTACCCGTTCACGCCCCGGACAGATGGGCTCGCGGTGTCGAAGGTGCACCGAACAGTGCGTTTCAGAAGGTGCATCGGAAGAATCCTAGCGGGAGTATCGTTCGAACCTGCGGAGGATGCCGCGCGGTCGCCGCGCCGCTGCCGCGAACGCACACGAAATCGAAGGAGATTGCGATGTCGATGCTCATGAGCCTGGTTCTTGTTCTCTCGGGTCTGCTTGCCGCCGCGCCGCTCGCGTCGCAGGGCGCGGCCGACGAGCCGTCGTCCAAGTACGTGCTGGACCACGAGATGGAGCGGATCGAGGGCGAGACCGAGTCGCTTGAGGACTACAAGGGCAAGGTCCTGCTCATGGTCAACGTCGCCAGCAAGTGCGGCTACACCCCGCAGTACGAGGGCCTGCAGGCGCTCTACGAGGAGCACAAGGACGACGGGCTCGTCATTATGGGTTTCCCGGCCAACAACTTCGGCCGCCAGGAGCCGGGCTCGAACTCCGAGATCCTCGAGTTCTGCGAGTCGCGGTTCAGCGTGACCTTCCCGATGTTCGCAAAGATTTCGGTGAAAGGCGACGACGCCCACCCGCTCTATCAGAAGCTCGCCGAGGCCTCGGACGGCGCCCCGCGCTGGAACTTCACCAAGTACCTCGTGAACCGCAAGGGCGAGGTCATCGCGAAGTTTGAGTCCGGCGTCCGCCCCGATAGCGACAAGCTCAAGAAGGCGATCGCCGACGCCCTCGCCGCCGAGGGCTGAGCCCGGCTGAGACCCGCTGAGACCGGTTTGCACGCAGCCCGCAGCCGGGATCGAGCGATCCCTGCGGCTAAACTGATGTCCTGACGCGGCCCGCTTGCGCATGTGCAGGCGGGCCGTCTTTGTCTCGGCTACGCGTCTTCAGGTCCGGTCGGCCCGATCCCGGACACCCCGAAGGGAAAGAGATCCACATGCGGCACCGCTCAGTTTCCGCCCGTCTCATCGGCGTTGCTCTGTCAGCACTCTCGGCTCTCACGCTGGTTGCCCCGGCATCGGCCCAGCAGATCGTGATCGATCCCGAGTTGCCCCGTTTCGAGCAGCAGGGCGCGGTCAATGGGCAGCTCACGAGCATCGGCTCGGACACGATGCTCAATCTGATGAACCAGTGGTTCCAGCTCTTCCAAGAGACCTACCCGGCCGTCCAGGCGTCGGCCGAGGGCAAGGGCTCGAGCACCGCACCGCCCGCATTGATCGCCAACCAGGCCCAGTTCGGACCGATGTCGCGTGCGATGGACCCCGAAGAAATCGCCCAGTTCGCCGCGGCCCGCGGGTTCGAGCCGACGCCGCTCATTGTCTCGATCGACTGCATCGCGATCTTCGTGCACGCGGACAACCCGATCGAGTCGATCTCGGTCGATCAGCTCGCCGACGCCTTCAGCGTCGCGGGCCCGAGCAACGTGACGTGGGGCGATCTGGGCGTCACCGAGGCGAACTACCGCGATCGGCCCGTCTCGCTCTACGGCCGCAACTCCGCCTCGGGCACGTACAAGTACTTCAAGGAAGAAGCGCTTGGCGGCGTGGACTACCGCCCGCAGGTCTCGGACAACCCGGGCTCGTCGGGCGTCGTCAACGCGATCTCGCGTGATCCGTACGGGCTTGGCTACTCGGGCGCTGGGTTCAGCGTCGCGGGCGTGAAGATCGTGCCGGTGAAGTTCACGAAGAACGACGCGGCCTTCCTCCCCACCCAGGAGCATGCGGAGACGGGCAACTACCCCTTCGCCCGCCCGCTGTGGCTCTACGTGGCGTTCGACCCGCGGGACGAGCTCGACACGCTCCGCCGCCGGTTCATCGAGATGATCTTCACCCGCGAGGGCCAGAACGTGGTCGCGCAGGACGGCGCGTACCCGGTCTCCGCGGATCTCGCCCGCGAGCAGCTTGAGTACGTCGGCATCGTGCCCGATTTCTAATCCCCGCCGCAAGATCCCCGCCGCAGAGGACCCCCGACGACCTTGTCCCCGTGATCCGGGCGGTGCTCGGATCCGGCTGCCCGATCCCCTACCCTGTGCCCGATCGAGAGAGCGGCGCCGGGTCCTGAGTGGATCGGCCGCGTGGGGGACGCTCGCGGGTGGACGATCTTTCCGATCAGCAGATGCAGGCCTTGGCCGGACGACCGGAGCGTCCGCGCGTGCGCAAGACCAGCCCGATGGTCCGCGTGAAGGACCGCGCGGCGGCCGGCATCATCCGCGGCGGCGGGCTCCTCGTGCTCGCCGCGATGCTCGGGATCTGCGTGTTCCTGTTCCAGTCGGCCGCGCCGCTCCTGCTTCCCGGCACGGTCGAGGGCACCGCGGTCCTCGCGACGGACGTCGGCGAGCCCAAGCTGCTGCTCAACCGAGACGGCGTCGTCATGACGCTCGGCGAGGACGGCACGCTCGCCGTGATCGATGCCGAAGACCACGGCGGCGCGGATCACGCGGACCGCGTCATGGCCCGCGTTCCGATCGCCGAAGGCGTCGAGTCCGTCTCGGCCGCACACTTCGATGTCACCGCGGGCGTGGTCACACTCGCGACCAACGACGGCCGTCTCACCCAGGGCACGATCGAGACGGGCACCGCGCCGCTGCGTGTTGAGTTGCTCCCCGACGACGTTCGCGCGATGACGCCGGGCGAACGAAGGACGGCTCTGGACGACGACACGCGGGCCGCGCTCGCGTCGGTCGCGCGTCGGTCCGGGCTCCGGGGCGATCTCATCTTGATCTGGCGCGAAGCCGAGGGCGAGCAGGGCTGGTATGCCCGCGACCTGACGCTCGAGTTCGCCGCGCCGGTCGAGATCGGCGTGGGCGAGGGCCCGGTCGGCCGCATCGCCGCCGCCGCGGGTTCGGGGCGTTCGCGGGTCGCAACCATACTGCGCGAGAACGAAGCGATCGTCGCCGAGATCAGCGAGCGGCGGAGCTTCCGGGGGCCCGCGTCGATCAACGTCCGTGCGACTGCAATCGCGTTCGCTGAGGACGAGCTGAACCCGCGGTACCTCCTGCCGTTGGGTGGAGCAGACGGCCTGATGGCCGTCTACTACGACGGCCGTGCGCATCGGTTGTTGCAACGCGACGATGGCTGGGAAGTGATCGAGCGTTCGAGTTGGGGCGAATCGATCATGGCCGCGCGGATGGCGCTCGGCGGGCGATCGGTGATCGTCGGCGACCTCGAGGGAAGCGTCCGCGTCTACCTGCCGGTCGAAAGCACGACCGAGGGTGCCAGCGATGGTCGCCGGTTCGTGCTCGCGCACCGAGCGAAGCTCGGCACCGATGCCATCCTCAACATCCAGCCGAGCGAGCGCGAACGGACGGTCGCGGTGTCGATCGATGGGGGGCCGGTCGTCCTCTGGAACACGACGAGCGCGAAGGTCGTGGTGCGGACAAAGCTCGCTGAGCGCTCCACGGTGCTTGTCGCGCCGTCGCCCGACCTGGAATCCGTGGCGAGTGTCACGCTCGATCGCGATCTCGCGATCGCCCAGATCGACCCCGCTCACCCGGAGGCGAGCTGGTCGTCGCTCTTCGGCAAGGTGCACTACGAGGCGTACGACGAGCCGACCTACGTCTACCAGGCGGAGGGTGCGATCCGTTCCGAGCCCAAGCTCAGCCTGATCCCGCTGGTCTGGGGCACGCTCAAGGCGACGGTCGTCGCGATGGTGATCGCCGCCCCGCTCGCGGTGCTCGCGGCGCTCTACACCAGCGAGTTCATGCACCCCAACGCACGGCGGGTCGTCAAGCCGGTTATCGAGCTGATGGCGTCGCTACCCTCGGTCGTGCTCGGGTTCATCGCCGCGATGGTCGTCGCGCCGTGGATGCGTGACAACCTGCCTGGCTTCGTCACGTGGCTCCTCGCGGCTCCGGTCGCGGTCGTTTTCTGCGCGCAGGCGTGGCGCGCGGTGCCGCCCGACGTGAGCCGCCGCGTGAGAACCGTTGCCCGTCTCGCACTGATCGCGGTGATCCTCTTCGGTGCGACGGTCGTCGCGGCGATCGCCGGACCGGCGATCGAGTCGGCGCTGTTCGCCGAGTCCGGGTCGTTCCGGCTGTGGCTCGAGAACACGAACTCGCCGGCCTACCCCGGCTGGCTCATCGCGCTGCTGCCCGTCGCGGCGCTGGTGGTCACGCTCGTCGAGGGGCGGCTCGGGTCGCGGTTCTGGGAGCGATTCGTGGACGGCGAGGGCCCGCGGGCCGCCGGCGTGGGGCTGATCCGCTCGCTCTGGCAGCTCGCGATCGCGGCCTCGATCGCGGGGCTTCTCGGCTGGATGTTCAGCTACGTCGGTCTCGACACACGCTCGACGATCTTCGGTTCGGGCGAGCCCCCGAACTTCTTCCAGCGCAACACGCTCGTCGTGGGCATCGTGATGGGATTCGCGGTGATCCCGATCATCTACACGATCTCCGAGGACGCGATGCGCGCGGTGCCCGAGGGCCTGCGGGCGGCCTCGCTCGGCTGTGGCGCGACGCCCTGGCAGACGGCGACCCGCGTCGTCCTGCCGGTCGCGACCTCGGGTGTGTTCTCGGCCTGCATGGTCGGGCTGGGCCGCGCGGTCGGTGAGACGATGATCGTGCTGATGGCGACGGGCAACACGCCGCTCATGGAATGGAACATCTTCAGCGGTGTCCGCACGCTCGCGGCCAACATCGCGGTCGAGCTGCCCGAGGTCGCGCGGGGCGGGACGCACTACCGCGTGCTCTTCCTGTGCGGGCTGGTGCTGTTCCTGCTGACGCTGATCGTGAACACGACCGCCGAGATCGTGCGGCAGCGGTTCCGCAAGAGGAGCGCCGCGCTGTGAGTGCCCACGAGAGAAAGACACCGTCCGGTGCACGCGGCGAGCCCGCGGTGTGGCTCATGGGCGCGTCGCTGGTGGTGTGCCTCGCGCTGATCGTGGGGATGCTCGCGCTGATCCTGTGGCAGGGCGGCCGCACGTTCTGGCCCCGCCCGGTCGATCGGATCGAGCTGGCGTCGGGCGAGGTGCTGCTTGCGCAGCCCATGGGCGTCGAGGCGGCCGAGACGCCCGAGGGTGGCGCGACGACGCGGGTTCGCCTGCGGGTGAGCAACCGGATCTTCGGGCAGGACTCGCAGCGGGATGTCTTCGAGACGCAGATCGTGTCGCGCGAGCGGCCCGAGTGGGCGGCGCTGGTCGAGCGCGTCGCGCAGGGCGCGTTCCTCGGGCGCGTCGAGGCGCTCACGGAACTCGATGAATCGGGCGAGGTGGTGCGGACGGTCGAGGGCGACGAGTTGCTCGCCGAGCTGGACGCGGCGATCAGTGACGGCTCCGATCGGCGCTCCCGGATCGAACGCATCGGCCGCGAGGATCTGGGCCGCGTCGCGCGGCGGCTCGAGTCGATCGGCTTTGCTCGCGAGGAAATCAACCGACGGGCGGCGATCGACCCTGCGTCGGAAACGTCGCTCCCGATGTGGGCGTTCGCGGCGGTCGTGGTCGGCGGGCTCACGGCGGGGTTCGGTGTCGTGCGGATCGGGACGCCCACGCTCCGCTGGCTGCTCGTGGCCGTCGTGGTGCTGTGCGGATCCGCGGCGTGGCTCGAGCATCCGTGGAGCGGTCGGGCGATCTCGGCGGAGACCGCCGAGCAGCGTCTCGCGGCCCTCGACGAGCGGCAGACATCGCTCGAATCAGAACGCGCCGAGCTTGGTGAGCGGCTCGCGGAGCTGCGCGCAGAAGACGACCGGTACCGGCTCGTCGTGCGCGAAGTGGGGGAGCAGGACCGGCTCTCGCCGCGCGGCGCGACCGAGCCCGACGAGCCCATGCGGGTGAGCCAGGCGACCCGCGTCACGCGCCTCAACACGCTGGGCTTCGGCGGCAAGCTCGGGCTGTATTTCGAACGCTGGGGCGCGTTCCTGAGCGGGACGCCGCTCGCGTCGGGCGAGGGCGGCGTGTTCCCCGTGATCGTTGGCACTGTCACGCTGACCCTGCTGCTCGTGGTCGGTGTGGTGCCGCTCGGTGTTGTCACGGCGCTGTACATGCGGGAGTACGCCAAGCAGGGCGTGCTCACCAGCGCGGTCCGGATCGCGATCAACAACCTCGCGGGCGTGCCCAGCATCGTCTACGGCATGTTCGGGCTCGGGTTCTTCTGCTATCTCTTGGGCGGCTACATCGACGGCGGGTCCGGGGCGGCGGCGCTGCCGCGCGGGTCGTGGTGGGGGCTCTTGTCCGTGTTCGCGGCGATGCTGTTCCTCGCGGGCGCGTGCGCCGCGTGGGCCTCCAAGCCCGGCGCAAAGCAGATCGCCGGCAAGCTCGCGGGCGTGCTCGCGCTCGGGGCGGTGGTCGCGCTGATCGCGGCGGTCTGGACGACGCCTTACTTCGGCGGCTTCTTCAGTGAGAAACTCCCCGAGCGCTCGACGTTCGGCTCGAAGGGCATCCTGTGGGCCGCGCTCACGCTCGCCCTGCTCACGCTGCCCGTTGTGATCGTCGCGACCGAGGAAGCGATCGCGGCTGTCCCCGGATCGATGCGCGAGGGCAGCTACGGGTGCGGCGCGAGCCGGTGGCAGACGATCCGGCGGATCGTGCTGCCGGCGGCGATGCCGGGCGTGATCACCGGGGCGATCCTCGCGATGGCCCGCGGCGCGGGCGAGGTCGCGCCCCTGATCCTCGTCGGCGCGGTCAACCTCGCGCCCGAGTCACCCGTGTCGCTCGAGGCCCCCTTCCTGCACGGCGACCGGACGTTCATGCACCTGGGCTACCACGTCTTCAACCTGGGCTTCCAGGCGCCCGACGTGGACGCGACCCTGCCCCTGGTCTGGACCACGACGCTGCTCCTGATCCTGATCGTGGTGACGATGAACGTGTTCGCGGTCTGGCTCCGCGGCAAGCTGCGGCAGAAGCTCACGAGTTCGGCGGTCTGACGGAGGAGGCCCGGATGGCGGAAAGCGGAGTCAACACGGAATCCTCGGCCCTCGACGCCATCCGGCGCGGCGAGCACTTCGAGTCGGCCGTCCACGACGAGACCCGCGCGGGCGAGGCGATCCTCGAGATCGACGACTTCAGCCTGTGGTACGGCGACGCCCGCGCGCTCTGGGACGTCTCGATGCGCGTCCCCAAGGGCAAGGTCACCGCGCTGATCGGCCCCTCCGGTTGCGGCAAGAGCACGCTCCTTCGGAGCGTGAACCGCCTGAACGACCTGGTCGAGGGTGTCCGCACGGGCGGCGCGATGCGGCTCGCGGGTGAGGGAATATACGAGCCCCGCGTGGACGTCATCGAGCTCCGCAAGAGGCTCGGGATGGTCTTCCAGAAGCCCAACCCTTTCCCGATGACGATCTTCGAGAACGTCGTCTACCCGCTGCGGATCGACGGCGAGCGGCGACGGTCGGTCCTCCGCGACGCCTGCCAGCGGGCCCTCGAGGGCGCGGCCCTGTGGGACGAGGTCAAGGACCGGCTCGACCAGGCCGCGCTTGGGATGTCCGGAGGCCAGCAGCAGCGGCTCTGCATCGCGCGGGCGATCGTCGCGGACCCCGAGGTCCTGCTTCTGGATGAGCCCTGCTCGGCCCTCGACCCGATCGCGACCGCCCGCATCGAGGAGCTGATCGACGAGATCTCGTCACGGTACACCGTCCTGATCGTGACCCACAACATGCAGCAGGCGGCCCGGGTGAGCCACTTCACGGCCTTCATGTACCTCGGGAGGCTCGTGGAGTACGGGCCCACGCCCTCGATCTTCGGGCGGCCGCGGCTTGCCGAGACCGAACAGTACGTGACGGGCCGGTTCGGCTGATCGCCGGGATTGGTGGGCGATCGCGGCTGTTGTGTGCAGAATCGCGGTTTTGGACCCGCGAAAGTGGGGAGGGCCTGCCCACGGGATCGAAGAGAGGTGTAGGATCCGGTTCCTTCGGCCCGGTCGGCCGGGCCGGGCGACGAGATGTGACCCGTAAGCCTCGATGAGGCGAGGTCGATCGTGACGACAGCCCCGCGGCCCACACGGCCGTCGATCAACGGGTGGAGCGCCGACTACGTCGATGAGCTCTACCAGCGCTTCCAGCAGGACCCCGACTCGCTCTCCGGCGAGGAGCGGATGTTCTTCCTCGGCTTCGACCTCGCGCAGGCGGGCGAGCTCCGGCTGCCCGGCAGCGGGGCCCCCTCGGCGAGTTCCGGCGCGCCGGCCCAAGCGGCGAGCAACGGCAAGGCAGTGGTCACGCCCTCCAAGGGCCAGCCCGCGGGCCGGGCGAGCCACTTCCAGGCGATCGTCGATGACCTGATCGGTGCTTTCCGCCTGCACGGGCACCTCGCGGCCCAGCTCGATCCCTTCGGCGACGACCGCGAGCCGCCCGAATCGCTGAGCCTCGCGTTCCACAACCTTTCGGGTGACGACCTGGGCGGCAAGGTTGATGGCAGCGGCGTCGGTTTCGACGGCGAGGTCACGCTGCGCGAATTGGTGGACCGGCTCGAGTCAATCTACTGCTCGACGATCGGCGTCGAGTTCGGGCACATCGAGGACGAGGAACGCCGCGGCTGGCTCTTCGAGCGTTTCGAGACCGCGGGCGGCCGTCTGGAGCTCGACCGCGCGAAGAAGCAGCACCTGCTCGAGCTGCTGACGCGCTCGGAGATGTTCGAGCGATTCCTCGGCAAGCGCTACCCGGGTGAGAAGCGGTTCAGCCTCGAGGGTTCGGAGAGCCTCATCCCGCTGCTCGACCAGCTGCTTGAGACCGCGACCGAGCTCGACGCGGAAGAGGTCGTGCTCGGCATGGCCCACCGCGGGCGGCTCAACGTGCTCAACAACACGCTGGGCAAGACCTACGAGCAGATGTTCACCGAGTTCGAGGAGTCCTGGCTCGAGGACTACCAGGACGGCGGCGGCGACGTGAAGTACCACCGGGGCTACTCGGGCACGCGGCGCTAC